>JBDSUW010000232.1:0-8323 GCA_039927535.1 Chitinophagaceae bacterium | reverse complement strand
AATGCTCTGTGGTATTGAATAAAATTCAGGTTCTTGGAACGAAGCATATAAATTCTTGCACAAATTGCCTGAAACAATGCAGCAATGGTAATGGTTTCATCCACCGTCATCGGAATATCGCAAATGCGGAATTCAACGGTGTTAAAAAATGGATGTACTCTTAAGTCCCACCATATTTTTTTAGCATTGTCAATACAGTTTGTTTTAATAAGCAACTTCACATAATTATCGTAGGCTTCTATACTTTCAAAAGTGCCGGGTATGCCGGTGCGGGGGAATTTGTCGAATACTTTTGTGCGGTATGATTTATAACCTGTTTTTCTTCCTTCCCAAAAAGGAGAGTTGGTACTGAGTGCAAATACATGGGGCAAAAAATAACGGGTACTGTTGGCAATATGATTGGCCATTTCCCTGTTTTCCATTCCTACATGCACATGCAAACCAAAAATTAAATTGCTACGGGCAGCTTCCTGTAATTCGTTTACAATTTCACTATACCGTGCATGATCTGTTATCAACTGGCTTTCCCAATGGCTGAATGGATGTGTACCGGATGCTCCCATGGTAAAACCGAGATCATGCGCAATACCTCCGATTGTTTTTCGTAAAGTAGATACATCTGTAAATGCTTCATCTATATCAGCACAAATATCTGTACCCACTTCCACCACTGCCTGGTGCATCTCCGCCTTTACTTTATCCTTAATTATCTTTTGCCCTTCCTGCACAATTTTTTGTTCATGACTTTTCAGTTCAAAAGTTTCTTTATCAAGTACCATGTACTCTTCTTCTACGCCGAGGGTAAAGCTTTTGTAGTTCAGGTTCATAATTATTAATTGGTAAAAATTTCGGTCAGATTAATGTTTAATCCCGGCACTGCAATGCTTTCTATGGTGTCATCACCAGCATACATTTTAAGACCGGAAAATTTTCCATTCTCATTTAATATAAAAACAACAATATTTTCTTCAACGGGGTTTACTATCCAATATTCCTTAACACCAGCTTCTTCATATAATTCATGCTTTAACCGTATTTCTTTTTTGGAATTGCCGGGTGAAAGGATTTCTACAACAAGATCTGGTGCTCCGCAGCAACCACGGGTGTCTATTTTTGTTTCATCACAAATTACGCAGATGTCTGGTTGCACCACTGTAATAACTTCATCATCTTTCTTTTTATTTTTTACCGGCAGCCTTACATCAAACGGCGCTATGAATGCCTGGCATTTTTTGCTTTTTAAAAATGAATGGAACGTTGAGCCAATAGTTAGAGAAATCTGTTGATGCCTTGTATTAGGGGCAGATAGTTTAAATATCTTTCCCCGAAACAATTCCAGCCTTTCTTCAAACTGCCATTGTAGGTAATCGGCATACGTATAATTAACAGACGAATCTGGTTCTTCTACTTTGCTGTAGCTGTCATCATCAATATTATAAATTGTCAGTTTATTCATTATATCAATGGCATCTTGTTGCTGCTTCTCTTTATATATTCGCCCCAGGTAAGATTGTCTTGCCCTTCTTTATTTTCCAGTGCTTTTTCAATAGCATAATTAGCTGATGTTTCTACTACCCACTCAAAGTTTTCATCACCTACACTTGTTCTTTCTGCATCCGGTGCAGGATTGCAGAAGTCAATTGCATACGGAACGCCGTCTCTTATGGCTAATTCCACTGTATTGAAATCATAGCCCAGGTATTCATTGATGCGAAGAACAATGTCTGTCATTTGTTTCAATCTTTCTGGTGATGGCTGAAAGTCCGCCACATAGCGAAGATGGTGTGGATTTCTTGGCTCATAAGACATAATGCGAACATGCTTGCCACCGATACAATAACAACGATAATATTCAGTAAAAACAATTTCTTCTTGCAGCAGCATTACCAATTGCTCTGTTTCCGTATGTTTATTAAAAAAGTCTTCAGCATCTTCTAATTTGTAAACACTTTTCCATCCGCCACCTGCATAAGGTTTCATATAGGCAGGAAAGCCAACGTATTTAAAAATTGCATCCCAATCCAATGGATAAGCAAGATTGCTAAAAGATTCGGAAGTGGTATCCGGCGGTAATTCTTTTGATGGCAGTATTGCTGTTTTTGGAACAGGCACATCTATTTTCGTCATCAGGCAGTTATTGAAATATTTATCATCTGCACTCCACCAAAATGGGTTATTAATGACTGCAGTGCCAGTAACGGCTGCATTCTTTAACCAGGTGCGATAAAAAGGAATGTCCTGTGATATACGATCAATAATTACATCGTATCCACAATGTACCCCTTGCATTGCTTTGCTTATTTGTACAGGCTCGGCCATTACACCGGGAACTTTTTTACTATTTACTCTTTCTACAAATGCTTCAGGGAAAGATCTTTCCTTACCATGCAGAATGCCGATTTTTTTCATAATTATTGTTTGTTATTGATTTGGAAAAGTTGATAATAAACAGAAATAGCTTCTGCTTTTACCAAATTTATTTTTTCGGTATCAATATAACAAATTATAAGCAGTGTTTTATCGGCTTGTTGAATAATCAACGGTAAAATCGAAAATTATTATGAAATCCTTATTTTTGCCGTCATGCAATTGGCAAATGAATCCGGGATCCTTTGCGAAAAAACAACTCTCAAGTCTGTTTATCTGGCCAGAGAGGTAAAAGTTGATTTTTATTTACCTCGAAAGCTGAATGACACTTCAGCACTAAATCTATTATTAATTAATGATGGGCAGGATCTTGTCAAAATGGACTTCGAATCCATTCTTGATAAGTTATACACAGCTGAAATGATAACGGAACCTTTGCTTTGTGTAGCCATGCATTGCAGTGCAGACAGAAGAATGGAATACGGTATTGCCGGTGAACCGGATTATCTCGGTCGTGGTGCCAAGGCTTCTTTATATACCTCATTCATTTTTGAAGAGCTGATTCCTTTTATAAGAGAAAAATTTGCCATCACCTCTTTTAAGGAGAAAGCATTTGCCGGTTTTTCCTTGGGCGGCTTATCGGCACTGGATATTGTATGGAATCATCCTGCTGAATTTTCAAAAGTTGGTGTGTTTTCCGGTTCGTTATGGTGGCGAAATATTGATCAGACAGAGTTAGTATATGATGATGATAAACACCGCATCATGCATCAGCAAATAAGGAACGGGAATTATGCTCCCTGGCTTAAATTCTTTTTTCAGTGCGGCAATATGGATGAAACCAAGGACAGAAATAATAATGGTATTATTGATTCTATTGAGGATACATTAGATATTATAACAGAACTGGAAGAGAAAGGATACAGCAAAGAAACTGATATTCATTATTTAGAAATGCCCGATGGCAGGCATGATGTACCCACCTGGGCAAGAGCTTTTCCTGATTTTTTGAAATGGGGTTGGGGGAGTTAAAAAAATAATAATTCTTATAAAAAAAAACATTCTGCATAACAGAATGTTTTTTTTATATAATTTTTAAGTGATTAATTAAAATTATATCTCAATCCAAATTGCATAGAATAAGTAGAGAATACACTTACATTGTCCCTAAAAGTTGTCGTAACAGGTACACCCTGGCTGGCTGCCAATCTAAATGTAGGTACTACGTTACCACCTGCTACCAGGGCTGTAGGGTTTGTTGGAATGAGAATAGAAGAAGCATTGATAGTTTTTGACTTTCCCCAATCAGAATTTATAAGATTGCCGAAATTGAATATATCTAAGGTAAACTGAAGAGAATTTTTGTTTTTTCCTGTTTTTACAAAAATTTCTTGCACAAACTTTACATCTACCTGGCTACGCCATGGTATTTGTGTACCATTTCTTTCAGCATACTGTCCTCTGTATTTGTTCAGGTATTTATCCTGTTGAATATATTTTTCAAACATCTGGCCTTGCTCAGCGGGACTGTATGTTACACCACTAATCGTTTGCGCTACAAACTTAATTTCAGAGGTATTGGTCCCATCCTTTGGAATGTAAATAAGGTCATTATTACTTACACCATCGCGGTTGAAATCTGCACCATATACATAGGAGAATCTTCCTCCGATTGATCCGTTGTAAAAAATAGCAATAGTAGTGGCAAGATGCTTTATATATTCTTTGCGGTATGAAACGAATGCAACCACATTATCAGGAACCACATAATTTGCGTATCCTAACGTTGGTGTATTGGCACTGTTGACTGTAGTTGTACCTTGCCAGGCACTTAATGGCTGATCCCCACCACCGTCAGAAAGATTGTCGGCTAAAGATTTTGTATAAGCTATAGAAGCACTAAAACCTTTACTCAATGGTTTTTCAATTTTTCCTGTTAAAGAGAAATAGTAACCCTTTTTTTCATTACGAATAACGATAGGGTTAAATCCAGCAGTTCCGGTTGCACTTGGAACACCTCCGTTTGTAAGCGGATTGATATATTTCAGTGTATTGCTTACGGGATAAATAACTCTGTTATCGGGATAGCCAGCAACATTTAAGGCTGAGGGTGTAACCAGATTCACATTATCAAAAAAAGCAGTGTTTAAATCTTTTGTATAAAGTGCTTCTACGGTGGCTACCATACCCCAAGGAAGTTTAGTATCAAAAGCAAGACTGGATTTCCAGGATTGAGGATTTCTGAAATTTTCATCTAATGCAGTTACTGTACTGGGTACAATAGTTCCTGCCACCGGAACGGTTGCAGGATAATAAGCTCTTGGATCAGGGCTAAAAGGACGGTTAACATTATTGGCAAGACCATTAAAGGATTGGGTAACTTGTAGCAGTCCATTATCTCCCGACTGACTAACAATCCATACGAAAGGAATTTTGCCAGTGAAAATCCCTGTACCACCTCTTATCTGAAAAGAACGATCGCCATATAAATCCCAGTTAAATCCTACCCGTGGAGACCACATTAATTGCTTGGAAGGAAGTGTGCCGGTATTCACTTTTCTACCATCAGCAAACGTTAATCCAGCTACTAGAGGATGTGTCAGAACCTGGGGAACACTAGGGTAAGAAGGCTGATCTACTCTTAATCCCACAGTTAACTGAAATTGTTTATTTACAGCTATTTCATCCTGTATATAAGCTGATACCTGTGCAAATTTGAAGGCGGAAAAGGCAGGAGCAAAGTCTTTGGAAAGGGAATAAGTATAAGCAAAATCCCGGGGATCTTTTCCATTTATAAAATCAGACCAGGTATTGAAAACATAGTAGCTTGCTGCAAAACGCTGAAATCCGTTGATGGTTTCACTTAAATCAACTTGTACACCGGCCGTCCAGCTATGTTTATTAATGTTCCAACTTAAATTATCAACAATAGAATACATTTTTACTTTACGAAGGTTTCCAAAACTAAATGGTTCATATCCAAAAGTAGTATAGGGAGCGGGAGTGGTAACAGAAGTTGAACTTAAGATATCTACAAGCGGCATTTCGGTTCCAAATTTAGTTTTCGGACTTTCAGTGGTACGGGAGTCATTCTGGAAAGTGTAAGTACCCCTTAAAGTATTAGACACTCTTCCGAAAGTGGAATTTAATTCTGCCGCAAAAGAATAAAAATTGGCTCCCTGAAAATAGTTGGAATTTTGAAACCAAAGTGAATTATTATTTGTCCGTCCTAAACCACTTGGATAAGTAAATCCTGTACCTCCGGTAGAGCTGCTAAGAGGATTAGGTTCTCCACCTTCCACCTGGCTATAACGTACATTTAGTTTATGTTTTTGATTAATGTTCCAATCAAGACGGGCAAGATATTTTGTACGGGTAATCTCTGGTGTATAACCGTCATAAGCTCCTGTTTCGTAACCATAGGTATCAAGGAGATATTTCCGGATAATATTTAAAGAGTCTGCTGTAGGACGGGCAATATTATCAGCACTTCCATATGGATTGGCTGAAGTAGATGCAAATCTTGTCTGGATAGATTTTGGCTGTGTTTCTGTTTCGTAATTGATAAAAAAGAACAACTTATTCTTGATAATTGGCCCACCCAGGCGAAAACCTTTCTGGTTATAATTTTCTGAAGGGCGGATAAATTTTACATCTCCAACTTCATCACCCCTGTTTTTTTCATTTCTGAAAAAAGTATATACAGAACCGCTGAAAGTATTTGTACCGGACCTGGTAACAGCATTGATGGCACTTCCTATAAAACCGGATTGGCGAACATCAAAAGGGGTAAGGCTAACTGAAATTTCCCCGATAGATTCAATGGAAATGGGAGCACCATTTGCAGGTAGGTTGCCACCAATACCAAAACTATTATTGAAATCAGCACCATCTATTGTAAAATTATTTTGACGATAATTACCCCCGGCAATGGCAGCTCCGTTAGATTGTGGTGTTATACGTGTAAGGTCATTCAGGCTTCTGTTGATAGACGGCGCAAGACCAATCTGGTTGAGACCAATATTTGTAACGGCACCTGTTCTATTCGCATTAAAAATAGAACTTCTTCTGGAAGTCGTAACTATAACATTTTCAAGATTTTTTTCAGATTTTCTTAAAATTGATGTAAGGGTAAAAGTTTCAGCAAGTTTCAGATAAATATCTTCACTTACCTCTTTATCATGATTCACAAAACTTATTTCAATAGTATAAGGTCCTCCTACCCGCATATTAAGTATAGTAAAGGTTCCCCCACTTCTTGAAATAGTAGAGTATTTTGTGCCTGATGGCAGGTGAGTAGCTACTATAGAAGCTCCCACTAATTCCTCATTAGATGAACTCAGAACAGTTCCGGCAACAGACGAAGTTGTAATCTGTGCATTAATAAGTGTACTTGCCAAAATCGCTATAAATAAAATAAGTTTTCTCTTAAGCATAGTTTTATATTTTCGGGAGCAAAGAAAGGGAAAAATTTCTAATAAAAAATATGTAAATATTAACAAAATGTGATTATGTACATTCCTACTTAGAGGACAGTATTGAAAGGAATTTCGCTGCCTTTAGTGCTTTAATCTTTATGGACAACTTCTTTGTTTTACTTTTGCAGAAAATTGGTAAAATGTTAGATTCTATCGAAAGCGCAATGGAAGATATTAAAGCCGGAAAACTGGTAGTAGTGGTGGATGATGAAGACCGTGAAAATGAAGGTGATTTTGTAACCGCTGCACGGAATGTAACCCCGGAAGTTATCAATTTTATGAGCAAACATGGGCGGGGCCTAATTTGTGTCGCTTTACCTGAAGAAAGGTGTGATGAGCTTGGGCTTGAACTTATGGTAAATAATAATACCGCCTTACACGAGACTGCGTTTACTGTTTCAGTTGATTTATTAGGTAATGGATGTTCCACAGGAATTTCTGCACACGACAGAGCAAAAACAATACAAGCACTTATTGACCCAACTACAAACTCAGCAGACTTGGGCAGGCCGGGACATATTTTCCCGTTGCGGGCTAAAAAAGGAGGTGTACTTCGAAGAGCAGGCCATACTGAAGCTGTGGTTGATCTCGCCAGGATTGCTGGTTTTGAGCCTGGGGGTGTTCTTGTTGAAATACTTAATGAAGATGGAACAATGGCCCGATTACCTGAACTAATTGAGATAGCCCGGAAATTTGATCTTAAAATTATTTCTATTAAAGACCTTATAGAATACAGAATAAAGAGCGATTCACTTATTGAGGAAATTGTAAGAGTGGATATGCCGACTCTGTTTGGCAACTTTCAATTGGTGGCTTTTGCAGAAAAAAATTCTACCAACGAACACCTTGCATTAATAAAAGGAACATGGGGTATAGATGAACCAGTATTAACAAGAGTTCACTCTTCTTGCTTTACAGGGGATATTCTTGGGTCTCTTCGTTGTGATTGTGGAGAACAACTTCATGCGGCTATGAAAATGGTAGAGGAAGAAGGCAAGGGTGCAATATTATATATGAATCAGGAAGGAAGAGGGATAGGGCTTTTGAACAAATTAAAAGCTTATCGTTTGCAGGAGCAAGGTATGGATACAGTGGATGCCAATCTTCACCTTGGATTTCAAATGGATCAACGGGATTATGGGTTGGGTGCACAAATGCTTCGTCATTTAAACATTCATAAATTAAGATTGATGACGAATAACCCAAAGAAGAGAGTAGGGCTTATTGGATATGGTTTGGAAATAGTAGAAAATATTCCAATTGAAATTGAATCTAATCCGCATAACGAAAAATATTTGCAAACAAAAAGAGATAAACTGGGACATGAAATTTTAGATAAGGGATAATTATTTTATACCGTCACTCCGGCCTTGAGCCGGAGTCTGTTGATGAAATAATCTTTTCTGTTCAGATAAAGATGCTCCGACAAATATAGGAGCAAGACGTAAGGAAAATGAGATTTTAGATAAAGGCTAATT
>JBDSUW010000231.1:0-12680 GCA_039927535.1 Chitinophagaceae bacterium | reverse complement strand
CACCTCTTCCCATACCGAACAGAGAAGTTAAGCCCCTCATGGCCGATGGTACTGCACAACAATGCGGGAGAGTAGGTAACTGCCATATTTATTAAAAGCCTTTCAGATTATTCTGAGAGGCTTTTTTTTTGATAATTGTGATTTTAATTACTCTAAATATGCAGCTATTTATAGCTCCTGCGGATATGTCCACGAACTGTTTAATACTAAAAAAGCGGCATCGGCAACAAAATGAAGTAGTTGATTTTTTTGGAGTTAAACTACAATTCCTGGACCCCACCTTTTAACTTTGGTTTGCAATTCCTTATCTTAAAATAAATAATTTTTTAATGATTTCTAAGTGTGATTTTAATTGTGTGGAGCAGGAAGTAATAGTTTTAAAAGAGGAATCAAAAATTTAATGCCATATTCACAAAATAATACCCGCCATTAAATCCGAACGGCATAGCTTCTGGGCCATATAAAAAGATCCCATCACCGGTATTCCTATAATCTTTTATGCGGTCTGGATAAACATTAAAAATATTATTTGTTCCTGCTGTAATAGATACCCAAGTATTAGGTGTGTAAGTAATGCTGAAGTCTGTGAGAATTTTGGGTGAAAAATGTTCATCAGGGCGAATGTTGTTGAAGGGCATAGTTGTTCTGCCAAACCGGGAATTTCGGAACAAAATTCCAAACTTACCTACTTTATAGTTTAAGGATAGTATTACCTTACCCGATGGCTGACCCTCTTCCAACTTAACGATTTCTTCTCTGCTGAAAAGTGTATTGTTATTCATTGAATCTAACCTGAGTTTACCTGCTGTTTTTATGGGTCCAAAAAGATGGGTTTGTGTAAAATTACCAGTTAACATTATCGCAAGGTTTGATTTTTTTATTTTCCAATTCCCATTAAAAACTATATCCACTCCATGAGTTCTTGTATTAATGGCATTGGAAAAAAATTGTAGCTGGTCTATTGATGCATTATTTAAAAAAAGGATACTATCTACATATTTGTTGATCTTTCTATCAAATACTCCACTGAGAACAATTCTGTTTTTGATCTGGATCCAATAAGCATCCACTGTAAAACTTATGTGATTTGATAATACTGCAGTAAATCCTGTAGTAAAATTTACTGACTTTTCGGGTTGAAGAGAAGGAATTCCAAAAGCTTGTGCAACTATACTGTTATTATTGAAGATGCCGTTGGTAACGGGAACAATGCTACCATTATCAAATCTTACACCCTTGGTGGTTGTACTGTAATATCGTTGCTGCAAATATGGTGCACGGAATCCGTTACTTATTGAGCTGCGTAAAGAAAAGTGATCAGTAAATTTGTAGCGGGCAGCTAGTTTGCCTGCCAGGTTGCCTCCAAAACTGCTGTAGTATTCATACCGGCTTGCAAGGTTAAGTAAAAGATGATTTTTAATTTCTGCCTCAACATCAATGTACCCCCCCACTTCATTTTGATTTTTATTAACCACATCTCCGGGTTGAAAAATCAAGCCATGTTGTGCGCCTCCGAATTTTCTGCCGAGCGAATCATAGTTTTTCCATGCAGCTTCTTCACCTGCTTTAATACGATAATTCTCCAGTCTGGTTTCAGCGCCAAAAGCAATGTTAATTAATTTAATCCAGGTAGATCTTTCAAACAACTGTTTTGAGAAATTTATATTATTGGTTAGTTGCTGATAAATAAGAGTACCGGTATAAAAACTCGTAGGTGCATTTTTGCCGAGTGTAAAAAATTGAGATGGGTTGTCTGTATTTTCTGCATAATACCTGTCTGTATTATTCCCGTATGCACTGCTATATTCCCAATGCCATTTTTTTATTTCACCTTTTGCGCCGGCAATTCCGGAAACATCCCAGCTGTTATGATTTGGAATTCCCTTAAAGCCATCAGGAAATAAATCTGTATTTACCCGACTGATATTTTTCGGCAATATGTAACTACCAATGAAATTAGTTTTGCGATTATTTGCTGAAGCCGTCCAAAACAATTCTGTACTTTTCTTAATTATATAATTACCATTAACTAATACTCCAAAACCTCTAAGTTTTGATGTGCCGGCATTGCTGACATTCTTTCTGTTAAAATTTCTTGCCTCAACGATAGAGTCATCTTGAGAAATTATTCTTACACTATCAATATGGGTGGCAGTGGGTGGTATGGTTTTATATACGGTTCCTTTGAATTCTCCTCCTCTGTAAGTTGGATTTCGATACTGAAAGTTTGCAGATAAATTCAGAGATCCTTTTTTCTTTAATGAAATGCCACGGTTGATTCCCATGCTGATGTTTTCTCCATCGCCACGATAATTTTGTCCTGAATGAAGTTGAACGGATGTTTTATCAATTGATCTTTTTAAAATGATATTGATAACCCCTGCAATAGCATCGGAGCCATATTGTGCTGATGCTCCATCACGAAGGACTTCAATTTTTTCTATTGCAGAAAATGGAATTGCATTCAGGTCATTGGCAACAGAGCCCTTGCCAAGAATGCCTCTCACTCTTCCATCATTTAAATATGCCATATTGTGATAACGGGTGCCATTTACAAGTATCAGCACATGGTCAGGGTCAAGGCCACGGAGTGTGATTGGTTCATTAACTAACTGCTGCGATACATTTAAAGAAGGCGCTGAAAAATTCAACATTTGGGTAAGACTCGCTTGTCCGGTATGCAATAAATTTTTGGATGAAAGAACATCTACCGGAAAGGGTGTATACAGGTTGCTTCTTTGTATAAAATTGCGTGAGCCAAGCACCACTGCTTCACCCATTTTTTCGCCAGGTGTCATTATGAAATCAATTGTATCAGTAGTGCTTGTTTCTATTTTTATGTGCTGCATTATTTTTTGATATCCGGTATGATTGATGATGATCGTATAAACACCGGGACTTACCGAAAATAAGAATTCACCGTGCAAACCGGAGAGAACAATTTTGTTTCCAATCGATACAGAAGCATAAGGCAATGGTTCTCCATTTCCTGTTACTTTTCCTTTGATGATTGCTTGTGCATGCACATGCATTTGTAAACTAATCAAAGCAAAGATAATTAATACTGTATACAGAAATGTCCTTTTCATGCAGTTGTCTTGTCCTGAAGTTATTTACTCAGCTGAATGCTGACACCATGCTTAAATAATCTACCAATCGGTAATTCGTTTTTTGCTATGTCAATTATTTCGCCGTTAAAAGAATCAATTTTATCTATGGCAACAATATATGAGCGGTGAATCCGAAGGAAAGATTTTTTTGGCAGCATCTCTTCAAGTGAAGAAATTGAGTGGCGTGTTACAATAGTTTTAGTACCAGTTACAATCTTAATGTAGTCTTTAAGACTTTCGATGTATAAGATATCATTGAATAGAACCTTAACCATTTTCCTCTCTACACGCAGGTACAGAAAAGGATGATTATCTTCCGCAGTACTTTCTGCTGAGTATGAATTTGTATTTGCAGGTTGAAGATTGAGTTGTAAAACTTTATTTACGCCTGTTATAAAACGATCAAAGCTGAAAGGTTTCAGCAAATAATCTACTGCATTCAGTTCAAATCCTTCTATCGCAAATTTTCTGTAAGCAGTAGTAAAAATTACTTTCGGGGGATTGTTGAGAGTCCGGATAAAGTTTGTTCCCAATAGTCCAGGCATCTGTATATCAAGAAATAGGAGGTCAACAGATTGTCTTTGAAGAAAAGATATAGCTTCCACTGCACTATTGCATTGGCCTGATAACTCGAGCAAAACCACCTGCTCAATATATTTTTTTAATACAAGTTGTGCAGGGGGCTCATCATCTATAATAAGGCATTTTATTTTTTTTATTGCTGTCATTATATTGCTGTCATTGGTTGTATGTTATCCTGAGGGAAGAATTTTATATTCCCACAAGACGTGCGATTGGCAATAATTCATTTGTTGTATTTTCTGTTCCTAAGTTTTCATCTTGTTCTGACATATAATGTAATTCTATTTGCAGACTTATCATCATTATTTCCGGTTCCTCTGTTATTTTCAATTTATGACTATTGGGGTATAATAATTGTAATAATTTTTTTGCCTGGTTTAAATTATCCTCTTCATTATTACTTATTTCAGAATTCAAAGGTTTACCATTCATGAGCTTCATATCAAGCACATGCTTTTCAATTTGCATTTCCAGGTTAATCCATGGTTGTTCAGTCATTTTATTGCCGCATTGTTTAAAACTGTTTTCAACAAAATGAAGCAAGAGCAGAGGGGCAATTTTGTGGTAATCGGCATCAACTTTTACCTGTATGTTCATTTCTAATTTATCTCCATACCTCATTTTTTCCAATGCCATATAATCTTTCAACATTTTTATTTCGTTTTCAAGAGAGACTTCACTTTTATTGCAATCATAAAGCATATAGCTTAGTATGTCGGATAATTTTAGCAGCATTTGCGGCGCTTTAGGAGAAGCTGATAATGCAAATGAATAAATGTTATTCAATGTATTGAAAAGAAAACCAGGATGGATCTGTGCTTTCAATAATTGCAATTCTGCTTGTATTGTTTCTTTTTCCAGTCGTTCTTTTTCTTTATGTATAAACCACCAATGCTTTCCTATTTTGATAGCGGCGGCAGCGGCAATGATTTTTATACCACTGATACCACCGGCAGAAATACTTGCCCAAAAAGTGGGTTTTTTAATTGCAGCATTCGCAGCATTTAAGATGTGAGGTTGAATGAAGGGAATAACAACTAAATCAATAAACCGGGTTGCTTCTATCATTACAAATCCTAAAAGCACTATCCCTACTGCAAACAGAAAATATCTTGATTTTAATAATAACCGGGGCAACAAATAATATATGACTGCATAGCAAGCTAATATATGAATGAACAGGATCAGTAGCAATTGAATAAGATCAACCGAATTCACAGCAACATAACTGGCATCTCTGGTTTTAGAAAATGGCTGCGGTAAAAAATATTTCGAGCTAAAAAGATAAAATGCCCAAGCCAGCCAGAATACAATATGGCGGGAGAGCTTGTATTTTTTTCTTTCAGAAAAAATAAGTTTATGCAAGTTCATAAACAGGTATTTCTTTTTTGAATTCCTTTTTTACTTTTCCATCCGGGTTTGATGTTAAATCTATTTTCAACCATACACTAAAAGAGGATGCGTCTTCAATAATTTGTAATTCATGCTTGCGTGGATAAAGTAACTCTAACCTTTTGTTTACATTTTTTAATCCAATACCACAGTTGCCGTACACAGATTTTTCTTCCAATCCCGAGGGTTTGGTGTTGGTAAGCTTAAAATATAAAATATCATCCTGCCCCGTAATGCTAAGAAACACAAAAGGGTTCGCCAGCATTTTACTGGTACCGTGCTTAAAACTATTTTCAACAAACGGGATCAGCAATAAAGGAGCTATCATGTAATGGTATCTATCCTGCTGTATCTGCATTTCAACTCTTAATCGTTCACCATACCTTATTTTTTCCAGTGAGATATAATCATCGATCATATTTAATTCTTTTTTTAACGGCACCTGAGGTTTCTTACACTCATAGATCATATAGTGTAGCAAACCGGATAATTTTTTAATCATTTCTGGAGCCCTTGCTGAACCTTCCAGTGCAAAGGAATAAATATTATTGAGGGAGTTGAAAAGAAAATGGGGATGAACCTGCGCTTTAAGTAATTGCAGCTCGGCACTTATCTTTTCTTTAGATGCCTGCGCAGCTTCTTTTTGTTTTAACCACCATCGTTTAAGCAATTTGATGGAAACAGCAACTCCAGCTACTGTAGGAAAGTTAAATAAAACAATTTTAAAGGCATGGGCTATTGAATAAGCACTCGAAACTGGGTGAGCAAAACCTGAATTATTTTGCATTGAGCCGGAACGCAGGCTGCCGAAATATTGTGCAACTATTGTTAAGCAAAATATTACCAGGCAAATCCCTATTGTAATAACCCAGTTTTTTTTAGTGATGATGCGGGGGAGTATAAAATGAATAATTGAATAAGTAAAGGCTATTGCAATTAAAAGACTTGTGCTAAAAGCAAAAATAACTCTGTGGTAGATGAAATTTCCCCACCCGCCATCATTAGTCACTTTGTACAGATTAACTTTTATATTCCAGTCCGGGAAAACTATGGTTGGAAATTGATACGTCAATAACATAAAAACATACCAGAGCAGCCAAAACAAAGCATGCCTTGAAATGCTGTATCGTGGCTGATTAGAAAATATGAAGTTATACGTATTCACCCACTGAAGTTATTATCTCAAGTTAAGCAATAGCCCATGTAAAACATCACTTTTTTTTCTCATTTGCGACTGATGACTTCTTTTCTGCGACAAATGGTGAAAGGGGTATAACTGATGTTGAATATAACGGAGAATGTATAATCAGACGCATTTAAAAAATTGATGTAAGACTGAGAAATACTTTTGGTTCCTAAAAAAAATATATGAAACATTCAAAGGACTTATCAATACTCTCAGTTTTGTTTTTATGCTGCATTCTTCTGGTTGTTTCCTGCAAAAAAGAAATTAATGAAAAACAACACAACCCTATAGTAACCGAACTAAAATCATTTCCCATTAAAGTACATGGCCACTTGAAACAGACCAATACATTTTCTTCAGAAGTGGTTATTAAATGGCTCGACATGCAAAATCGTATCCTGTTGCAACCCGTGGAATTGAATTCGAGTGCTGAAGTATTCATTCCCCGTTTTTATTCTGCCCTTGGAATAGCGTTATATGAATCTGTAGTTCCTGGCATGCCCGGTTACCAATCTTTGTACGGGCAATTAATAAATATGCCTGCGATGCCTTCTGTTGTTCCGGGATCAGCCTATCATTGGGCAGCTACTGCGAATGCTACACTTGCAAGCCTTTACAAAAAATTTCTTATAAATATTTCAGCTGCAAACAAGCTGGCCATAGACTCACTTGAAAATGCTTTGAATGCAGGGTACATGGTTGAAGTAGATGCATTAACATTTCAGCGATCTTCAGATTATGGAAAAAATGTTGCCCAACTTATTTTCGATTGGTCGCAAACTGACGGGGCCCTTAATATGTATCCTCCTTATGTTCCTCCCGTAGGACCTGGGCTTTGGGTTCCCACACCTACTGGCTTTTCGCCTGCCCGCGGCGTTCATTTTGGCGATATACGTACCAATATGCCGGGTGTGTTAAATCAAAATTTTCCACCGGCACCTGTTCCTTATTCTACCAACAGTTTCTCCGCTTTTTACATTAATATGAGAGAAGTTTATGACGCAAGGCAATCACTTATTGTAAGCCCGGCATTAACTGCTCAGGTCAATTACTGGAGAGGCACACAGGGTGGATCAGGTTATATACTATGGTATAATATCCTTAGAAAGGTATTAACAGAACAGGGAAATCAGGCAATGTTAGATAAAGCGGCATTGGCATATTGTAAAATGGGCATTGTTCATAAAGATGCAGCTATAGCATTGGTAAAAGCAAAATTCTTTTACAATGAGTTAGCGCCAGTAACTTATATAAGAAGTCTGTTGGGCTTTTCTACCTGGAATAGTTTCATTCCCACGCCCAGTCAACCGACTTATCCCGAAATACATTCACCACAGTTTGCATCCAGTGCCGCTGTATTGAGCAATATGTTTGGATACAATTATTCTTTTAATACGAATGGAATAAGCTACCTCCCGGGATACTCTTTTAATTCTTTTGAAGAGGCTAATCAACATGGTAGCATAAGCAGGTTATACTCGGGAATTGCAAACAGGCAAGCGGTAAATGCAGGAATGTGGATAGGAAATAAAACCGTGGAGTATATGAATAACCATATAAAATTTTTGAAATAGTAATATGAAAACTAGGTTCTGGAAAAATATCAAGATTTATCTAATGACTTTTTTCACCATAAAACATACTAAAATGTACACACGACTTCATCCATTTTTAAAGAAACTTGCATTTATTGCAAGCATTCTTTTACTGCTTAATTCCTGCAAAAAAGAAATTGAACAACAACAGGAAGAATATTCTGCAGCCATTCAAGCAAAAGGACACTTGAAACAATCTAAAACTTTTTCCTCAGATGTGTTGCAGGCATGGATCAATTTTGATTTGCGGCTGTTACGAAATAATGCCTCGCTCAACAATTACATAATGATGCAGCATTTTGCATATAGTAGTGTGGCGTTGTATGAATCTGTGGTTCCCGGTATGCCGGCATATAAAACACTTTCCGGTCAGCTTAATCAAATGCCTCCGATGCCATCAGCCCAAAACGGATATGGATATAACTGGGGAGCAAGTGCCAATGCAACACTTGCAGCAATGGTAAGATATTTTTACCCCGGCATTACTGCGGCCGACAAAATTTCAACAGATTCCCTCGAGCATGCTTTTGAAGTTCTTTACCAGGATGAGGTAAGTACAGAGATTTTTCAACGGTCAGTTGAATTTGGAAAATCTGTGGCACAAAAAGTTTTTGACTGGTCAAAAACAGATGGTTCACTCACTATGCATCCATCTTATGTAATTCCTGTCGGGCCTGGGTTATGGCAACCCACACCCAATGGTTTTTTAGCGCCTCAGAATCCATTTTGGGGAACAAACAGGCCGATGGTACCAGGTAGTATAGTTACATCACAGTTACCGGCGCCAGTCTTATATTCCACAGATCCCTCTTCTGCTTTTTATGGCATGGTTAAAGAGGTTTATGATGCTTCCCTTGTACTTACAAATGACCAGAGAGCACAAGCTATATTTTGGAGAGATATACCAGGCGGAGGTACACATGCTCATTGGCTTTCTATTCTTGTACAGGTATTAAATACGCAAGGAAATGCATCAATGCTTGATAAAGCTGCATTGGCGTATGCTAAAATGGGAATTACGCAAAGTGATTCAAGAATCAGTTGCTGGGATTCGAAATATCGTTACAATCTTGTTCGTCCCATTTCATATATCCGGGCAGTCATGGGTCAGCCGGCATGGAGTTCTTTTTTAACTACTCCTAATCATCCCGAATATCCTTCCGCACATTCAACTTTTTCATCAGCGGCAGCGGCTGTGCTAACAGGTGAATTTGGCGGTAATTATCATTACACTGATAACACTTTTAACTTTCTTGGCTTGACCGCACGCAGCTACAATTCATTTTATGATGCGGCTACTGAAGCGGGGCTATCAAGGTTTTATGGAGGAATTCATTATTTGCCTTCGCTTTCTGCAGGTACAAACAAGGGAAACAGAATAGTGGGCCATATGAATGAAACAATTAAATTTTTGAAAGAATAAATTAGAGATTATAAATCTTTACTACCATTAAATTTTAATCATTGAATCAATTTTGGAAACTTGCTTTGCATCGCATATCGAATTTCATAGCCTTAGTCAGCTTTCAAGGTTATTCATTGGAAATGACGGTGTAAAAAATAAAAATCAGAAAAACTTTTAATCATGAAGCATATTAAGTATTTATTCAATTTCAAGCTCCTGATCATTTTTTTTCTCTCAATAGTTTTCATTGCCTGCAAAAAAGAAATTGCAAGTACGTCATCACCTGCAATAAATAAACTACCTATTGCCAATGCCGGAGTAGATCAAACAATTATCCTCCCAACTGACAGTGTTGAACTCAGTGGAAGTGCAACAGGCAATATTATCAGTTATAAATGGTCACAAATTTCGGGACCGAATCAGTCGGCCATTTTGGATTCAACGCTTGTCAACACTACCGTGAAATACCTGGTGAAAGGAGTGTATCAATTTCAGTTAAAAGTAACTAACGCTTCCGGAGATACTGCAGTTGACAATGTTGTTATTAATGTTGTTATCAATGTTGTTCATCCAGAAGTATTGGCTCTGGTGGGGAAGCTTTCTATAAAAAGAGCTAATGTAGCTGTGGTAGCAGCAGGGAATAAAATTTTCTTTGCCGGAGGAAATCTTGAAACATTGTCTAATATTATACCACTTGTTTCCAGAGTGGATATTTATGATATCATCACCAAAACATGGTCTACAGCAGAATTAAGTGAAGCCCGTTGCGACATTGGAGCCGTAGTAGTTGGAAATAAAATCTTGTTTGCGAGTGGTGGAAATTATTGGGATGGTGGATACTGGGGCGCTATTGCACTTTCAACACGGGTTGATATTTACGATTTAAGTACAAATAACTGGAGTACTACTGAAATGCCAGGAGAAGTATCGTTTAGGAATGGTTGGGATGGCACCACTGCTGCTGCAGGCAACAAGGCAATTTTTTGCGATGCATATACACAAAAGGCTTACATCTATGATGTGGCTAATAATACATGGACAACTAATACATTAAGTATTTCGAGAAGAAATCTGGCTTCTGCATCATTAGGAAATAAGATATTTATTGCAGGTAGTGGAACGAGTAATGTAGATGTATATGACGTTTCCACCAATTTATGGACCATAGAATCGTTAAGTGAAAGCCGTGGCGGTATCAGAGCTTCTACACTGAATAACAAAGCTTTTTTTGCAGGGGGGGGATTTCACCCAAACTATACTGATAAGGTGGATATATATGATATTGCTACTCAAACATGGTCTATAGAACGTCTTAGCAGAGCTACTGTTCTTGCCGGCGCAGCACCGTTAGGAAATAAAATGCTTTTCTTCGGAGATAAGATTGTGGATATTTATGATACTTCCACTAAAACCTGGTCAATCTCCGAACTAAGTGAATTTTTTTCAGTAGATGGTTCAATTATTATTTCCGCCGGTGGCAACGTTTATGCAACTAAAGGAAACCAGGTTTGGCGGGTTCAGTTGTAAATGATTGCGGATAAACCAGAAAAACTTTTAATAATGAAGCATATTTTGAAAATCACACTAACAATTTTGGCAGCTGTTTTTTTATTTGTTTCCTGTAAAAAAGAATCAGAAATCAGGAGGGATCGGCTCCATTACAGGAGCCCCAATATATTTTTAAATTTCCTGGATGGATACCATCAGGAAACGGAACAATGTATATCAGCGTACTTAGCGTAGCGGCAAACAACTTCAATTGGGGTAGGGGTGAAACAGCTTGGATAAGGCCTGTCGGAGACAGTAACTGGGTCTCAGTGCCACATGTATATTTTCATTTGATAAACCAGGCCAACCAAGCTATTTTATTATACTGAAGTTGATGACGGCGCAGGTTGTTATTGGTATGGTGATTGTGAAATACGTATTTACGCAACAGCTGCGAGTGCAATAAACTTTAATTTACCGATAGAAGCAGGTTGGGGTTTTCATTATAGATAGAATGCATTCCAAAAGAAAATGAAATTAGCAAAGCCAGAGCCCAAAATATTTAGTGAAGTATATGAATAACCTTATAAAATTTTTGAAAGAGTAATATGAAAACTAAGTTCTGGAAAATTATCAAGATTTATCTAATGACTTTTTTCACCATAAAACTTTCTAAAATGTACACACGACTTCATCCATTTTTAAAGAAACTTGCATTTATTGCAAGCATTCTTTTACTGCTTAATTCTTGTAAAAAAGAGATCGCTGTCAATAATCCCCCTGTTGCTAATGCTAGCACTCCTATTGCTAATGCTGGCACTGATGTAACGGCTACCATTTTTTCGTGTTATGATAAAACAATCGATACAGTTTTAAATGGTAGCGGCTCATCAGATCCCGAAAATAATATTGTTTATTATACCTGGAAGTTTCTTTCCGGCCCGCCAGGCTCTGTAATTAAATATGCGCACTCGTACTCGTCGAGATCCCCTGTGGAAAAGCTTTCCCGGGGTATTCATTCTTTTGAACTAACAGTAACAGACCAAACTGGTCTTTCTTCTAAAGATACCGTGTTGATTAATGTTTTAGGGAATGCAGGAATTCCAACTGAATATAATTTAGACATGATGATAAACACCTCATTTACTTTTTATAACAATTATAATTATCCTTGGGAAGATCCTATCGGTTTTTATTATGATTATACATGGATGCGTGGTAATAGTATTTTTCTTCCTTTGGGTCAATTTAATATCGGTGTTTTTGAATATGCCGACAGTGTCGGATCAAGTAGTGCACTGTATGGTAGTCAAATGCAAATTCGAACAACTATTGCCCATTCATATTTGTATTTAGATGGTGATCTGGGTGGCATTAATTTTAAACAATTAATAATGCAGGGCGGCGGGTCATTTACTGGCACTTTCACAGTTACGTGGGGTTCAGCTGAATATTGCAATCCCCAAGTGTTTGCGAACCTACCTCCATTAACGGTAACGGGAAATTTAAATACAACTACGGGTATGGTAAATCTAAGAGTTATAGGGAGAGCTTTTTTTTAAATGGAGCAGTCATTTTATAAAAATAAATGCTCATTCTTTTGTCTCTCTACTTTTTCAGTATGCAGAATAGTTAGATTATACTATTGTTTACTAAAAATAACATTCTTCACTTTTTCAAATCTATCTTTTCTGAAGAATCATCATACATCTGAATCAGGAGCATGCCTGTTTTAGAAGGCCTGATAATTTGTCCGAGTTGGTAATTACTTGAATCTATAGCTAGTAATATAACATGCCCGTACGCTTTAATTTTTTCTTATTTTATAAAAATAAGAGGTATTAGTTTCTTTCTAACATTTCCCAATATGATCTTATTGTCCCGCTTTAAGCGGCGGGATTTATATTCTTATGGTGGTTTTT
>JBDSUW010000230.1:0-7990 GCA_039927535.1 Chitinophagaceae bacterium | reverse complement strand
CAGGTATTTTTCATGGATAACCTCACTCATCGGTTTGTTGTATACTTTTCCTTCTACCCATGAAATAATATCGAGGTAGGCAAAGGCCCTGGTTTCGAAACGATTTTTTTCCAAGTGCTTGATGGTGTGTAATAATTTTTCAAATTCTGGTTTTATTTCTCTTGGAGACAACAGAATGGATTTACGTAAAAACTTAAACATCGCTTCTTCTACGGTCGTAAGGTTTTTCATTTTAGCCATAAAGCGATACACGGATTTACTTAGCGATTCCATCAACATATCATTTCCCAATTCATAATGTGCCATCAAGTGTACAACTCTTGCATAGCATTGCAGATCGTAACGGAGATTTGTTTTATCATTGATTATCTTTTGTAAATAATCTATACTACGGTTATAATCGCCGCTGCCAAAACAAAGCATGGCGAATTTATAATTGAGTACAAGAATGCGATGCCGATCAACAAAAAGATGAAACCCTTCCAACTTTTCCTCAATCGGAGGTATCAAAGAAAGTCCTTCATTAAAAGAGCCTTTCATAAAATGTTGATTGATTCTTGCCGTACTAATATAAATGAATGATTGGATGCGAAAACTGTCATGCTCTTTTACCCTGTCGGTCTGCGCTACTATTTCAAATTTTTTCAGTACATTTTCAAACTCCCTGAAATTGCGTAAATCAAAATGTGCATTCAGTAAATTATGAATGCCTTTGATATAGTGTCCTGTTTCCACTCGTATCATCAGTGGCTGTTCATCAAAAAGATCTACCCATTTTTTTGTGTAGCGGTAGTATTGTAAAAAATCCTGGCGGATAAAAGCATACCAGGTATAGCTTTGGTAGAGATACAATCGTTCATAAAACCCCGTTTCATTCAAACTGTCTTTTGCAAGATTGTCTTTCATAAACTGACGAATATCTTTTTCATCTTCTTCGTTTCTTGCATGCCCATGCTCTACATACCAACTATATAATTTCAATGCAAGGTTCGATAATCTTGAAACAGATTCGATGTGATGAATAACTTCTTTTGTTTCTATTGCCAGTTTTTCAGCTTTATCAAGCATACTTCTGGTGATGTGCAGATTCTCAATCCGTTTTTCCAAAGTAATAAATTGCGGAAGGACATTTATTTTCTGATTGGCTTTTGCAATTTCTTTTGCTCTTTCAATAATTCTAAGGCTTTGAATAAATAATCCTTTCTTATATAAAATATGTGCATAATCAAATTGTTCGTTCAACTGCAGGTCGAGGCTGTCTGCACTTTTTAATAAGCGAAGACTCGCCAATACTTGTTTATATAAATGTGTTTTAAGATTTGCCAGCTGAGGCTTGGTAACGTCTTTCAGTTTTTTGAGCAATGCTTTTTCTTCGTACTCTTTGGATTTGTCTAATGCATCAAAAAGACGGACGATTTTAAGGTCTTCGTTGCCCGAACTACGTTTTATATAGAGCTTAAAATGCCTTTTTTCAGCTTTTTCCAGCGATTTTATCAATTGAAATAATATGTCTGTTGAGTGGTTGGGCATCATAAAGTGTTATTCCTGAAATCTGCTGCCAGTAAGGCTTTTGCAAAAAACCCGGACCTTTTGGCATGCTGAAATGATGCCGTAAATGTTTTGAAGGACAAGGTGCTGCACACTACTTTCGTGTCAGAAGATTTAATCAAAGGCAGGCAATCGTTAATAAGGCAGGCAACTAGAGGTCAAATATAAAGCGAAAATCTTCAAAGCTGGCAACAGCTACAACAATTACTCTTTAAGAATTTCATATGGCAAGCAATCGTTAGAGGTCAGTCCGTTTCTACGGAAGGGCCTATTTTTTTGTACCCTGTCCCCGTCCGACCGATTCATCCACGCCTGAATGATAAGATCGGGCAGGCGGGCGGGTCTAAAAGAACTTAGACCACATATTCTTTTTTATATTACTAAGAAATTAAAGCAATAATGCAATCGGAGTGCTAAAATAACAGTTTATGCGTATAAAAAAAATCTTTTCTCTTTTACATTTCCAGTGTAATAATTGATTGATTTAACTTCACCCAAACAATGTTATAATGACAGTCCGCATATTTATAACCGGTGGCACTTTTGATAAAGAGTATAATGAAATTACTGGTCAGCTTTATTTTAATGATACACATTTGCATGATCTCCTGGAAATGGGCAGAAATAAAGCGTCGGTTGAGATAAGAACATTAATGATGGTTGACAGCCTCGAAATGACAGACGAGGACAGAGAACTAATAGCCCATCAGTGTAATCAATGCGAAGAAAATAAAATTGTCATCACTCATGGTACCGACACTATGAGTGAAACAGCCAAAATGCTGGCGCAAAAAGTAAAAGACAAAACAATTATTCTTACCGGTGCTATGATTCCTATAAAATTTGGTAGTAGCGACGGACTCTTTAACCTTGGTAGTGCTTTGGCATTTGCACAAACATTGCCTGCCGGAGTATATGTAGCCATGAACGGCCGTTATTTTAACTGGGATAACGTAAGAAAGAATAAACAAACTGGAATGTTTGAAGAAGAGAAGTAGTTTTATCAAGGACAGCTTAAAAGAAAACACTACTTGAACCAGCACCAATCGCAACCTGTCAGGCATTATATTCCTTTAGTGCTTTCTATTTTATTTATTGGTACGTCTGGGCCTTTGGGCAGGTTGATACATATTTCGCCGGTACCAATAATATTTTTCCGGTCTCTCATAGCTTTTATTCTGCTTTTCTTCATCATCTGGTTTAGTAAAAAATCGTTTAGAATTACTGTTAAGAAAAAAAGAAATTTTGTTTTTTTAAGCGGCGTATTATTGGCTGCACACTGGATAGCGTATTTTATTTCGCTCCAACTATCCACCGTTGCTCTTGCTATGCTAAGTATGTTTGTCTATCCGGTTATTACCGTAGTGCTTGAACCTTTTTACCTGAAGAAACAATTCCGTTTTATACAAATTCCCGTGGCTTTAATAGCCATCGCAGGTATCTACATTATGATGCCGGCTTTTGATATCAATAACGATAATACACTAGGCATACTCATTGGGTTATTATCTGCATTTTTTTATGCAGGCCGGAATTTGCTATTGAAAAAATATGCTACAACAGAAGACGGCCTTGTAGTTATTCTTCACCAATTGCTGGTAGTGGTGATACTTACAACACCTTTTCTTTTTTTTCAACCCGTTTCTATTACCTCATTAAAAACAGAATGGTATTACCTTATATTCCTTGGCGTTGTAACAACAGCTATGGGTCATACTTTCTTTGTTAAAAGTCTGAATCATTTTTCCGTTTCTACAGTAAGCATTCTCAGCAACTTTACACCAGTTGTCGGTATATTGCTTGGTATCTTTTTTCTTAATGAAAACCCTTCGGGTAATATATTATTAGGCGGTTCTTTAATATTACTAACTGCTTTACTGGAAGTATGGCTGAGCAGAAGAAAACCGAACAACCTTTTTTGATCGGTATCAAAAAAAAGAATAGCCGCTTATTGATCAGGATTATTACATCGCCAGATCGTATACTTAACTTAAATAGGGGAACCTTTTAAGGGCCGAAATAAATTTTTGGTGAATATCTTCCCCACTTTTTAAGAGAATAGCTTATTAATCAGGCTAAAATATTTTTGGTCTGATTTTTAAATATAATAATAAGAGCCTATTTTACATTAAAATATAAAAATTATGAAAAAGATCATTCAAAGCAAACTGTTGTTATTTTTTACTTTCTTTTTAGGAGGCATGCAATTTTTTTCACAAGCTCAGGATACTACATCTACTAATGTTACCAAAACTACCACTACTACTACAACTACGTGGTATACAGAACCTTGGGTTTGGGTGGTAGGAGCTGCAATTTTCATAATAATATTAGTGCTTATTTTCCGAGGTAATAATTCTTCCACTAAGGAAGTGTCAAGGTCTACGACCATTGTAAGAGATGACAGCTAAATAAGATTTGTAAAGGCTATTATTCAGTAATTGTTTTTAATTCGTATTATAGAAAAAAGAGCCGTCTCGCCTTAGGGGAGACGGCTCTTTGCTTAAAAATATTTAATTAATTTCTATTCGGTTCTAAAAGCTGAAAGAACTGATCAAGTTGTGTAAGAATTACAATTCTTGTTCTACGATTTGCTGCTTTTCCTTCTAATGTATTATTATCTGCGATTGGCTTGTATTCGCCTCTGCCCGCTGCCGCCATTCTTGCAGGGTCTAAACCATAATCATTTTGTAAAAGCCGTACTACAGCAGTTGCTCTTTTTACACTCAGATCCCAGTTATCTTTTACCAAACCACTGCCACCACGAAATGGAACATTGTCTGTATGACCTTCCACCATAAATTCAATATCAGGCTGATTCTTTAATACGGCTGCAACTTTACCAAGTACCACTTTGGCTTTATTGGTCACATCATACTTCCCGGAAGTAAATAATAATTTATCAGATATATCAATATAAACAACACCTTTATCAACTTTAATATTGATGTCTTCATCATCAAGATTACCAATAGCTCCTTTAAGATTAATGACCAATGCCATATTCAAGGAATCTTTGTGTGCCATTTGCTGTTGCAAAGTCATAATGTAATTATCCTTGGCACCAATATTTTCCATTGATTTTTTTATACTCTCAGCTTGCGATGCAGTGATCACAGAAAGATCTTCCAGTTGCTTTAACGCCTGGTTGTTATTTGATTTCAAAAAAACCACCTGATCGTCCATATCTTTCATCCGGGTTTTTTGTAAAGCGATTTCTCTTTCTAAAGCCGCTTTTTCCCTTGCAAGTGTTGCTTTTTCTGTACTGCAATCAGACATATCGCCTTCCAGTGTTTTATAGTTTGTTTCTAATGTGACATAATCTGCCTGTGCTGTTTTAAACTTTTTACTGCTGACGCAGGAAAAAAGTAATAATGATGACGATGCGACCAAAATAAGTTGGTCAGTTTCATATAATTATTTTTATGGTAAAAAATATTCGATAGCAGGTATGCAATTGCGGTTGCCTTAACTAGTTCCAAAGATAGGAGCAGGCTATAAACAACGTCGTTCTGCTTTGTTAATATTATGTTTGTCTAAAAACTTGCCGGAATTAAAAAAATATATTCCGAAAACAAAAAAACTTCCGATTTTGTGCCATTAACAGGTATAAATTTTTAATGGCAAATAACCGCAAAGCAGCTGTAGGATTTATTTTCGTTACTCTTCTTATTGATGTAATGGGTTGGGGATTGATTATTCCAGTCATGCCAAGGTTAATCTCCGAATTAAAACATATTGATATAAATGAAGCAAGTCCGTATGGTGCCTGGTTATTATCGGCCTATGCAATAACACAGTTTTTATTTGCTCCTGTAATCGGCAACCTGAGTGACAAATATGGAAGAAGGCCTGTATTATTAACGTCATTGTTTGGTTTTGGCATTGACTATTTATTTCTTGCATTAGCTCCTACATATGGTTGGCTATTTGTGGGCCGCATCATTGCAGGATTAACTGGTGCCAGTTTTACTACCGGTGCTGCATACATTGCAGACATCAGCACACCAGCAACAAGAGCTAAAAACTTTGGAATGATTGGTGCTGCTTTTGGATTGGGCTTTGTAATTGGTCCTGCATTAGGTGGATTGCTTGCGGACTTTGGCTTAAGGGCTCCTTTCTATGCTGCTGCAGTGCTTTGTTTGGTAAATGCGTTATATGGTTATTTTGTTCTGCCCGAATCATTGAGCAAAGAAAACCGAAGGCCTTTTGAATGGAAAAGAGCTAACCCTTTTGGAGCATTAAAATTTTTGCAAAAACGACCAGCTATCGGCGGTCTGGCATTTACATTCTTTCTTATTTATTTAGCAGCGCAGGCCGTGCAAGCTAACTGGAGTTTCTTTACTATTTACCGCTTTGGTTGGACAGAGAAATTAGTGGGTATCTCATTGGCCGTTGTAGGTGTAACGGTTGGTATTGTTCAAGGCGGACTTACAAGAATTATCAATCCAAAGCTTGGAGATGAAAAAAGTATATATACTGGATTGATCTTATATACAATTGGCCTTGTGTTATTTTCTTTCGCCAGTGAAGGCTGGATGATGTTTGCTATTATTGTTCCATATTGTTTGGGTGGCATTGCTGGTCCATCAATTCAGTCAACATTGGCAGGACATGTTTCTAATAATGAACAGGGAGAATTGCAAGGAACGCTGACCAGCCTGATGAGTTTAACGATCATTATTGGTCCGCCGATAATGAATAATTTATTCAAGTACTTTACTACCGACAAGGCACCTTTTTACTTTCCAGGTATTCCTTTTTTTCTTGCCGCTATATTTATGCTGACAAGTTTGATCATTACCTGGAGAGTGCTGAGTAAAGAAAGAAGAATGGCGGCCAGAAAAATTACTTAACAGCTTCTGCGAATGCTTCTATTGTTTTCTTTTCGCTGCCGATAAATATTTTATTCTTGATAATTACAACCGGCCTCTTTAGAAAAGTGTACTCTTCCAGTATGTACTTGCGATAATCTTTTTCTTCCAGTTTTTTATCCTTTAATCCCAGCTCCTTGTACTTCATTGCCCGGCGGCTGAACAGTGATTCATAGCTGCCAGCCATTGTTTTCATTTCATCGAGCTGTGCTGGTGTAATCTTTTCAAACTTAATGTCCTGCATTATAAATCTATCCTGAGCTTGCCGAAGGATATCAATGCCAGTCTTTTTAATAATGGCCTGGCAGGTGGTGCAGTTGCCAAGATGATATATTTTCTTCATGGCAGCAAAGATGTAGTATTCAGGGAAACCCTGCATATAAAAGCACAAATAACTACCTGAAATGTGCTACCAGCCTTGTTTCCTGCATTCGTAAATAGAACCTGAAAATTGTTGTTATTTTTGCTTGTCCTTCGAGCCTATCTAAAACGAGACGAAGGAGTTATTTAAAATAGTGAGCTATGATCAAGACAGGTAATCCTATTATCAGCATTTATACAGAAATGACTCCCAACCCGGAAACGATGAAGTTTGTTGCGAATAAACTTTTATATCCCGGCAAGAGTATTGATTTTCCAGATGTGGAAAGTGCAAAACCATCACCGCTTGCAACAGAATTGTTTGGCTTCCCTTTTATTAAAGCCGTATTCATCGCCAGCAATTTTGTTACACTTACCAAGACAAGTGATACAGAAGACTGGCAGGATGTTATTCCTTCGATCCGTCAATTTTTGAAAGACTATCTGGAAGAAGGTAAATTGGTGATCAACGAAGAAGAGCTGGCTACGGTAAAACAAACAAGCAGCAACGAAGTATCTGCCGATGATGATGATATAGTAAAAAGAATAAAAGAGCTGCTAGATAATTATGTACGTCCTGCGGTGGAGATGGACGGCGGTGCTATACAATTTAAAAGTTATGATGCCGGTACAGTTAACCTTGCTATGCAGGGAAGTTGCAGCGGATGTCCTTCATCAATGATTACATTGAAAGCCGGTATTGAAGGAATGATGAAGCGGATGATACCTGAAGTAAAAGAAGTGGTGGCAGAGGCAGAGTAAAAGCCCCTGTCCCCTAAAGGGGAACTTAGATTAATCAGTTATTAATAAACACAAGAAGGCTTTCAGTAACTACTTCTAATCTTTCAAGAGTTTTTATATCTCCCTTTAGGGTGTAGGAAATTTTTGTTTATGATGACATTATCAGGGGTTTCCATATAACATTTCTTTCCTTCAGATAATCAATTACAAAATCAAAGCAGGTTTTATCTTTTCCAATCAATTCTGGCGGAAACACTCCTTTTTCTGTAAACAAATTCTTTGCAATTAAATTTACCGCTGCAGTGCAGGTGTAGCCAGTTGTTCTGGCCATGGACGATGTTTTGGTAGCAGCATCATATTCATCATATAAATTATACTCCACCGTTTTGTCTTCTCCTTTTACAATTACTTTCATTACAGTAAACTCCTGTTCTTCTTCTTCCAGCTTCCATTCTTTCAACAATAGA
>JBDSUW010000229.1:0-14907 GCA_039927535.1 Chitinophagaceae bacterium | reverse complement strand
CGACCGAAACGAATGAGGGGTTAAGAAATCTTTTTACTGTTTCATGTAAAGGCGACATGATACAGATGATAGAATTGCGTTTTAAAAATGAAGTAGTTGCTCGCAAAGGCGGCAGTTTTAAACTGGGCAGCATTGTGCCGGGCGCAGGCGAAGACAATGAAGTAGGAATTATGTTCGGTATAGGCTTTAACAGTAAGGAAGGCTTAGGAGGCACCGTAACTGTAACCGGCAGTGGTGGAAAAAATGTGATAGAGTTCCAGGATTTAAAGTTGACTATGCCGGATAAATCAATTGTTGTTTCGGGTAAAATTCCTTTTTAAATTTTAAACATATTTGTACGAAAATAGAATCAGCGTTGAAAAATTTGTAACGGCTTAAGCTAATCCAGGTAAAACCAAGACTACTAAATAATTTAATCTGTAACATATGCGCCATCTATCTGTTAGTTTGTTCCTCATCCTGGCAATAGTGTATTCCACTTCGGTTGATGCCCAAAATCTCACTGATAATTGGCGGGTCCTAACGAAAACAATAACACATCAAAATGGAGAAAAGAATGTTTATGAATATTTATACAGTTACGATAACCGTATAAAAAGTGTAAAATATTTATCTTCAAGGGGTTCGTTATTTTTAAGCATCATTAATTTTAATTTTAACAGCAACAATAAGCCAGAATCTTATACTGTTCAATATAGTGATGGAAGTAGAATAAGTGTACGGGTAAAGTATGATAACCAGGGCAGGATTTCAGAATTAGAAAAAGTTTTTGGCAGGGAAATTTCTGTTTTCAATTATACATATTCGGCCACTTCAATTATTATAACTCAAAAAATATCTAACAGTGCCAATCCCATAGAAAAAGGAAATACAATTACACTTTATTCCGAGAAGGGAGATTTCAATAATACTACATCAGATCCGTTAACCCAAACCATTACTTCAGTTATTACCTTAAATAAAAACAGGGAGTCGGAAATTTTTCCGCATCCTGATGAATTTATGGGAGGGTTTGAACCACCCCGGTTTCTCGGTGTATTAGCCTTTGGCAGCGAACCTAAAATTACTGCAACCAAAGATGAAAATGGGCTCATTACTTCTCTTTCATACATTGCCCGTGGTTCCAACAGAACTTTCGACTACACCTATATTAAAGTAAGAAGTTCCGAGCCGGTTACAACAATTCCTATAGAAAATATCCCGGTAACAATTATTACCACCAATATTAATTGCGCAGCAGGAAAAGAAGTTGTAGAAAGAATATTGAAATCCCAGGATGGAGTACAATCTGTAAAAGTTGATATAAAAACAGGTAAAGTATCACTTGCATACAGCAGCGATGGAACACCTTATACTGAAATAATAAACCTGATAAACGAAGCTGGTTTTAATGCCGATAGAAATAAATCCGAGGTTCCCAATGCCAATCCCTGCAAAGCAACTACCGTCAATACTTTCAATATTGCCAATTTAAAAAAAATATATCAGCTCCGAGAAGCATCTGCTTCCCCAGAACTTAAGCAGCGATTAATGCAGCAAAGATTAATGATTAGCCAAAACAATTTTAAATACCAGGTGGCAAATACAGGGGTTAGTGAGCATATACTAAAAGATATTACGGGCTTTACTAAAATCAGCAGACCTGAAATTCTTCGATTAAGGGACATAGATAAATCCAAACCTTTTAACCCGGACGTAGCGTCGTTTTTAAAAAATTACAAGCCAACGGCCGATGCTTCATTATCACAATTTGATGCCCGCAACTATATCAAAATTCAACCCATACGGGAACAGAAATGTGCAAGTTGCTGGGCCTATGTAGCCGTGGGTTTACTTGAAATTAGTTATATGGCACAGAAAGGATATGCAACAACAAATAGCATTGATTTAAGCGAAAAGCAGGTGTTAGGGTGCAGTGCAGCCGGCACATGCGATGGTGGCTGGCATTTCAAAGCCTTTGAGTGGATGAAAAATACCAATCAGAAGTTACTACTTGAAAAATCACTCAAAGATGATGATGTTTTTCCAAAAAAAAGCAGTTTACCCGATGCTGGTTTTGTAGACGTGTTATGCAATGTTGCCGATGTAAAACAATATTTTTTGCAACTTGCAGACTGGGGAATAGTACAAAAAGATAAAGACCTTGATAAGGTAGCAAATGAGTATGAAATTAAAGATGCTGTTGTAAAATATGGTGCTGTTGGAGTTTCTTTATATGCATCACCGGTATTTCAAAGTTATGCTTCAGTGGAAACCTTTGAAGAAAATGAAATCGCTTACAAAGATTCGGCTGTAAACCATGTTGTAATAATAATCGGCTGGGATAATAAGAAACAAGCCTGGCTTATTCGAAATAGCTGGGGTAAAAATTGGGGCGATGATGGTTACGGTTGGGTAAAATATACAACCAATCATATAGGAAAGCATGCTATTTGGGGCGTAGCTAAAATTCCACCACCATTAAGGATTCCTGCACTCGGTTCCGAAAATATTAAACCAATTAGCTTAATAGGCGAATTAGTAGCTGGAATTCATTTTCCAGAAGGTTCAACGCTTGCATCACCAAATGGTATGTACGAATTTAAAAATTCGAATAATAGTATATTGTTCATTACAAATTTTCAAAATGGAAGTACATCATATGATCCCATCAACCCATTTAATGACTTTAGCTCTATCTACAAATTGTATTCGGATATTCCCCTAACTGGAAGTACTGCCGCAAGCCCGTTTTATTTGCAGGATACCAAGGGGAACTTGTTTACACCATTCGGCAAGAAACCTTTTAAAAAATTGGAACTAAACGATAGTGGAAATTTAATAGCCTATGGCACAGATGATGGTATTCTATGGTCGTTAAAACCGGTACCACCAAAAATACGGCGAAAGTAAATAGCCGATCACTAATGAAATAGTACGAGAATTCATTTAGCAACTTTAATTTGGTTGAAAACCTGGATAAAAATACGAACACGGTACAAGTAAAAAACTTTGCAGGCGGCGAAAATATTCAACACATGCTAATGGCGGTAAATACAAAAGAAATTGAAAATAAAGGAACCAGGCCCATCATTGTTTATAAAAATAATATGAAAAAAAAATCAATACATATTATTCTTTTGATAAGTGCCACTCTTTTATTTGGTTGCAGTTATGCAAGCCCGGCTGTCGATAGTTTACCGGCTTGCATTTTAAAAATGATGCAAAAAGACAGCTTTTTAACAGTAGATAAATTCGATTATAAAGGTCAACAATGGTTTAGTATAAGCAGAATACTTACCCTAAAAGAATCACAGATATCTGACCGAATGTACCAGCTCAAATTTTATAATGATAATTGTCAATTAATTTGCACCTGGACAAGAGGCGGCATTGCTGGGTTTAATAAGGTATCACCTGACAGCATAGACAAAACTAAAATTATAAAAGTTGCGAAAAAAGTTCTGGAAAAGATCCCTGCTGTGGATAGCATACCTGCCTGCATTTTAAAAATGAAACAGAAGGACAGCCTCTTAATAGTGGATAAATATGATTATAGAGGTCAGCAATGGTTTGGTATAAGCCCAAAACTAATTGACAATGATAAAATGTTTATCATCAAGTTTTATAATACGGATTGTAAGTTAGTTGGCACATGGCATGGAGCGCATAATCAGGTAGTGCCCGATAGTATAGACAAAACAAGGATCTTAAATATGGAAAAAGTAAAAGTTCCTGAAGCAATTTTTAAACTTGCAGTTAAACATATGGCACTTTCTATAACAGAATATGAATATCTGGGGCAAACTTTGTATTTATTAAATGTGAAAAATATTGATGTTCATCAGACAACCATTACAGAACCTTACTTTGATAAAGACGGAAGAGATATTATAACTTTTCAAAGAGCCACCAGTGGGGCTTTTTTAAGAGCACAACGCTGGGAACCCTATAATGTTGATACGAAAAAACTTATAAAAAAAGGTATCATTTGGTATAATCTTCAAACAATAACTCAAATAAATAGGTGAGATTGCCCTATTAAAGTATCAATTACTTGTAGATGTACCTAGCAAGGATTGGCTTCTCTAATCATTCGTCGATTTAAAGGCCCCATTGAACTATTACTCAGAAACTTCTGCCGGTAGAGCTATAGATTTGGGTTTAGAAACAAACTTCATATACCGTCATCACTAAATAATGCAAAAATGAAAAAGATTTTAGTAGCTGCTTTCGCAGTAACAACACTGTTTGCCTGCAACAGTAACACGGGAAGCGATAAAACGAGTGACAGTAAAACCGCCAATTCAGGCAATTTGTATTTTGATTATACCATTGATGGTAAAGAAATGCATGTGGATGCTGCAGATATCATGAGCACCTACCGGGCAAATAATACAGATACTGTTTTTACTATCCATGCCGGTAAAGAAAATGGTACTACTTTGCTATTAACCATACCACATGATATGACAAAACCTTCAACTACTCCATCCGGTTCTCCCGATTATAAGATGAATATAAGCCAGGGCAGTGCTTCATTACAAAACTATCCTGAAAAAAATTATATATCAAATAGTTTTAACGGAACTTATCCGGAAAAATCTCCTGTAATAACAGATGCAATTGTTGTAACTGCTACAGAAGCCCAAGGGGAAGAAGCAAGAATAATTACTGGCACGTTTAATATAAAAACATATAGCGATAACAAAGAAACGGACCCTAAACAAACTGACCATGATATCAAAGGGAAGTTCCGGATAAAGCATGAGTTTAGCTCCATTAACGGTGGTAAATTTTAATCGTTTGGTTAAAGGAACTTTTGCAAGTGAAATGGTGCATAGCTTTGATTTCACGAAATAAACCAAAGTAAAGTCAACTAATAGAAAATTGAGTGTAGTGTATAAAACAAAAAAATCTTATTAATATAGCCAGCTCTAAATACTTTTTATGAAATGAGCCATAATAATGCTACTTACCAACCAAGATGATTATTTCGACGAATTCAATAGTCTGTCTCGATTAAAAATCGGGATGGACAAAAAAAATTAAACACATGAAAACTATTCTCATCGTTTGTTTAGCCGTCTTTTGCACAAGTGCAAATGCCCAGTTTGGAAAAAGATTAAAAGAAAAAGCTAAAGAAGCTACTGAACGAAAAGCTAATCAAAAAGTTGATGAAGCAATTAATAAAGGTGTCGATAAAATCGATAGTGTAATTTCCGGTAAGAAGAGGGAAACAAAATCGGACAAAACTGCCCCTGAAACAGAAACTACAGAATCAAAGAATGAAAACTCTTCTTCGGGTAATGAAGGCAATGGGACAATTGAAAACAACTATAAAGAAGTTGTGGTAAAAACAAATATTCGTTGTGAAACAGGCAAGAAAAAACTAGAATCAATTCTAAGAAATGCAGATGGTGTAATCAGTGCAATGATAGATAGTGACAACGGTAACTTATACCTTTCTTCAGAAAACCCGGATGTCCGAAACAAAGTAATTGATCTTATCCGGCAAAATGGTTTTGAAGCCGATGGCATGAAGCCAACTAAATCTATTCCTGATCCCTGTAAATAAATGCTATGAAAAGTAAACTATCCTTTGCCATTTTATTTATTGTTTACCAGTTGCTATCAGTATCAGCCTGGTCGCAAGACAAAACAGAAGGCTTACCAATAACAGTAAAAGTAATTACCTCAACCAGCTATGTTGATGGAGCAGTGGAACTGGCCGGAGTTAGCAATAGCTTAAATGATGAGCCCGGACAAGTAATCATTGAAGTTATAAAACCTAAAGGCGGTACCGATAATCTTACAACCAGAGCCGATAAAAAAACTGGGGAATACGCTGTAAAATATACGCCAGGCGAAATAGGAAAATACAAAGTGATTGCCTATGCCTCAGACAAAAAACAAACAGCCACCACCGACTTTACCGTAACAGCTGAGCTGGAGGCAACTGATGACGAGGTAGAAAAATTTAATACAGCGGTTGATAACGTCATGGCACAAATAGAAACAACCATACAGGCAGCTATTGTAACTGATATAAGTGAGACAGATAAAGAACAAACCAAAAAAGAAATACAAAAAGTAAAAGATAAAATAGTAAAATATAAAGACGCAAGTAAACAATTGAAAGGTGCTATAAAAGATGCCATAACACTTGCCAAAAAATATCCAGAACTTAATAAAACACTTTCTGAACCATTGGGAAAACTATCCAGCATGGCACAGGAAAAATCAAAAGAACTTGAAGAGGTTGAAAAAACATTAGGTGCTACTAAGGAAAAGGAGCCTAACATTTGCAATACTGCCTATGTTATCAGCGAGTCTTGTGCATTACTGTCCACAGTGATGAATCTTGCCAGTAAAAGCATTATGACCATCATTGACAATATCATGATTGACAAACTATGGCCCAAAGCAGCAGAGAGTCTTGCTCCTAAAAAATTTGACGATAATGATAAATTTCTTCTTACACAATCTGGCAAATCATTTATGAGTGCCAAAGGAAGTCTCGCAAACCTGGAGAGTACCAGCTTTGGCATAGGTATGGCGGGAGATTTGACACAACACATTATGAACCAGTTATTCAAAAAATATTGTGCAGAATACAAAGGGCCATTGACAGGTGATTACACATTAGAGTTAAAAAATAACGGGCAAATGTATATGCGTTATAAGATTACATACAGCGCAAAAATTTCTGTGTATTGCCATAAAAAAGCATTGGCTGGTTCCTCACCAAAATTGAGCGGTTATATAGAAGGCAACGTAACTAAAATGGAATTTACAGACGATGTTTGGGCGGTAGAAGATAAATCAAGCTGGGATGTTTTGAAATACAAAAGAATACCAGCCATCGTACCTTCAATTAATTTAGCGGATAAAGACCCTGGCTTTGGTGCAGTAGCTAGGAGTATAGTGCCAGGTTCATTTTATTTTCCCTTACAGGCACAAATAGTAGATGGCAAAATGGTGATACGCCTTATGCCAGCACATGTTGAATTTGACAAGTCTCTTGTCAACAGGAGTATTGTAATTGTACAACAAAAAAATAACCCGTTAAGCTTACAGGCCGAAACATTCTCTTATCCACTCACTACAGCAAGATTTATTTTAACCAGGACAATGCGAATGCCTGATGCATCGCCAACCGTTACACTGGATATGGTTACCAAAGGCGACGTGACAACCCTGGAAAAAACATTTACCCGTACAGAAACCCCTGCTGATACTAAAGTGGATTTTAATATGAGTTTAAAAATGTCAAATGAAAAGGAGAAATAAAGGCCTATTACTGCTGCTGTTACTTTTTATAGCCGCAGCAGTCTGGTATTTTTATCCAGCCCCAAAAAAAGAAAAGAAGATAAACTTTACACAACAGGGCCAGACAGAAATAAAGACCGGTGATATTGTCATAGAGGTTTGGGATCATGATGCCGAAGACGGCGACAGTATACAAGTTTTTTTTAATGGGAAACTGCTGGCTGATTCACTAGCTATTCTAAATGCTCATGTAGCATATCCATTAGGCAAACTTTCTTCCGGAGAATATTGGATCGGGGTAAAAGCTATTAACGAAGGCAGCACATCCCCTGCATCTGCGTATATTCGGATCATAAACAAAAGTGACCCAGCATTATATCCTGTTAATGCGGAAAACTTGGTAGAACTCTCCATGGACGCCTGGATAGATTCTGCAGCATCATGGAAACTAATAGTTAAGTAATTATTGAAGCATAAAAAAAATATAAAAATGAAAAAGACAATCATTACTTGTGCAGCAGTTGTTACCCTGCTAATTTCTTGCGGAGATAAAAAGAAATCATCATCAGACACCGGTACTAATAAAGAAACCACTAGCACCATAGAAGACGAAAGTGATAATAAATCAGCAACTTTTAAAGTCGATGGTACAATATTCATAGGGAGAGTGTCAACTCAGCATTTTGGTGGCGAAAGTGACAATTTTTCTGTGCTTTGCCAACAGGATGAGCCCTTAGTATTATTACAGGCAGTATATGCCAATGAAAAAGAAGCAACAGCAAATGCCACGTATAAGCCGGCCGGAAGTTTTTATAATGTTTCAGCAGGAGATGTGAATATCGCTTTATCCGGATCGGGTGTCGGCGACGACCGATTCAATACATCAGATGAATCAACAGGTACTATTTCGGTTGAAGGTAAAAAATTGATCATTAAAGACTTGAAATTATTCAACAGTGTTAAAAAAGAAAAAGTACTTACTGCTACTATACCTTTCTAACCATTAAACCCATCCTAAAACAAAGAGGCTATCGTTTTGATAGCCTCTTTCATTTGTGTAATCTAAAAATTGTAATTTTTTTTACTGGTATTACTAGTATCGTTTGTTGCAACATTAAATACTAAATGCTGTTTCAATAATTTCTGCCTGCTCTTGGTGATGCACTTTATTATAACCAGTAGCAGTAGAAGCTGACGGCTGACGGCTAATAGTTCCAAAGTTGATACTCTTCAGATTCATTTGTAAGAAAGATGCAGCTCCCATATTCTGTGGCTCTTCCTGCACCCAAAACCAGGTTGCTTTGCTATATTTCTGTTGCAGTTCTCCCAATTGTTTATAAGGTAAAGGATATAGTTGCTCCACTCTTACAATTGCCACATCGTTTCTATTATCTTTTTGCTGACGTTCAAAAAGATCAAAATAAATTTTACCACTACAGAATAATACCTTTTTTATTTTGGAATCATCTGCATTTTCATCATCAATAACCTCTTTGAAAATACCTTCTGTAAATTCTTCAACTTTTGAGTAAGTACCAGGATGACGAAGATTTGCTTTCGGTGTAAACTCAATCAACGGCTTTCTGAATGGCCATGCAAGTTGTCTTCTTAATGCATGAAAAAAATTCGCTGATGTTGTAATGTTTGTTACAACCATATTCAGTTCAGCACACATTTGTAAAAACCGTTCCAGTCTCGCACTGCTATGTTCTGGTCCTTGCCCTTCATATCCATGTGGCAACAACATAGTAACACCATTCATCCTGTTCCACTTCTGCTCACCTGCCGCAATAAACTGATCAATCATAATCTGTGCTCCATTTCCAAAATCTCCAAACTGAGCTTCCCAAACGACTAATGCATCCGGATTAGCAAGGCCATAACCATACTCAAATCCCAATACACCATATTCACTCAATAAAGAATTATAAATCCTGAATTTCCCATTCGCACTTGGAATCTTACTTAACCGATTATATGCTTTGTCTGTTACTTCATCCCTCAACACAGCATGGCGATGAGAAAAAGTTCCCCGCTGAACATCTTGCCCACTCATTCTAACATCTTTTCCATCATGCAACAAACTTCCATAAGCCATCAATTCAGCTGTGGCCCAATCAACTTTATCCTCAGTTTCAAAAAGCTTTTTCTTTTCGTTAATAATTTTTTCAACTTTTCTTAATGGTTTAAATTCCTCCGGCCATTTCATGATGGCCGTAAATACAGTATCGAAGTTTTCTTTAGAAATGCTTGTATTTGGAGATTGATCGAAGTCTTCAGCAGTAGCTTTCCTTAATTTTCTCCATGCTTCTTCAGGTTTCTGATATAAGTAAGGTAACGGATGTTGTTTTACACCATCCAAACGTTCCTGCAAATCATCCCAGAACTTCTTCTCCATTTCTTTTACCATCTCCTGGGCATTTTCATCACCGGTATCTAAAAGTCTTTTTACATAGATCTCTCTTGGATTTGGATGCTTATCAATCAACGCATACATATGCGGTTGGGTAAATTTGGGATCATCCCCTTCGTTATGGCCATGCTTACGATAGCAAACCATATCAATAAAAATATCCGAATTAAATTTCTGTCTGTACCTTGTTGCTATCTCCGCACACTTCACTACCATTTCAGGATAATCTCCATTCACATGAAATACAGGAGCCTGTATAGCAGCTGCCAAAGAAGTACAGTAATCAGAACTGCGGCCATCATCAAAGTCTGTAGTAAATCCAATCTGGTTATTTATTACAAAATGCATGGTACCGCCTGAATAAAATCCTTTCAGGTAAGACATTTGCAAACACTCATACACAATTCCTTGGCCAGCAACTGAAGCATCGCCATGAATTAATATTGGAAGTATCTTATCAAAATTGGATTTATAAATAGCATCAGCTTTTGCTCTGGCAAAACCAAGTACCACCGGATCTACTGCTTCCAGATGCGAAGGATTCGGCATAAGCTTCAGGTAAATATCTTTATCAGAAGCTGTTTTTAATTTACTACCAAATCCCATATGGTATTTCACATCGCCAGAACCCATCGTTTGATCCAATTTAGCAGTTCCTTCAAACTCACTAAAAATCTGTTCATAAGTCTTACCCATTGTATTAGCAAGAACATTTAATCTACCTCTATGTGCCATTCCAATTACCACTTCTTCAACTTCATTATCAGCCGCCACATTAATAATTGCATCCAATGCAGGAATAGTTGTTTCTCCACCTTCTAAAGAAAAACGTTTCTGCCCAACGTATTTTGTATGCAGAAATTTTTCAAACATCACACCTTGATTTAGTTTTTCAAGGATGCGTTTTCTTTGTTCAGTGGGTAATGGTTTAGCAATAAGGTTCTCAAATTCTTTTGTAAGCCAATCCACCTTTTCCTGACTACTTATGTATTTGTATTCAATACCAACTGGCCCGGCATATATTTTTTGTAAATGAGCAACAATGTTTCTTAAAGAAGCATTTCCTAATCCCAATAATTTACCTGCTTCAAAATTTGTATCAAGATCAGCTTCGCTAAAACCGAAAAATTCAAGATTCAAATTAGCACCTCTGTCTTTTCTTTCACGGATAGGGTTAGTGTTTGCAATTAAATGTCCTTTGTTTCTGTAGCCAAGTACCATCCTGTACACACCTATTTCTTTGGTCCAATCAGCATCACTTATTCCAGAAAGTGATGGAGGACCACCACCACCTGAGCCTGTCTTCATATCACTCGAAACACCGTTCACTTTTTCTGCCGTCGCATTCGACATGGCGAAATCAAACCCTTCAAAAAACTTCTTTAGGTCTTCATCCACACTTTCCGGATCTTTTACAAAATCACAGTACATATTCTCAATAAAAGCTGGCGAGGAGCTGGTTATATAGGAGAAATCCTTCATTAATGAAATTATTTGAAATTGACTATTTTGTAGCTCACAAATATCGTTGAATTAAACGAAAAACTGGGTTCATTTTGAGGGATTTACACCTCAACGACCGCTTTACTGCGGCTGTTACTCCTTCTAAAAAGTGACAAAACAAGCCACCCAATTAAATTGATCAAAATTTGGTGGTTAAGCCTCTCAACCCTACCTTTGCCGTCCGTTAAAATTAATAAGAATGGCTAATCATAGTGCAACAAAAAAAGATGCCCGTCAGGCAGCAAAAAGAACAATAAGGAACAAGTATTACGGAAAAACTACCCGTAATGCAATTCGTGACCTGAAGGCCACAGAAGGTTCGGCAATGGGTGAACAGTTTCCTAAAGTAGCTGCTATGATCGACAAATTAGCAAAACGCAAAGTTATACATAAGAACAAAGCCGCTAACCTGAAAAGCAAATTAGCTAAAAAGGCAAACGCAGCTAAAGCAGCAAAATAATAATAGCAAATAAATTATTGAAAAGGCATCTCAATCTGGGATGCCTTTTTTAATTTAGTCAAATAAATATTTTTTGAGTCAGCGACATTACTATCCTGCCTGCGAAAGCAGTTATCATTGTCTGTTGTAATCTTTGATTTGTTAATTTATTATCTTTCAGTGAAAGAAAATAAATTAATCTCTCTTCATCGCCTGCCCGTCCGAAGCCAATGCGAAGGCGGGGTTGGTAATTCTATTCAGCATTATGAAAAAATCATTATCGCTTTTACTCCTCACTATAGTTACAACTATTACAGTTAAGAGTCAGAACATCACAACAAAATTCGAACAATCAAAAGGCAAACAATCACCAACTTATTTCGAGATCATCGACTGGTGGAAGAAGCTGGATGAGAAATCAGGCAAGGTAAAAATGCTTACCATGGGAATGACGGATGCAGGCTATCCGCTTCATCTCATTGTAGTAGGTTATAATGGCGATTCCAATTTTGAAAATATTCGTAAGAACAATAAAAGAATCATATTAATTAATAACGGCATCCATCCAGGTGAACCAGATGGAATTGATGCAAGTATGTTATTAGTAAGAGATATTGTAGAGAATAAATACAAAATTCCGGATAACATTGTTCTTGCATTTATACCTGTCTATAATATTGGAGGTTGTTTAAATCGCAGTGCCAATTATCGGGTAGATCAAGAAGGTCCTGAAGAATTTGGCTTCCGTGGCAATTCACAAAATCTTGATTTGAACCGTGACTTTATTAAATGCGATTCAAAAGATGCAAGAGCATTCATTGAAATCTTTCACATGCTTGATCCAGATGTACTGGTGGATAATCATGTAAGCAATGGAGCAGACTATCAGCATATCATTACATTATTAACAACACAACATAATAAATTGGGTGGGGAAATGGGTAAATTCCTTAGTACACAATTCGAACCGGGTATATATTCAGCCATGAAACAAAAAGGTTACGATCTTATTCCCTATGTAAATTCTTTTGGTGATACTCCTGAAAATGGCTGGCCAGAATATTGGGATAGTCCTCGCTACAGCAGTGGTTTCGCAGCATTATGGAATACATTTTCATTTGTTCCTGAAACACATATGTTGAAATCGTATGACCTGAGAGTAAAAGCAACTTATGCCTTAATGCAATCCTTCATTGAGTATGTCTCAAAAAAAAGCGAACAGATAAAGCAAATCCGCAATCAGACAAAACAAAATATCAAAACAGCAAATGAGTTCCCTGTAAGATGGGCGTTGGACAAATCACTATTTAAAGAGGTTTTATATAAAGGTTTTCAATCAGGCTACAAACCAAGTGAAGTTTCTGGTCAACCCAGATTATTCTACGACAGAACTAAACCATTTGAAAAATCAATAACGATTTTCAATTACTATGCTGTAAAAAATACAGTTGTAAAACCAAAAGCCTATATCATCCCACAAGGTTGGTGGAAAGTAATTGACCTTTTAAAGTTGAATAAAATTGAAATGAGCCAATTAAAAAAAGACACTGTAATCGAAGTGGAATTTTACAAAATAGAAGACTATAAAGCAATGGCTCGTCAGTATGAAATGCACCACATGAACAGTGATTTGAAAACAACTACTATATCACAAAAAAAATCTTTCAAAAAGGGAGACTGGTATATTCCGTTAAACCAGGTTGCCAACCGATACCTGATCGAAACATTGGAGCCTCACAATGAAGACTCCTATTTTTCCTGGAATTATTTCGATGCAATACTCAGTCAAAAAGAAGGATACTCAGCTTATGCGTTTGAAGACATTGCTGCAGATTATTTAAAAAAGAATTCTGAAGTAAAAATTAAACTTGACCAGCGGGTTGCTACTGATACTTCATTTGCAAAAAGTGGAAGAGCACAGTTGAATTTTGTTTATCAAAATTCGCCTTGGTTTGAACCAGCTTTAAATCAGTATCCTGTTTATCGGGTTATCAAATAATGACTAATTGGTTTCTTGTGTAAGATTTTCATCTATTGCAACCTTTGCCTGCTTATCAAGTTTTTTAAAAATTGATCTGCCTAATAGCAAACTGGTAATTAATACAAGAATGCTTAGGTAGCCTACCCAATTATACCGCAATATTTTTCCAGATGCATCTGTAATTACAATTGCACCGGCTGCTAAAGAGGCTATGCCGCTTCCAAGTTGTTGTACACTTCCGTTAATACTCATATAGCTTCCTCGTTGTTGTTGCGATACTACTTCGCTTATCATCGCCTGTGCCGTTATTGCTCTTCCGGTTGCGAGCACAAACCAGATTGCAAAAAATATAAGAACAATACTAAAATGAACCGTTGGCATCGCAGTAATAAGCAACACCATAAATAATGATAGAAAAACAGCCCATGAAAAAACAGGAAGCTTTCCGATAGAGTCAGAAACTCTGCCCAAATAAATAGCGGCAAATAAAGAGGCGATTCCACCAACTAAATAGATCATTGGAATCAGGTCTTTCGAAAAGCCTTTATTAAATTCTATATAGGGATTAATAAATGGAATAATAAGAAAATGCCCCATCATTAACAGGCAGGCAAAAATCAAAGCAGTTCGTTGAGCAGGAATTTTACATACTGTAATCAAAGCTTTAAATGGAGATTCAGATTTATCTCTGATTATAATATGCCCTTTTATGGAGGGAACAAATTTTATAATTAATGGAACAAAGACAACCCCTAAAGCCCCAACTAGAATAAAAGGAACATGCCAGTCGTAATTAAACAAATTTGTCAAGTATAGTGAAATTGGAACACCAATAATAGAAGCTACTGCAAAAGCACTCATCACAGCAGCCATTGCTCTACCTCTTCTTTCATAAGAAAAAAGATCGGCAACAATTGCAAGAACCTGTGCTCCGATAATTCCTCCAAAAAGACCCGCTAGAATTCGGGCGGCTAATAAAAGTTCAAATGAATAGGCAAATCCACAACAGATTGTGCCTATCAAAAATCCAATATAAGCAAATATGAGAGATTTCTTTCTGTCAAAACGGTCAATCACAAGGGCAATCACTAATCCAGAAATAAATGCACTTATGGAGTAAGAAGCAACAAGAAGGCTAAACTGAAAAGCCGTTATTTTAAAATAAGGAATAAGATAATTACTCAAGGGCATCATGATAATGAAATCCAGGATATGAGTAAAGTTCAGCGACGCCAGAATAAAAAGAATAATCCTTTCTTGTTTTGTCATAAGCGGTGCAAAGGTCGGCAATTGTTTTTAAAATGACATCCGGTAATTACT
>JBDSUW010000228.1:0-13056 GCA_039927535.1 Chitinophagaceae bacterium | reverse complement strand
GTGACAAATCGACGGAAAAAATTCCCGTATTCGAAATGGTCGCAAATTTGTAATAATCAGGGTTAAATAAATGAATAGCTATGATAATGTCAAGTGAAATAATGATCGTTTCCCTGCTCTTTTTGGGCATCAGTTTTATCGTTTCGGCGGTGCTCAAAAGCAAGTTTACTAAGTACAGCAAAATCCCCCTTTCGAACGGTTTAAGTGGCCGGGAAATAGCCCAAAAAATGCTTCAGGACAATGGTATTTATGATGTAAAAGTGACCTCTGTAAATGGCTTTCTTTCAGACCACTATAACCCCGCTACTAAAACGGTGAACCTGAGCCCGGATGTGTACAATGGACGAAGTATTTCGGCGGCAGCAGTTGCTGCTCATGAGTGTGGCCATGCGGTGCAACACGCCACTTCTTACGGTCCATTAGTCATGCGGAGTAAGTTAGTGCCGGCAGTTCAATTTAGTTCCATGCTGGTAAACTGGATACTTATGGCCGGAATGATTGTACTGGCGACTACGAAGAACCCGACAGTGCTTTTGATAGGTATTATTATTATGAGTATAACGGTGTTTTTTTCCCTCATAACTCTTCCGGTGGAATTTGATGCCAGCAAAAGAGCATTGGCTTGGTTGGAAAGAACGAATGTGACCAGCCCTCAAGAATTTCCAAAGGCTAAAGATGCCTTAAAATGGGCTGCTACCACCTATGTTGTGGCTGCACTTGCTGCTGTAGTTACTCTTATTCAGTATGTTATGATTTATTTAGGAAGCAGGGACAGGAGCTAGGCCAAAAATCTAAATCTAACCAAATTTTGACCTGTGCAGCAATTCACATTACTTTGCACTCTTTTTTAATAAGTATATCACTATCTTAATTTTTCAAAACAAACACTTATGACTAAATTGAAATTACTACTGCTGATGTCTTTGGTTTCATTTGCCCAAATAGCTGTAGCTCAAAACAAAACTGTTACTGGTAAAGTAACAGACCAAAGGGATGGATCACCTATAATTGGAGCATCTATTCAGGCAAAAGGTTCTAAAATTGGAACAATATCTGGTAGAGATGGAGAATTTTCTTTATCGGTTCCTGATAATACAAAGTCATTAACAATTTCTGCCATTGGATTTGGCCCTTTTGAAGTTGCATTAACAGGTTCACCCATTCAGGCAGCTTTAAAAATAAGTGAAGTACAAAACCTTGATGAAGTAATTGTAACGGGTTATGGTACACAGGTAAAAAGAGATATAACCAGTGTTATCGCAAGAGTTAAAGGCTCCGATGTACAAAATATGCCAGTTGCAGATTTATCACAAACATTGCAAGGAAGAGCTGCAGGTGTTTTTGTAGAAGCTCAGAATGGAAAAATTGGAGAAGGTATAAAAATAAGAGTACGGGGTGCAAGTTCATTAAATGGTAGCAACGAACCGCTTTATGTAGTAGATGGTGTGCCGATTGTAGGTGGTGTATATGGTAGTGCTACTTCTGATATTAATTTTAATGATGTAGAATCTTTTGATATTTTAAAAGATGCCTCAGCATCGGCAATATATGGTAGCAGGGCTGCAAATGGTGTAGTACTAATAACTACCAAAAGAGGTAAAGCTGGCAAAACAAAGTTTACCTTGAACACACAATATGGCTTTCAAGAGCCAACAAATAAAAGAGAATTTTTAAATGCACAGGAATATATTGATTACTATTTGGAAGCCGCAACCAATTCTGGTAAATATCATTACAACCGTGTTGGCAATACCCGTGGTTTTGCAAACGAAGCCGCAGCAGTTACCAGTATGGTGAATTTTGTAAAAGGCCGTTTTACCCGTTACAGCGGTTGGAGCGATTGGACTAAAGTGGAAACCAATACCAATTGGCAAGATCAAGCATTTAATGATGATGCAAGTACCGGCTTAATAGAGTTGAGTGCACAAGGTGGAAACGAAAAAAATAAATTCTATGTAAGTGGAAGCATTAATAAGCAGGACGGTATTTTGATTGCCAACAAATTTAAGCGTATGAGCTTACGGTTTAATATGGACAATCAACTAACTAACTGGCTGAAGATGGGAGTTAACATGAGCCTTGGTAAAACAGAAAGGCAAAGGGTATCGGATGATAATGCATTCAATACACCAATGCAGTTGGTGGCTTTATCACCTATTACTCCTATCCGGAATTTAGCGGGTGAATTGTACAATACGCCTACTACCACTTATTATAATGGCTTATTGGATGTTGAATATGCTCAGAACCATGCAAATGGGTACCGCAATCAGGGATTAATTTTTACTGAATCTAGAATTGCCAAAGGCCTTACTTTGAGAAATGAATTAGGTCTTGATATGGTAAACCAAAGTGATGAACGTTTCTGGGGTAGCAAGACAGACGGAGGTGCAGGTATTGGTGGTTTTGCATGGGCACAATGGTTTAGGAATACAAGGTGGACTACAAACAATTTTCTAAACTATGCTACCAGCTTTAACGATGCACATAAATTAGATGTTACTGCCGGTATGAGTTTTGAAAACAGATACGATGAATATTCTTATGTAGAAGGGCAAAACTTTGCCGATGAGTCAATTCAAACTTTAGCAGGGGCGGGAACTATCAGCGGAGGTACTACAACGCAAGAGAAAAATAATTTGTTGTCATATTTTGCCAGAGCAAACTACAACTACAATCGTAAATATCTATTCGGCATCACCGCAAGAATAGATGCTGATTCAAGATTTGGCTCCAATTATAAATATGGTACTTTCCCTAGTGTATCAGCAGGCTGGATAGTAACTGAAGAAAATTTTATGAAGGGTATTAACTGGCTTAGCTTCCTGAAAATCCGTGGTAGCTATGGTATTGTGGGTAACAATACTGGTATTGGTTTTTATTCAGCAAAAGCACAATATAGCAGTGTAAAGTATGGCACCTCTCCTGGTGGTCTTGGTATTAATAATTTTGGAAATGATGATTTACGTTGGGAAAAGGTAGCTACAACTGATATAGGCTTTGAATTTGGCTTATTTAAAAACCGTATATCTGCAGAGTTTAGTTGGTACAACAAGAAAACTACAGACATGTTATTGGCTGTTCCTACTCCATCTCCTTCAGGTACTAGATCGGTACTGGGTAATATAGGTGAAATGGAAAATAAAGGAATAGAATTAAGCTTGAATACGACCAATTTAGCAGGCAAAAATTTAAAATGGACAACTAATATAAACATTGCAAAAAATAAAAATAAAGTCCTCAAATTAGATGGTGAACAAAAAGAAATACTTCCAACCAGCTCCCGATTTGCAAATGCAGTAATTATTGGCCAGCCATTAGGTGTTTTTTATGGGGTTAAATATGCCGGTGTAGATCCTGCAAATGGAGATCCTATTTATTTTAATCAGGACAATAAGACAACAACCAATGTATATGATGCTGCTGGTAAGTTTATTATCGGAGACCCAAATCCAGACTGGATTGGCGGTATCAATAATACTGTTTCTTATAATGGAATAGAATTAAGTATATTATTTCAAGGTGTGTTTGGCAATCAAGTACAAGACGGTGCTGGCGGTTTCATGAGTGCTAGCGGCGATTGGTTCGATAATCAGACAAGAGACCAGTTAAACCGTTGGCAAAATCCAGGGGATATTACAGATGTACCCCAAGCAAGGCTAAATCGTTGGGGAGACTTTGACAGTCCTCAAATGAGTACCCGGTATGTTTACGACGCCAGCTATGTAAGATTAAAGAACTTAACATTGGCATACAACCTTCCAGCTAACGTAGCCAATAAATTAAAAATTTCAACTGCACGGTTTTACGTTAGTGGTGTAAATCTGCACACTTTTACTAAATATCCGGGTTGGGATCCTGAAGTAAATACTGATTATCGTTCTGGAAACGTAAACCAGGGAAGTGATTTTTATGCTGCCCCACAAATAAAAAGCATAGTGTTTGGTTTAACAATTGGTCTTTAAATAAATAATTGACAATAAATAATAATTGAGTTATGAAAAAAATATCAATATACATTTTACTGGCTGCACTTATTGGTGCGTCTGGTTGTGATAAAAAACTTGACTTAAAAAATCCTCAGACAATAAGCGTTGAAGATGCTTTTTCAACAAGCGACAAAGTAAAGAATGTTCTAATTGCTAATTATGCATCTATGGGTGACGCAGCATTATTTGGCGGCGATGTTTTATGGATGAGTGAGTTAATGGCCAGCGATGGAGAACTGAACTGGGTAGGCACCTTTCCGGAACCCAGACAAATATGGAGTAAAAGCATTTTGCTTAATAATTCCTATGTAAGAGATACATATTCGCAGGCTTACAGGGTAATTTTTAATTCAAATAATATAATCGCTAATGCAGATAAAGTGGTGGCTATAGATAAAGCAAAAGTAATTGCCGAAGCAAAATTTCTGCGGGCAATGGCTTATTTTGAATTAATAAAATATTTTGGCGAAAAACCATTTTTTGCCGGCAGCCCTGCCACATTAAAAGGCGTGCCTTTAATTCTTGTCCCGGGCCCAACAGCACCACAAGATCCTTTTTATAATTTGCCAAGAGCCAGTGTAGATGATGTGTATAAACAAATAATACTCGACTTTACAGATGCGGAAACCAATCTGCCTCCAAAAAACGGTTTCTATGCCAACAAACCTTCAGCTTCATTAGCACTAGCAAGAGTTTATTTGCAACAGGATAAATTTGCAGAAGCAAGAGATGCAGCCAATAGGTGTATTACTGTAGCAACGGCAAATGGCTTTTCTATGGTAAGTAACTATGCAAACGCATTTAATAATTCAAGCAATACATCCGAAGACTTGTTTGCCATGCAGGTTACCGATCAGGCAGGTACAAATAGTTGCTTTACTTTCTTTAGTACCGACACTTATGGTGCAAGAGATGGGGATATAGAAGTTACCTCTTTACATTATAATAAATATAGCCCCACAGATAGCCGTCGAAATTTATTCTTTTTTGAATATGGCGAATGGCGTTGTGGTAAATGGAGAGATATTTATAAAAATGTAAAAGTAATGCGTCTTGCAGAAGCTTATGTTACCCGTGCCGAGTGCAATAAAAGAATGGGTACAGCAGTTGGTGCTACAGTAGATGCAGATTTAAACGTAACAAGAAGCAGAGCAGGATTAGCCCCGGCTATCGTGGGAGCCACATTACCACAAATACTAATAGAAAGAGAATTGGAGCTTGCCTTTGAAGGTCAGGGCTTGTGGGATGCAAAACGTTTACGTCTTACTATTGATGGCAAACCTTGGAATGATAATAAACTTACCTTCCCTATTCCAGAAAGGGAAAGAAATATTAACCCTGCACTTGAGCAAAATCCGGGATACAATTAATTAATTAAAAGAGAAAAGGAAGGTAGGGCGCAATCCCTACCTTTTTTTTGTACAATAGGGCTGTAACTGAATTAGAAACTGTTGATCAGAATTTATGTCAATTACTTCTTATACCGATAAAAAATAATAGATATTCCAATCAATTTTGACAAGCTTTTGTTTATTGGAATTATGCTTGGGATTTTTTGGAGTAGATGATATTAAGCGTAGGAATTATAGTTTAATTTCTTCATCATGCCTATCGAAAAATTTATATTCGGTAAGATGGTAGTTACTATTTTCCTCTAACCTGGTTTTTTGACCGAATTTCTTTTTCCATTTGGCCATTTTACTAGTCATAAACCAACCTTTAGTGAGGTATGCATACAAAATAGGATGAACCACCAGTTTCAAGTTGCTGTTCTTATGTGTAATCAGGTAACTTAAATTCTTCTCTATTTCATCTTCCAGTAACAATGTAGAAGATATTTTGCCAGTGCCGTTACAACTTGGACAAGCCTCTTGAGTAATGATGTTTACTTCAGGCTTCATTCGCTGGCGGGTAATCTGCATCAATCCGAATTTGGAAATGGGAAGCACAGCATGTTTTGCCCTGTCTGGTCCCATAAATTCTTCCATCTTTTCTACCAGTTTCCTTTTATTGTCAGGAAGCTTCATGTCGATAAAGTCTGCAACGATAATACCACCCAAATCTCTCAGGCGAAGTTGGCGGGCAATTTCTTCCGCTGCTTCAAGATTTGTTTCCATGGCATTCTGCTCTTGGTTATTGCTTACACTTTTATAACCGCTGTTTACATCAATTACATGTAATGCTTCGGTATGTTCAATAATAAGATATGCACCACTATCCAGATTCACCGTTTTTCCAAAAGAGGACTTTACCTGCTTGGTAATACCGTAAGAATCAAAAATTGTTGTGCCATTATTATAGAAAGAAACGATGTCCGCTTTTTCGGGAGCTATCTTTTGAATATAATTCTTGGTATCGCTATATATATTTTTATCGTTGATAACAATCTTATTGAAGTCTGCATTTAGCAGGTCACGCAGAATACTATTGGTCTTTGTTTGTTCGCTTAGAATTTTTGCAGGAGAAACAGCACCTTTCAAATTGTTTTGAATTGCCTTCCATGTTTCTATCAATGCAGAAAGATCTTCATGAAGCTCTGCAGTATTCTTTCCTTCGGCAGCAGTACGTACTATAACACCGAAGTTCTTTGTTTTGATTGCCTCAACTATCTTTTGCAGTCTTTTTCTTTCTTCTGAAGAATGAATCTTTCTAGAAACGGCAACAATATCATTAAAAGGAGTGAGTACAACAAAGCGACCTGGCAATGAAAGCTCACAACTAAGCCTTGGTCCTTTTGCAGCGATAGGTTCTTTCAATATCTGAACAAGCACATGTGGCTTACCATTTAGTACTTCGTTGATCTTACCTGTTTTAATAATCTCAGGCTCAATAGTAAATTTAGTAAAGTCTAACCCTTGGTCACTTTTATCACTCATGCACATAGTAGTGAACTTGAGCAACGATTTGGCATAAGGGCTCAGGTCAGTATAGTGAAGGAAAGCATCCTTCTCAAAACCAACATCTACAAATGCAGCATTCAGTCCGGGTATAAGTTTCTTAACCTTGCCCAGGTACAAGTCTCCCACAGCAAAACGTCCATCGCTTTTTTCAGTATGGAGCTCTACTAATTTCTTGTCCTCGAGCAGGGCTATTTCTACTCCCTGCGGAGCTGAATTAATAATCAGTTCTTTGTTCATTACAGCTAAGCTAAATGAATTAACCATTGTGCTATAAACACCAGTTGCAAGATTTCCGTTTGGAATGCGGGGTTTCGCCTGTAGAATATTTTTGCGGGTAAATGGATGGACTGCAAACTTATACGGCAAACAACCAGTGGACTGAGTTTAGTTTATCAGTTAAATGGTTAATTAGTTAATCAGGAAGCGTAGACAAATCAGGTATTCCTAATAAACTAATTAACAAATTAACCAGTTAACTATTTCTTTCCCTTCTTATGACGATTCTTTCTCAGTCTTTTTTTACGCTTATGCGTCGCAATTTTATGACGCTTCCTTTTTTTACCACAAGGCATACTCAAATAATTTTTTAATCTTGTTTATAATAAGTTTGTTTCAACTTCAGCTTGTCTGCCGTCTGGCAGGTTTACTTCAAATCCTTCATCCTCTTTTCAATTGCAGCTTTTAGCTCTGTCTGATTTACAAAAGGAAGTGATTGTTTGTACCAACTAATGGCTTTACTTTTATTCCCCATCCGTTCATTTACTTCTGCCAATAATAATAAAACATCTAGTTCGCTTGGTTTTATTCTATTTATCGTTTCCAGCCTGGTAATTGCTTTATCATATTGCCCCGAAATGAGAGAACCTTTTGCCAGCATCATTTGTGCATACAAATTAGTACTGTCTTTTTCTGCTACTTCACGGATCTTTAATATTCCTTCCATTGGTGTGGCAGAAATTTCTCCGAAAAGATAAGTGGCCCCAAGGCCAACTTTGGCGGAATCATTACCGGGGTTTATCATCAAAGAACGTTCGAACAAATCTTTAGCCTGCAAGGCTTTCCACTGTCTGCGTTGTGCTACTTCATCATTTTGCAGGTTGTCTAAAAACAGCCGGGCGGCAAAGGTGAGGTTTTTTTCCGAATTTTCCAATCTTGCTGCTTCGGCATTGTACCAGGCATATGGCTCGAAAACTCCTACTGAATCGGCCCAGAACCTGGCCAGTTGATGATAAACATGAATTTGCTGATCTTTCACATCGCCACGGGAAATAGAATTCTCTAATGTATTGATACGAACTACCTGTTCGGCACTTAACTGCTTCTTGGCCAACGTAAGAATTGTATCGATAGAAATAGCGGCAGGAGCCGGGCCGTGATCATGGCCATCATCTTCTGAATGTTCTACTGCTGTAACAGTCTTGTTTTTCGGAACAGTGCGACCAAATAAAAAAAGGCCTGTAGTTAATAGTATGCCGGCAATAAGTGTAATCCATTGAGGTTTCTTCACGATGAAAATTTTCAGGTGGCAAAGTTACCTTAATGGTCTGTATTTATATCGTAAAATAGAATGGATTATTCACTTTCTTCTCCGGGACCTGCATCTTGTTTTACATCTGCATCGGTCAGCTTCTTAACTTCTGCTACAAATTCTTTAGCAGGTTTGAAGGCAGGAATATAATGTTCGGGAATATGTACTGCAATGTTCTTCTTGATGTTACGACCAATTTTAGCAGCTCTTTTCTTGGTAATAAAACTACCGAAGCCTCGGATATAAATGTTTTCGCCGTTTGAAAGAGTATCTTTTACCTCTTTAAACATTGTTTCCAGCGTAACAAGCACATCTACTTTAGGTATGCCAGTTTTTTCAGATATCTGATTGACCAGATCGGCTTTTCTCATTGTTGCAGGGGTTTTAGTGAATTTACGAATACCAATTTATGACAAAATAATATGATAGTCAACTAAATAGGACTAATTTTTTTCTACAGGGAACTAAATGGTATTAGTAAAATGACGGATATTTAACCGCCTCATATATAAATAGGGGATTATTTTTAATGAAAAGAGTGAATCAAGCGGAGCTGAAATCAAAATTTGCTTCTTTATTACTGAAATGGAATAAGGAGAAAAATGACCGGCAAATGCCCTGGAAAGGTGAGAAAGATCCTTATAAAATATGGCTGAGTGAGATCATTTTGCAGCAAACAAGAGTGGGGCAGGGACTGAGTTATTATAATGCTTTCATCAAAGCATTTCCGGATGTGCACAAGCTGGCGAAGGCACCGAATGCAAAGGTCTTTAAACTTTGGGAGGGATTAGGTTATTACACCCGGTGCAGAAACCTGCTAGCAACGGCCCGATATATTTCCAAAGAAAGAAAAGGAGATTTTCCGGATAGTTATGAAACGATAAAGGAACTAAAAGGCATTGGCCCTTACACCGCAGCGGCTATTTCTTCCTTTGCTTTTAACCTGCCACATGCTGTGGTAGATGGAAATGTGTTCCGGGTATTGGCAAGAGTGTTTGGTATTGCAACTCCAACTGATACAACAGAAGGGAAGAAAAAATTTACTGCCTTAGCGGAAGAACTGCTGGATAAGACACAACCCGGTTTGTATAACCAGGCGATTATGGATTTAGGTGCGGTGGTTTGTAAACCTGCTGTGCCGCTATGCAGTAATTGTGTGTTTAAGAAACATTGTGTTGCCTATAATAATAATATGATTGCGAGTTTGCCGGTGAAGGAAAAGAAAATTACCATTAAGCAACGTTGGTTTTATTATATCATAATTGAACATAAAAACGAGGTAGCCATTGTGCAACGAACGGGAAAAGATATTTGGAAAGAATTGTATGAATTTCCCTTAATAGAAGCAAAGAAGGAAATGAGTGAGAAGAATATTATTAAGCAATTGAATTTGAAAGAATGGTTGGCCACAACAGATTATGCGATAGCAGCTATTTCTCATTTATTCAAACAAAAGCTATCTCATCAGTTGATTACCGGACGATTTATTACCATAAAGCTGAAACGAAAAGTAAAGTTTATAAATGATTTTCGATGGGTAACAAAAGAGAAATTAAAGAGCTTTGCTTTTCCGCAGTTTATTAATCAGTATTTAAAGACGAAATAATATTAATCTATCTTTAAGCTATAAATCTGCCTGCAACAGATAAGCTTTTATTACATCATTTTTTTAACGGTCGCCCGGTAAAATGGGCTTCCTGTTTGGATACTATGCAAGAATTGAGGCTTCTGCAAAAAGCGAAATAGACATTATGGTAGAATTGGATCTATGTAAACTACAGTTATGCAGCCCAAAGCGGCAATTTTAAATGTACTCCGTTTAATCATCAATATTAAATTCGATAACTTTGCCAAAACTGTTGCTGCATCCCGATATACTGAAAAAGTGTCAGGATGTACATTTAGCTGCAACTTTTTTTAATATTGCGTACTAAAATCCTTTGCTTTGGAAAGTCATTCGTTAGTTTCTTCTCTCTTTAATTATTTACAAATTCATTTGCTGGCAATTAATACCCAGAGTACTACTTTTCTGGCAATAACATTATTGGTATTATTAGTACTTACGTTTATTATTTCGGGAGCAGAAGTGGCTATTTTTTCTTTAACCCAGCAAGACATTAATGCGCTGAAGACAAAAACCAATACATCTGCAAAACGGATTATCAATTTACTGGAAGAGCCAAAGGAAGTGTATGCTTCTTTAATGATCGCTGGCACATTTGTGAATATCAGCATCATCGTTTTGTCTAATTTTCTCATCACCCAGTTTATATCTTTTGGCAATGCAGGACAGGCTGTAGAAATATTAGCGAAGGTGCTGCTGATTGCTTTTGTATTGGTGTTTATTGGTAAAATATTGCCAAAGGTGTGGGCTACACAACATAATATATGGTTTGCTTATGGCGTATCGGCTATTATAGAGCCTTTGCATTTATTACTTCGGGGCATCAGTAAATGGATGGTAAGGCTGGCAGATAATATTGGTAAAAGAGCCGGAGCTAATAAATCGGATGCGATGAGCATGAAAGAACTGGATGAAGCCATAGATATTAAAACAGATGCAGAAGCAACGCTGGAAGAAAAGAACATTATGAAAGGTATTGTGAAGTTTGGCAACATAACGGTGAAGCAGATAATGCGCAGCCGGTTGGATGTAAGTGGCATTGATTATAATCTTTCTTTTGGCGATCTGATTAAAAGAGTTGAAACGCTACACTATTCAAGATTGCCAGTATATAAAGGCAGCCTTGATGATGTAATAGGTATTATCTATACCAAGGACCTGATCCATTCTCTTAATGAAGCAGATAATTACAATTGGCATCCACTGATGCGGCAACCTTTTTTTGTACCCGAACCAAAGTTGATTGAAGACCTGCTGAAAGAATTTCAGCAAAAGCGAATCCACTTTGCGGTAGTGGTGGACGAATTTGGTGGCACCAGCGGTATTGCTACCATGGAAGATGTGCTGGAAGAAGTGATTGGTGATATAAAAGATGAGTTTGATGATGAGGAGAGCAATAACTATAAAGTGGATGATGATAACTATATTTTTGAAGGGAAAATAATGGTGCATGATATGTGCAGGATCATGAAACTGCCGATTGATACGTTTGACGCAGTGAAAGGTGAAAGTGAATCGCTGGCTGGATTGATACTGGAGCTGGCTGGCGAATTGCCAACAGAAGATTGGGTGATACCTTGCGGTGATTTTGAATTTGAGATAATGAAAGTTGAAAATAACCGTGTGCAGTTAGTAAAATTGAGTGTAAAACCAGGAACAGAGCATGAACAATAAACGGTTAAAACTTTTGGGCTGCCTTGCAATTGCGGCAATAATGCTGCACTCCTGCAATAGTGATTATTCCGTAGGGAAGAAGAAAGGCTATTTTCATATTGACTTACCGGAAAAAAAATATCAGATGTTTGACCAGCCGGGTTATCCCTACACATTTGAATATCCTGTTTATGCCACCGTGTCGAAGGACAGTACTTTCTTTGATGATAAAGCCGGTGATTGGTGGATCAATATTGATGTGCCGCAGTTTGGCGGAAGAATATATGTGAGTTATAAAGCTATTGGTCCGCAGAATCAATTTGACTCTTTAGTAAGAGATGGATTTAAAATGGCGTACAAGCAGCATGTAGATGTATCAACGGGCATTAAAGACAGTGTGATGGATACACCTAATGGTGTGGAAGGCATATATTTCTCGTTGGGCGGAAACACGGCTACTGCTAACCAGTTTTTTCTGACAGATTCTACCAAACATTTTTTGCGGGGTGCTTTATATTTTAATGCTTCTCCTAATGCAGATTCATTAGGAATAGTGAATGATTTTCTGAAAACAGATTTAAAGCATCTTATCAATACATTGCAATGGAAGTAAGTCAATTAAAATTAGCCACAAAGCCACTAAGAATCAAAGGTTGACTTTCCAATTTTCTTCGTGGCTTCGTGGCAACAAAAAAATTATTCTTTTATTTCCAGTTGTTTCAACTCTTTCTTTTTAGAAGTAGCTGGCAATTCTTCATTGTCGTAATTTTCTTTTAATGGTGCACGGCTGAAAAGTTTGGTGCTGATTTTTCTTTTTTTCTTAATCTTTACCACATTATTTTCTTTCGGGACAACGGTTACTTCTTCAGTAAGAATGATGTCTTTATCTTCTGAAGTTAATTTCTGGTCTATAGGAATTGGTTTGATTGCCAGAAAGACATACTCTTCTTCTAGTGCTATTACATTTTTTTTCTTTTCAACTGCAGTTTTTGTTTGTTTGGTAACCTCAGTTTTTACTACAGGATATAATGTTTCAACATCTGTAAACACAACAGGTTCGATTGCTTTTTTTTCGGAGTACATGCTTTTGAATTCTTTTTTCTGGCTGGTTTGTTTGTAATCTACAAACCCGTAAATGCTGGCACCTATCATTAACGTGGCGCCTACGTACAAGATTGATTTCATTTGATTAGTTTTTATTGTTATTAAATGGCCAAATAGTTTTGCAAATCATGGTTGTGTTTTTACCCCAAACCCCGTCCGACCGGATCATCCGGGCGGGCCTAAAGAGGCTTAAACTTCCGAAGTTTTAGGTATGTGTATTAATTTCGATTATTCTATGTTGCGAAACTTTTTAAATAT
>JBDSUW010000227.1:0-8709 GCA_039927535.1 Chitinophagaceae bacterium | reverse complement strand
AATTAGAAGTGGAATTAGCTGAACTCCGTGACAGTGAATTATGGCAATCTGGTAAAACAGTAAGAAGTCTGCGTCCGGAAAATCAAAAAACTGCCAAAGCTGAAACAGATGGCACTGAAAATGTAGTTGGTCTATTAAAAGAATTAGTTGAAAAGCCTGAAAGTGTAGGATAAAAATAAAAACATGAATACTGCGACTGGCACAACATATGATTTATCATTTCTTGATGCGGCGGAGCGACTAAAAAAAATAGTTACCCGAACACCGCTTACTTTTAATCAATCGCTTTCAAAAAAATATGAATGTAATGTTTTTTTGAAGCGGGAAGATTTGCAGGTGGTTCGTTCCTATAAACTACGGGGAGCTTTCAACATGATGAGTTCGCTGCCTGCAGAAGAATTGAATAAAGGATTGGTTTGTGCCAGTGCCGGTAATCATGCACAAGGCTTTGCTTACAGTTGTAAAAAACTGAATGTAAAAGGTGTGGTGTTTATGCCAATCATTACTCCCAAACAAAAAGTAACGCAGACAAAAATGTTTGGTGAAGACTTTATTGAAATAAAATTAACAGGCGACACATTTGATGACTGTGCTGTTACAGCAAAAAAATACACCGAAGAAAACAAAATGACTTTCATTCCTCCCTTTGATGATTATCGCATCATTGAAGGACAGGGAACAGTCGGCGTAGAGATTCTAGAAGATTTTAACGACTTGCCCTCCTCCTTTGGAGGAGGTCTAGACTACCTCTTTGTACCAGTTGGTGGTGGCGGCTTAAGTGCTGGTGTAGGCTCTTACTTTAAAACCTATTCACCTAAAACAAAAATAATCGGTGTGGAACCAGAAGGTGCTCCTTCAATGTTTGAAGCATTAAAGGCAGGTCATCCTGTTACATTAGATACAATAGAACGTTTTGTGGACGGAGCTGCTGTAAAAAGAATTGGAGATATTACTTTCTCTATTTGTAAAGATGTGTTAGATGATATGCGGTTGATTCCGGAAGGAAAAATCTGTTCAACCATTTTAAAACTTTATAACGAGGATGCTATAGTTGCAGAACCAGCCGGAGCTATGTCAATAGCTGTGTTAGATGATTTTGCAGATGAAATTAAAGGAAAAAATGTTGTTTGCATTGTAAGCGGAAGCAACAATGATATTGACCGCATGCAGGAGATAAAAGAAAGAAGCCTGCAATACGAAGGATTGAAACATTATTTTCTTATCAGCTTTGCACAACGGCCCGGTGCATTAAAAGAATTTGTAAATAATGTATTGGGACCAACAGATGATATTACCCGGTTTGAATACATGCAGAAGACAAACAAAGAAAACGGCCCTGCATTAGTTGGTATTGAACTGCAAAGCAGAGAAGATTATGATTTGCTCTTAGCAAAACTGAAAGCATCTCATATCGGCTTCAATGAAATTAATAAGAACGATCAGTTGTTTGGATATTTGATATAAGTGAATTAGTCTACTAATATTGTGGATAAATACACTTGAAATCCTTTTACCCGCCGAAGATTATTTTGTATTTTCAGAAGATTGCCTGCCATTAGATTTTACTTAATTTTTTTTAAGTTTAAACTTTTCATCCATGACGGGTAACCAGGGTTTATATGATCCATCTTTCGAGCATGATGCCTGTGGTATTGGTTTTGTCGCCAATATCAAAGGCCACAAATCACATCAGCATATTTCTGATGCATTAACTGTATTGGAAAACATGGAACACCGCGGAGCTTGCGGTTGCGAAGTAAACACTGGTGATGGGGCCGGCATCATGATTCAAACACCACATGAATTTTTCTTTGATGAATGTTTGAAATTGGGCATACACCTTCCCTCCTTTGGTAAATATGCAGCAGGTATGATTTTCTTTCCAAAAGAAATTCGTCTGCGGGAAGAGTGTCGTGAAATATTTAACCGTACTGCTGAGAAGTTAGGACTTGAAATATTAGCCTATAGAAAAGTGCCAGTTAACACTGATGACATCGGCCCAACTGCATTAAGTGTGGAACCGGAAATGGAACAGGTGTTTATTGCTTGCCCCGACCATATATCTAATCCGGATGATTTTGAAAGAAAATTATTTATCCTTCGCAACTATTCTTCACACCTGATAAATAGTACAGTTCGCAAAGATGAAATTGGTTTTTATATTGCATCGCTATCTTACAAAACAATAGTTTACAAAGGCCAGCTAACAAGCAAGCAGGTAAGAGAATATTTTATTGATCTGAGTAATAAAAGAGTTGTTAGTGCCTTTGGCTTGGTGCATTCAAGATTTGCCACTAACACTTTCCCCTCGTGGAAACTGGCACAGCCATTCCGCTTTATTGCACACAATGGAGAAATAAATACCTTACAAGGAAACCTGAACTGGCTGAAGGCAAGTGAAAAAGGTTTTACGTCTCCTTACTTTTCTCAAGAAGAGTTAGAAATGCTATTGCCAGTAGTGATGGAAGGCCAGAGTGATTCAGCTTGTTTAGATAATGTGATTGAATTGCTTTCATTAACCGGCCGTTCATTACCACATGTAATGATGATGCTGATTCCAGAAGCATGGGACGGGCATGAAGAAATGGACAAAGAGAAAAAAGCATTTTACGAATTTCACTCTTCCATGATGGAACCCTGGGACGGACCTGCATCCATTTCATTTACCGACGGAAAAATTATCGGAGCCACATTAGATAGAAATGGTCTTCGTCCATCAAGATATTGTGTAACGAATGATGACCGTGTTATCATGGCATCAGAAACCGGTGTGCTACCCATTGACCCTTCCACTATAATTGAAAAAGGAAGATTGCAGCCCGGAAAGATGTTTGTGGTGGATATGGAGAAAGGAAAAATTATCAGCGATGATGAATTGAAAAAAGAAATCTGTTCGCAAAAACCTTACGGCGATTGGCTGAATAAATATAAAATACGGTTAGAAGAATTACCTGAGCCAAGAGTAATGTTTACGCATCTTGAACAGGAACAAATCTTTAAGTATCAAAAAGCATTTGGTTATTCAACCGAAGACCTTGATACCATTATTTCGCCAATGGCATTGGATGGAAAAGAACCGCTCGGTTCAATGGGCACTGACGTACCATTGGCCATATTGAGTGACCAGCCGCAACATCTCAGCAGATATTTCAAACAATTATTTGCACAGGTTACCAATCCGCCGATTGACCCAATCCGTGAACGATTGGTAATGTCGCTGGCAACTTTTGCAGGCAACACCGGTAATTTATTGGTTGAAGACCCGTTAACCTGCCATAGCGTAGCATTAAAACATCCGGTGCTTACTAATTATGCATTGGAGAAAATAAGAAGTATCGATACAGGATTATTTCAATCAAAAACAATCCAATGCTATTTTAAAGCTGATGGAGTACCAGGAAGATTAAAAAAAGCAGTTGAGCAAATTTGTGATTATGCAGTGGATGCAGTGGAAGATGGTTTCAAAGTTTTGATTTTGCAGGACAGGGCTATTGATTCAACCCATGCTCCTATCCCATCCTTGTTATCCGCTGCTGCTATACACCATCATCTTATCCGTAAAGGAATGAGAGGACAAGTAGGTATTATTATAGAAGCTGGTGATGTGTGGGAAGTGCATCACTTTGCCTGCCTGATTGGATTTGGCGCCACTGCTATCAATCCTTACTTAGCACTTTCGTCTATACGAAACATGAAAGAAACAGGTAAGCTGCAAACTGAATTAACACAGGATGAATTAAAAAAGAATTATATCAAAGCTGTGAATGATGGATTACTGAAAGTTTTTTCCAAAATGGGAATTTCAACTTTGCAGTCCTACCAGGGAGCACAGATTTTTGAAATATTAGGATTGAATAAAGATGTGGTCAGCAAATATTTTACAGGAGCTACATCAAGAATTGAAGGAATGGGATTGGATGAAATTGCAATGGAAACTTTAGCCAAACATTTCTTTGCATTTAGCAAAAAAGATATTCCGGCAGACAGGCTCCCCGTTGGCGGTGTGTATCAATGGAAAAGAAAAGGTGAGTTTCATTTATTCAATCCGCAAACAATTCATTTGTTGCAGCATGCAACAAAGATGAATGACTACGAAACATTCAAAAAGTATTCGAAGCTGGTAAATGACCAGGGAGAAAAAGCATGCACACTGCGCAGTCTTTTCCAGTTTAGAAAAAATCGTGGATCAATCAGTATAGATGAAGTAGAACCAGCAGAAAATATTTTTAAACGCTTTGCTACAGGTGCAATGAGTTTTGGCTCCATCTCCTGGGAAGCCCATACAACTTTAGCAATTGCCATGAATCGCTTAGGCGGTAAAAGCAATACCGGCGAAGGTGGTGAAGATGAGAAGAGGTATGATTTAATGGAGAATGGCGACTCCATGAGAAGTTCTATTAAACAAGTTGCATCTGCAAGATTTGGTGTTACCAGTTTGTATTTAACAGAAGCAGATGAATTACAAATAAAAATGGCACAGGGTGCAAAACCCGGTGAAGGCGGGCAACTTCCAGGACATAAAGTTGATGACTGGATTGGACGGGTTCGTCATGCTACACCAGGAGTTGGGTTAATTTCTCCACCACCGCATCATGATATTTATTCCATTGAAGATTTAGCACAATTGATTTATGATTTGAAAAATGCAAATCGTAAAGCAAGAATAAGTGTAAAGCTGGTAAGCAAAGCCGGTGTTGGAACAATTGCAGCAGGTGTTACCAAAGCAAAAGCAGATGTGGTTTTAATATCGGGACATGATGGCGGAACCGGTGCATCACCATTAAGTTCTATAAAACATGCAGGTCTTCCCTGGGAATTAGGATTAGCGGAAACACAACAGACATTGGTGAAAAATAAATTAAGAAGCCGTGTAGTGGTACAAGCTGATGGACAGTTAAAAACTGGAAAAGATATTGCTATTGCAACTTTGCTTGGTGCAGAAGAATGGGGCATTGCCACAGCAGCATTAGTTGTGGAAGGTTGTATTATGATGCGCAAATGCCACATGAACACCTGCCCTGTTGGTGTAGCCACACAAGACCCTGAACTGCGCAACCGTTTTAAAGGCGACCCAGACCATGTGGTGAACTTTTTCAAAATGATTACAGAAGAGTTAAGAGAGATAATGGCAGAGCTTGGTTTTAAAACGGTGAATGAAATGGTGGGGCAAGTTGGCAATCTTGAAATGAGAGAAAACATTGAGCATTGGAAATATAAAAATATTGACCTCTCTTCTGTTTTGTACAGAGAACCTGAATCAATGTACCAGACTTTATATTGCAGTGAGGAGCAAGACCATGGATTAAATGAAAGTCTGGATTGGAAATTATTAGAAGCAGCAAAACCTGCTATTGAAAATAAGCAGTCCATCAATGCTTCATTCGATGTTAAAAATACAGACCGCACCATCGGAACTATTTTATCCAATGAAATAACAAAGAAGTACAAAAGCGAAGGGCTACCTGATAATACAATTCATTTCAATTTTAATGGTACAGCCGGACAAAGTTTTGGCGCCTTTAATACCAAAGGAATAACACTGGAACTGGAAGGTGATGCAAATGATTATTTTGGAAAAGGATTAAGCGGTGCAAGGCTGATTATATATCCTTTCAAATATGCAACTTATATACCAGAAGACAATAGCATCATCGGCAACGTCGCCTTTTATGGTGCTACATCCGGCGAAGCATTTATAAGAGGTAAAGCAGGTGAACGGTTTGCCGTTCGAAATTCCGGAGCCAATGTAGTGGTGGAATCTGTTGGCGACCATGGCTGTGAATACATGACAGGTGGACGAGTAGTGATATTAGGCGATACCGGAAGAAACTTTGCAGCCGGCATGAGTGGTGGTATTGCTTATGTGTATGATATAAAAGGAAAATTTGCAGATAACTGTAACATTGAAATGGTTGATCTTGATAAATGTGATGATGAGGACAAGCAAGAATTATATCACATGGTTCAGAAACATGTTGAATATACCGGCAGTACTGTTGGTAAATTCATTATAGAAGATTTAGATAATCAGTTGCAGCATTTTGTAAAAGTGTTTCCAAAGGATTATAAAAAAGTGTTGGAAATCAAGCCCCTGTACCCTAAAGGGGAACTTAGTTCGAAACAGAACTAAAGTGGATAAATGGCAAACATGGCTGGGGCATAAACGCTGAAGCCTTAAGGCTATTTTTATAAAGTAAATTGAATTCAGAATATTATTTATAACTATAAAGTCTGAAATAATAGTAAAGACTTTAAACTCCCCTTTAGGCCCGCCCGGACGACCCGGTCGGACGGGGGATGGGGGCATAATTTATGGGCAAACCGACAGGCTTTAAAGAATTTACAAGAGAACTTCCTGACAAACAATCAGTGCAGGAAAGGCTGCAGCATTACAAGGAATTTGTACATCGCTATAGTGATGACAAACTGAATCAACAGGCTGGTCGTTGTATGGATTGCGGCGTTCCGTTTTGCCATCATGGCTGCCCGTTAGGCAATGTGATTCCTGAATTTAATGATGCTGTTTACAAACAGGATTGGAAAGAAGCCTATGAAATTTTAAATTCTACTAACAACTTTCCTGAGTTTACAGGTCGCATCTGCCCTGCTCCTTGTGAAACTGCCTGTGTGTTGGGTATCAATCAACCTGCCATTGCCATTGAAGAAATTGAAAAACATATAATTGAAATTGCTTTTGAAAAAGGTTTTGTGAAACCGCATAACCCTAATCTTCGTTCAGGGAAAAAAGTGGCGGTAATTGGTTCCGGCCCTGCAGGATTAGCCGCAGCAGCACAATTAAATTATGCCGGACATACTGTTACCGTGTTTGAAAGAGATGATGCACCGGGTGGTTTGTTACGCTATGGAATTCCTGATTTCAAATTAGAAAAATGGGTGATTGACAGAAGAATAAAATTGATGGAGGAAGAAGGCATTGTTTTTAAATGCCTGTCAAATGTTGGAGTCAACATCAGCATCAATGATATACTAAGAGAATACAATGCAATTGTATTAGCAGGTGGCAGCACAGTACCAAGAGATTTGCCTGTTCCTGGCAGAGAATTAAATGGAATTCATTACGCCATGGATTTTCTGAAACAAAACAACAAACGGGTTGCCGGAAAAGATTTTTTAGCAAATGCTACAATTGAATGCAACATATTACCGGAAGAATTAAAAGCTACCGGAAAAAATATAGTGGTGATAGGTGGCGGTGATACAGGGAGTGATTGTGTGGGAACTTCCAACCGACATGGTGCAGCATCCGTAACACAATTTGAATTATTACCAAAGCCACCAGAAGATAGAAATGATTTTATGCCATGGCCTTCTTATCCAATGCTGCTCAAAACAACTTCGTCGCATGAAGAAGGTGCAAGTAGACAATGGGCTGTTGCTACTAAAGAATTTATTGGCGATGAAAACGGAAATTTAAAAGCAGTTAAAACTGTTGAGTTAGAATGGAAAATAATAGATGGCAGAGCTGCGCAATTTGTAGAAGTAGCGGGAAGCGAAAAAGAAATCCCTTGTGAATTGGCATTGCTGGCCATGGGATTTTTGCATCCACAAAAGGAAGGGCTACTTAAAAACCTAGATGTAAGCCTTGATGAAAGAGGAAATGTAAAAGCATCAGAAAAAAATTACAAAACAAATATATCCAAAATATTTACTGCCGGTGATATGCGCCGCGGTCAAAGCCTCGTTGTCTGGGCCATTAGTGAAGGCCGAGAATGTGCCCGATATGTAGATGAATTCCTCACCAACAATTTCAGCATTCTGGAGTCAAGAGATCAGGCAGTTCAATTCCAAGTTTCCTAATAATATTACTAAGTATCTCCATTTAATAACACATTATTATTAATTATAATGTTATTTTATTTACTATTATTCAATAATTTTTGACATTTGTCTATATTTTTTTAACATATATTAAAAACTAACAATCGTTAATAGTATTTTATACTAAATTTATTAAATATTTTTCATATTTTTATTTTATTTAATATTTAATCAAAATTTAGTCTATGAGTAAAAGAAAAGCAAAACAGATCTTGCCATTTGTCTTTTTGGTAGCGATTGCTCTATTAGCCATGTTTGTAAAACCCACTGCCGATTTTGTACCGGGAGCTAACGACCCGCAATACAGTTCATCGGACATTGCCTGGGTTTTAGTTTCGACAGCTCTTGTTTTTTTGATGACACCAGGTCTTGCCTTTTTCTACGGCGGTATGGTCAATAGAAAAAATGTGATCTCCACAATGATTAAAAGTGTGGTGGCTGCCGGAATCGTTGGTGTATTATGGGTAGTCTGCGGATTTAGTCTTGCTTTCGGGGAATCAGTAAACGGACTTATTGGAAACCCTTCGACTTATGCCTTTTATGATGGTGTAAAATCGGGTGCACCATGGCCGACGGCTAACACTATTCCTCTATCACTGTTTTCATTATTCCAGTTGATGTTTGCAATTATCACTCCTGGTCTTGTGGTGGGTGCAGTGGCAGAACGTATTCGTTTTACTTCTTACGTTTTGTTTATTGTACTCTTTGCTTTGTTGGTCTATGCACCAGTTGCACATTGGAGCTGGCATCCAGAAGGCTTTCTTGCAAAAATGGGAGTTTGGGATTTTGCCGGGGGCACAGTTGTTCATATTACAGCTGGTTGTGCAGCATTAGCTGGTGCTATGGTTTTGAAACGAAGAAAATCTCACA
>JBDSUW010000226.1:0-4998 GCA_039927535.1 Chitinophagaceae bacterium | reverse complement strand
GAATCTATTGATTGATTAGTTTATAAAATCTTATTATGGAACAAAATCAGGAACCGGGGCTTATAAAATTTTTCACCAAAATCCTGAATTCAATTGCCTGGTTTTTACTTTGGACTATTAGCTGTGCCACTGCTGGTATTTATTTTCAACTTGGCTATATAACTGGTAAACCATTAATTCAGCCCATCCTGTTTTATACAGGAATGATAGTCTCATTACTTTTTTTAATTCGTTATTTATACAAAGCCTGGAAGAAATAATAAATCTAATCTTTTGTATCAAGAATGATTGGCGTATTTCCTTTACCCATCACAATCACTTTGGCGTTTGGCGATTTAGCTAACTCGAGGTATGCTTTTATCTGCTCATACTGAAGTTGCTGGCTGGTAAGCCCTGTATTAATAATGCGCTGATAATCTGCAATGCCTTGTGCTTCTACCCTTTTTCTTTCTGCTTCCTGTTTTTCTTTTAGCAATACAAACTGCATTTTTTGTGCATCCTGTTCTGCATTAATCTTTTGTTCGATGGTTGTTTTTACAGATTGTGGCAAAGTAATATTTCTTACCAACAATTGTTCAAGTACTAAGCCTCTTTTCTTAAAGTCATCATCAATGCTTTTGAATATCCGTTGTTGAAATTCATCTCTCTTTGTTGAATACAATGATATTGCGTCATAATAAACAGCATTATCTCTTATTTTTGTTCTGGCTAAAGGCCGAACAATTTTATCAGTATAATCGGCTCCGGTTTCCCGAACGATTTTCGGGGCATCTGATGGTAGCAGTTTGTACAAAACTGTCAAATCAATTGTAACTTCTAATCCATCAGATGTTAGTACACGGATGGCATCATCACTTGCCTTATTACCTTCATCCGTTATACCACTCATAGTATAATTCTGCGTCTTTATATCCATTCTTCTTATTTCTAATAATGGGTTAATAAAGTTTAAACCACTTGGCAAAACATCGTCCTGCACTTTTCCAAAAAGTGTTTTTACACCAATCTGTCCTGGCTCTATTTGTACAAATGATTTAGAAAGAACACCAACTATAATTAATAAGAAAGCCGCAAATCTTATCAGCTTATAATACCTGGCGAACTGATAATTTTTCTGAATGGCATAACTGAAGATTAATACAAGAATGCCAAGAATAATAATTGCCATGATGTTTTCTTTTTATTGAATGGCAAAGGTACTCTATCACAGAGTCTTATTTTGTTATAAGGGAGGCTAATTAGCTGCTATGATCTGAAATAATAACCCAGCGTCCATTTATTTTTTGAAACAGGAGTGTATAATGCCCACCAACATCACCAATGGAACGTTTCAAAAACCATTTGCCCGTTACATGATAATATTTTTTAGATAGCTTCTTTATCTGAATAAGATTAAAAATTAGTTGACCCATTGCGGCTGTATCAGGATAGCCTTTTTTATAATTGTTAAGTGTGTTGGTCCAACCATATGTAACACCACTTTTACCAATAAACATCAATGAATCATTTTCCCAATAACCATTCATGAACTGATCAATATCGCCACGGTTCCAAGCGGATGTTTGGGTAGCAAGAATATCTCTTATTTTTTTTTCATCCCTTGATTGTGATGAGGAGTTTAAAAAACAAAAAAGAAGTAATAGTAAAAAAGAATATTTCATTAGTATTTTATTATTTGAATAAAGTTAATAGAAACAAGTGAAAGTGGTCAGTTCTCCCCTTCGGGGTTGGGTGCATTAATGCTCACAATCTTCTGCATGTGCATGGTCATGTACCCTGCAACTGCGGTAGTTGATGAGATGTGCTGTAACAATAAAGAAAACAGCAGGAATCAATAGCCATGTTTCAAAATGAATAAAAAATTGCTTTACCACCAGAAAAATAAATCCAATAGTAAAAAGAACTAATGGCATCCAGCTATGATGATGCTTTTTGAAACCATGATATAACGAATAGGAACCAATACAAAAAGCAAGCACAATCATTCCAATCTCAAATACAGTATTATGAATAATATTTACCCCAAACAATGGAACACTGCTAAGAAATAATGGCAACAGGGCACAATGAATAGCACAGGCCAGTGAAGTCCCGATACCCAATGCGTCCCAGTTAATTTTAAGTTTCATCAGCTAACAAAGATATGAAAAAAGCAACATTGTTGCAAAAGATAAACGGCAACTGTTCGTACCTTTACCAGCTAATACATTAGAATGTCTAAAAAGAAACTGTTTTATATTGGGTTTTTTGTTGTTTTGGCGTTGGTGTTTTATTTCGTACTAACATTGATAATTCCGGGTTTTGGCGAAAGGAAAGTAAACCCTGTGAGTTATGTAAAGCCATTTGCCTTTACCAATCAGGATGGAAAACAGGTAACTGAAAAAGATATGGCAGGCAAAGTGTATGTGGCTGAATATTTCTTTACCACCTGCAAAGGGATTTGTCCGGATATGAATAATAATATGCGAATTGTTTATGAAGAATTAAAAGGAGAGAATGATTTTTATATCCTTTCGCATACCAGCGACCCTGAAACAGATTCTGTTGCACAGATGAAGCATTATGCAGATTCAATGAAGGTGAATACAAAGAAGTGGATTTTTTTAACTGGAAGAAAAGACAGTTTATATAATGCAGCAAGAGTAAGTTATACGGTTGACGACCCTGCTAATAACCTGTTGAGTATTGATGACCAGTTTATCCATTCACAGTTTTGGGCTTTAGTGGATAGAAATGGTGATGTTAGAAAAATATATGACGGACTGAAAGAAAAGGAAGTAAGGCAAATGATAAAAGATGCCAGAAAATGGCTTAAAAAAGAAGCCAAAAAACCTGTTTAATAATTTTATAGTTAATATAATGCCGAAAGAAACAATCATAAAAAATAACAACAAACTTATAAAACTGCTAAAGCAAAACAGCCTTAGTATCACAGACAGTCGCAAAAAAATATTACAACTTTTCCTGGATCAGGATGGTGCATTGGCACATGGCGATATTGAAAAAAGAGCCGGAGAAAAATTTGACAGGGTAACAATTTACAGAACCTTACAGGTATTTGTTGACAAAGGAATTATTCATACGATCCCCACGGCAGATAACTCTATTCGCTATGCATTGTGTAAGGATGAATGTGGCGAAGGCCATCATCATGACCATCATATTCATTTTGTATGCGATAATTGTAATACCACTTATTGTTTAGATGATGTGGTAACACCCGAAATAAAATTACCCAAGGGCTACTCAGCAGGGCATGTAGAAGTGGTGGTGGAAGGTATTTGTAAGAATTGCAAAACCCCTGTCCCCTAAAGGGGAACCTAAGCTTAGGTGTCTTTTTAATTTCTAAAATCAAAAAATAAGCAAGATTGTTTTTTTGAAAATTTAAAAGTGCATTCCTGATGCTACCCTGTTATAAAAATTATCTTTAGTAATAGTAGTTAAAATGAATGTAGGTATGACCTAAGTCTCCCTTTAGAGCCTGTCCCGATTTTTTCGGGAGGACAGGGGTTTAGTCAAAAAATAAGCCCCAGTGTAGAAACAACGGGACTTTTGGTTAAGGCTCTGATTAGTAGCTATTTTAAAAATGCTTTTCAGCATTTAATTTTCTTCTTCAAAAATAAGGTCTCGCAATCGATTTACCGAATTTAGGACATACCACTTTTAGGGTATTTTTTATAATTTATCCCAACCTTTGGCTTTAAACTTGAGAAATTTGAGTTGATTTGAGAGAGATTGCCCTTGTTCGTATCTCCACGAACCACAATAGTTAGAGATACGAAAAAGGTGTAGAAAAAATATAATTCCCGCCAGGGTGGGAATATTGTAACTCATTTTCTTAAATGTGTAACATTTCCCTTTTTCCTAGTACTTACTTTGCTGGGTGGTATTTAATCTATTGGTTATGGCACATAAAATATGACTTTACAAAGTGAGAAATTATCAGAAAAACAAATTATTAAAATGTTTCAAGAAAATGATCCTTTAGCATGGGAAAGTTTATATGAAAAATATGCACCAGCTATGTACGGTTTAATTTGTAATCTAACAGATGATAAGTCGCTTGCAGAACAAATTTTTATAAATGCCTTTATTCAAGCAAAAAAGAAAGAGACTCTTTCAAAAGTCAAAAATGCACTTTATGCTATCCTTTTGAGACACACTTACTTTTACGCAATAACATATTTAAAACAAGTAGGCATTAATCCTAAAACATTGAATCCGCTTAAAGAAACCAAACTTATTCACCTTCTAACTACTCAATGCAATTCAATAAAAGAGGCTGCATCCATTCTTACTATCACTGTAAAAGAAACGAAGAAGAGACTTAATGCGGAGTTTTTAGAACTCGGAATGCAAAATTAAATTTTAAATATATCTAGCCTTTGACGACAGTTTTTAAGAATAGTTAAACTGTTTCTGATTTTACTATGGGTTCTAATAAAAGTATAAAGAGATTAATGCCAACAGCAAGATATGTAGCAGCATGTTTTAGTTTGTCATATTTCCAAGCTCCAAAGAGCAACACTCCTATGATCAACACATGAGGTATAGTAAAGTGGAATCATGATTTTAATATTCGGCCAGTCTTTAATATGCATATCAACATATACATTTTTTATTCCACGGCCAAGAACCGGCATCATTATAATAAATACTGTTGATATTAACCACCAAGCATGATTTTCAATTTCTTTTCTGTGAATGATGTTCTTTATTATGGCATAACGAAAAGCTATTATCATTACAATTTCCACTGCAGCAACACCAAAAAAGAACCAAGTTTGAAATGGCCCAAAACGTTCTGGTAATTCGCTGTCATGGTTCATGACTCCACAAACCATCAATAAAATAATCAAAGCATATCCATCTCTTCTTTTACAAACAACATCAGCTTACTAATATGTTCAGGCGATAAATCAAACTGCAAGCCAGCCGCATTAAACAAATCTGGTAATGTTTTAGTCCCGCCAAGTTGCAAAGCTTTCATATAATTAT
>JBDSUW010000225.1:0-12393 GCA_039927535.1 Chitinophagaceae bacterium | reverse complement strand
CAGCACAGTTAGGTGATGGAGCTGTCATCAGTGCTTTAACTGGATTGCCAGTTGTGACAAATTTCTTCAGTATAGATGCTGCTTTGGGCGGAACCGAAAGAAAATGGGACATGTTGCATCAAAAATTTGCAACTGAGCCAGGAATAAGTGATATCAATAAACCGATGTTGTGTGCTTTTATTGGTGTGCTCAGATGGCGAGAAGAATACAATGTTTTTGCTTCCGAATCAGGAGCTTCCCGCAATACTGTTGGTGGTGCTTTATGGATGGGGCAAGATGCCTAGTTAAGATTGCAGATTATCAGTATATTCATACCAATCAACCATTCTGAATAAAACTTACTGCAAATGGCTTCCATCAACCAAAATAAATCTTCAAAGACCAAAACAGGTCTGCCGATCCGGGACTCAGTAGCTGAAGCCATGCAATTCAAAAAAATCCAAAAAAGATTAACACAACAGTTTGAACATGTTTTCCCCGATAAATTAGCACCCAGAACAGTGATCATCATTCCATCACTAACGATGGATACAGAAATTCTTTCCAAAATAACCGGCGTTAATCATTACGAAGAACGATTGCTATGTATGCTGATGTTGTTGCGTATGCCCCGCACCAACGTTATTTATATCACCAGCGAAACGATTGACCCAGTCATTATAGATTACTACTTGCATTTATTGCCAGGCATTACAGGCTATCATGCAAAAAGAAGGTTGACATTATTAAGTTGCCATGATTCATCGCACCAGCCACTGATTGAAAAAATATTGGAAAGACCCAGGCTGATTCAGCGTATAAGAGATTTTATTCCACCAGATCATGAAGCACATATGTCTTGTTTTATTGTTACAGAAAAAGAAAGATCATTGGCTGTGCAGTTGCAGATACCCATTTATGGATGCGATCCTGATCTTTATGAATTGGGAAGCAAGAGTAATGGACGAAAAATTTTCGGGGAATGTGGTTTGAATGTTCCTCCCGGATTTGAAGATCTGCATTCGGAAGCAGATATTATTGATGGATTGGCAAAAATGAAACAAAATAACCCGGCGTTAAAAAAAGGAGTAGTAAAAATAAACGATGGTTTTTCTGGCGATGGTAACGCAGTATTTTCATACAGTGGTGCTGAAAACGCTAAAGATTTAAAAGCATGGATAAAAGAAAATCTCCAAAAGAATTTAAAACTGGTAGCTGCTGATTTGCCTTATACTATTTTTTTAGAAAAGTATAAAAGCATGGGAGGCATAGTAGAAGAATTTCTGGAGGGTGACATTAAGGAATCACCATCGGTTCAATGCAGAGTGACACCAACCGGCCATCTGGAAATTATTTCTACTCATGATCAGGAGTTAGGTGGCGAAAGCGGACAGGTTTATTTTGGAGCACATTTTCCCGCATCCGTAGAATATGCAGCTGAATTAGGCGAAATGGGTTTAAAAGTTGCAAATGCATTGAAGGAACGGGGTGTATTGGGAAGATTTGCTGTTGATTTTATTTCAGTAAAAGAAAAAAATGCCCGCCCGCCAGCCCGATCTGATCATTCAGGCGGGGATGACCCTGTGGGACGGGAGTGGAAGCATTATCCGATAGAAATTAATCTTCGCAAAGGAGGAACTACCCATCCATTCTTGATGTTGCAATTTCTTACGGGAGGAATTTATAAAGAAGAGGAAGGAAAATATTACACTTCGCAAGGGCATCTTGTTCGTTATTACTTCTGTTCTGACAATTTAAAAAGCGAAAATTACAAAGGATTAAGCCCGCATGATCTGATTGATATTGCTATGGTGAATGATTTGCATTACGATGGCACTTCACAAGAAGGAGTAATGTTCCATTTAATTGGAGCATTATCACAATATGGAAAACTCGGTGTTGTTTGCGTTGGCAGCACTCCGCAGCGGGCAAGAGAGTATTATGCAAAGATTGTTGCTGTGCTTGAAAATGAATGCGGATTTTAAGTTTGATACTTGCTGAAATTTGTTCGAAAAATGCCGGCTATTTAATATAGATGGTAAGTTCTACTATTTCTATTTATTCTCCCTAAAAATTAAGTAGATTTAAAGCCCATATCCCTCTGATTCCATTCCGGAAAGTTTAAATTCCTGCCCTGTTAATTCCATTTTGTAATTCGAAACTTATTACTAACATGATATAGTTATTCTTTTTTCATTTTTTTAAACATAAAACAAAAACAAATGACCTTAAAATCAACATTCGGCGTTAGACTAATTGCAGTACTGGTCATCACAATTTTATTATTTACTGCCTGCTCATCAGCAGAAAAAGAAAAAGCAGCAGACCCCGTAGCTGCAAATATTAAAATGTACAGCCATGTGTGGGATGAAATTATGAACCAGGGAAAATTAGAATTGTTTAATGACTCCAATTTTACAACAGACGTAAGATTTAAGATGAAGCCGGCTGATGTGGTTGGTATAGACAGTGCCAGGGCTTTTTATTCCAACTTTCTTACCGGGTTCTCAAACATTAAATTCACTATCATAGATGTTTTTGGGCAGGGTGAAAAATTAGTGAAGCACTGGAATTTTAAAGGCACACATACCGGTGATTTTTTTGGCATTCCTGCCACTGGTAAAGCAGTTGATCTTGATGGTTCAACAATTGTACTAATGAAGGGCGGAAAAATTGCTGAAGAGCAGGACTTTTTTGATAATATGGATATGATGACTCAATTAGGATTGATGCCTGAACCCGGCAAATAATTTAAACTACTTTAAAAATATTTACAATGATTAAATTGACAGTAATTTACGGACACCCTACAGATGTAACAGCTTTTGAAGACTATTACAAAAACACACATTTGCCGCTTGCAGCAAAAATGGCAGGTTTTGAAAAAGTCGAGTTTACAAAATTTATAAGTAGTCCAGATGGAAGTGCAGCTGCTCATTACCGTATGGCAGAGTTTTGGTTTTCAAATCCAGAAGCTTTACAGGCAACGATGAGTTCCCACGAAGGACAGGCCACCGCTGCCGATATTGGCAATTTTGCAACAGGTGGTGTTACGTTGCTGGTTGGTGCGGTTGAGTAATCAATTTATCAAAATTAAATTTTCATGAAATCAAAAGCATTCAAAGAGAATTCCTTGGAAGAAATTTAAGAAAGTGTGATGGCATTAAAAGAAAAAATAATAATTAGCCGGGAAGAACTTCATTCCGTCTTCCCGCCAAAAAATAAAACATGCAAGCAAAATCAATAAAAGGAAAATCAACCGAAGAAATTAAAGCGGCACTTACAGATGCGATGGCCGATGCCCAGGACGGACGAGGGTTTAAACCCACATTGGCTATTGTATTTCTCTCCATCAAACAAGACAGGGATGAAATCGTTAGCCTGCTGGATAAGTATGCTATTCAAATATTCGGTGCCACTACTTCGGGAGAATTTATTGATGGTGAAATTGAAGCAGGCAGTTGTGTTATCATGATGATGGATATGAATCCAGAGCACTTCAGATTATTATTTCTGGAGACAGGGGAACAAACCACCCGGGAAAATGCAATACATGTTGGCAGAGAAGGTAAAAATATTTTTTCTTTCCCTGCATTTATTATAGCATCTGGTTGGTTACAGATTGATGGCGAGCAAATAGTGGAAGGTATTATGGAAGGTTTTGGCAACGAAGTAACAGTGTTTGGCGGTATGGCAGGGGATGATCTGGTATTGACTGGCCCAATTGTTTTCACCAATAAAAAAAGTAGTGTAAATGGCCTTGTTGCACTTATTATTGATGAGGAAAAAATAGAAGTTAACGGAATTGCTTCCTGCGGATGGAAAGCTATTGGAACTACTAAAACAGTAACTAAAAGCGTAGGCAACATTGTTTACACCATAGATGATAAACCTGCGCTGGATATGGTAATGAAATATCTCGGTGTTGATATTGATCTTGATTCTGGAAAAGATGTCGTAACACATATCGGCGCATACTATCCGTTGCAATTGGAAAGAGAAAATGTAGCACCTGTAATGCGTACGGCTATGTTTGCTAACAAAGAAGAACGTTCATTGATTTGTGCAGGCAATGTACCGCAGGGGTCTAAGGTTCGCTTTTCATTACCACCCGATTTTGATGCCATTGACAAAGTAGTAGAAGAATGTGTTGAAGTTAAAAAAGAAAAACAGCCGGAAGCCGATGCGTTAATTATGTTTAATTGTATCAGCCGGCATTTATCTTTTGGTATAATGATGAAAGAAGAAATTGACCAGGTGCAACAAGTATGGAATGCTCCTATGGCAGGTTTTTTTAGCTATGGTGAATTTGGAAGATCAAAAACTGGTAAACATGAATTTCATAATAATACCTGTTGTGTGGTGGCACTTAAAGAAAAATAAAATATGAAGGCAAAATCAATCAAAGGAAAATCAACAGAAGAAATTAAAGCTGCTTTAGAAGTGGCTATGGAAGATGCCCGCCCGGATGACCCGGTCGGACGGGGTTACAAACCCACATTAGCTATTGTTTTCATTTCTATAAAACAAGATAGAAAAGCAGTGGTGGATTTACTGCGTCAAAATAATATCGATGTATTCGGCTGCACTTCTTGTGGTGAGTTTATAAATGGTCACCAAAGCGAAGGCGAAGCAGTCATTCTTTTGCTTGATGCCAACCGGGAACATTATACGATACTAATTGAAGATGTTAAGAATGGTAATGTAGATGAAGCAGCTTTACTAATTGCAAAAAATGCAACGAAGCATTTTAAAAATCCAACATTTTTATTGACTAGTAACGGCGTTTATGCCAACGGGCAATATTTTGATGGCGATACAGTAGTAAAAACATTAGTTAGGGAGTTAGGCGAAGACAGTGTTTTTTTTGGAGGTATGGCTGGTGATGATTGGAATATTAAGAACAGCTTCATCTTTACCCATCAAAGGGAATCAGGTAATGCTATTGCCGCATTAGTTTTTGATGCCGACAAAATTTCTTTACAAGGCATGGCTATCCACGGATGGAAGCCACTGGGAATTACAAGAAAGGTAACAAAAAGCTCCGGCAATAAAGTGTACAGCATTGATGATAAACCTGCCGTGGAAATGTATTTGAAGTATCTCGGCATGTCAGAAAAAAATGGCGATGAAAGCTTTGATATTTTTAAAGATTTGTCGATCCATTTTCCATTTATTGCCAGGCGTGAAGACGGGGAAACGATGATAAAATCGCCCAGGTCGATAGATGCAGCATCCAATGCATTGATAATGGATATTGCAATGGAAGAGGGCTCGGAATTTCAATTTTCAACTCCCCCGGATTTTGAAATTTCAGAAGAAATTATTTCAGCAGCAAAGGTTGTTAAAAATACTACTGAAATCAAGCCCGATGCGTTGCTTATTTTTTCCTGTGCCGGACGGCCACCAGTGTTAGGCCCATTAACAACCGTAGAAAATGATGGGCTGGCTGAAGTATGGCAAGTGCCGATGGCCGGTTTCTATACTTACGGAGAGTTCGGAAGAATGAAAAATGGCAAACAGCATTTTCATTCTTCGGTTTGTTGTTGGGTGGCAATAAAAGAAAAGTAAAACATGAAAGCAAAATCAATCAAAGGAAAATCAACAGAAGAAATTAGTTCCGCTTTAACTGAAAGCATGGCTGATGGCTTTAAGCCAACTTTAGCCATTGTATTCATATCTGTTAAACAGGACAGAGAAGCTATTTCCAGAATGCTTAATGAAAAAAACATTCAGGTATTTGGTGCCACTACTGCAGGTGAATTCATTGATGGCGAAATTGAAGCTGGCAGTATTGTCATGATGTTGCTCGACATGAACCCAGCTTTTTTTAAACTGGCATTTCTTGAAACAAGCAAAGAAACTGCCTTTGAAGATGCAAAAAAACTTGGCATTACAGGCAAAGAAACTTTTTCCAACGCAGCTTTTATAATAGCAAGCGGTGGAGTGGCTTTAGATGGTGAACATATTGTAGAAGGTATCATAGAAGGGTTTGGAAAACCTGCTTCACCAGAAGACGGGGAAGTAACCATATTTGGAGGCAAGGCGGGAGATGACCTGCAGCTTGCAGAAACATTTGTTTTTACCTATGGGAAAAGCAGACACAATGCAATCGTAGCACTTATTGTTGATGAAGATAAAATTGATGTTAAAGGTATCGTTACTTGTGGCTGGAATGCGATTGGTACTACAAAAACTGTTACTAAAAGCGAAGGTAGCATTGTGTATACCATAGACGATAAACCGGCATTGGATATGCTAATGAATTACCTTGGCGTTGAGATAAAGGAAGACGGCGATAATGAAGTCGTAACATTTCTTAGCTCCTGGTATTATCCATTACAATTAGAAAGGGAAAATGCAGATCCTGTTATACGTACAGCCATGTTTGCCAATCGTAAAGACCGTACTCTTATTTGTTCCGGCAATGTGCCTCAAGGATCGAAAATCAAATTTTCGATGCCACCGGATTTTGATTCGATGGAAAAAGTTGTTGCAGAGTGTAAGAGTATAAAAGACGACGAACAACAGCAAGCTGATGCTTTAATAATGTTCTCCTGTGTAAGCAGGCATTTATCGTTTGGAATGGTAATGAAAGAGGAAATAGAAGGAGTGCAAAAAATTTGGGATGCACCCATGGCAGGCTTTTTTACCTATGGCGAGTATGGAAAATCCCTGTCTGCCGTACAGGCAGGAAAAACCGGAAAAAATGAATATCATAATAATGCCTGCTGTCTGGTAGCATTAAAAGAAAAATAATAAATATTCTTATGCAAACAAAAAAATTGCTGCCATTACTTATTTTATTCTTTTTTTCGAATTCAAATATAATGGCTCAAAAAAGATATTATGATGAAATAAAGCAGTACGCAGATTCTCTTTATCATTCATTTGAAAACCTGCAAAAAAGAACTGCCTTGCTTGCTTTCAACGATACTGCAAGAATAAAATGGAATAACCTTCCTGTAGGGATGAGAGCAAGGGTGGGCCTGAATATCGGGAACATGAATAATGACCAGCGAAGACTTGTTCACCGCATCCTCTCTGCCTCCTTAAGTTCGCAGGGTTATCTTAAGGCCACCGGCATTATGCATCTTGACAATTTAATTAACAGTTACTACGATAGTCTTTATTATCAAAAGCAGTTTGATGATAACACTTATGCATTTATAAAAACATTGCAATGGTCGCATAAGAATTTCTATTTCGCTTTTTTTGGTAATCCAGATGATAGTAACTGGGGCTACAAATTAGAAGGACATCATCTGTCCATCAACTTCACTTTTACAGGCAATCAAATTTCAGTTACACCTCTGTTTGTTGGTACCGATCCTGCTGAATATATGATTTCAGAATATGCAGGCTGGCGCATACTTGGGCAGGAAGAAGATTTAGGTTTAAAATTAATCAATATGCTTTCACCGGAATTAAGAAAGAAAGCAACAATGAAAGGAAAAGTACCTGAAGATATTATTACCGCCGCAGAAAGTGGCAAGCGGCTGATTGATTACCAGGGAATAAAAGCATCTCAGCTAATAACTTCTCAAAAAGCAGTGCTGCAATATATCATCCGGGAATTTGTTTTCAATCTCGATTATGATAAAGCAGCTATAGAGTATGACAAAATTTTGAAAGCAGGCCTTGATAAAATTTATTTCGCCTGGATTGGTGAAACAGACGAAAAAAAACCACATTACTATGTTTTAAACGGGCCAACTTTTATTATTGAGTTTGATAATAACGGAGGTCCAAGAAATAGTGCGAATCATATTCATGCCATATGGAGAGAAAAAGGAAACGAGTATGGGGAAGACATTCTGAAACAACATTATCTAAAAGAAAAACATTAATTAATATATAACATGAAAGCAAAATCAATCAAAGGAAAATCAACAGAAGAAATTAAAACCGGATTAGAAAAAACCATGACTGATGGCTTTCAACCAACGCTGGCCATCTGTTTTATTTCCAAAAGCCTAGACAGAACTGCCATTACTAATTTATTGGATGCCGAAAGTATCAGTGTTTTCGGTTGTACCACCAACGGAGAGTTTACAGACGAAGAACCAGAGAAAGGTTCTGCAGCTATTCTTTTATTGGAAATGAGCAAAGATTATTTTCAAATTTATTTTGAAGAATATCCTGAAAAAAATTACCGAGAAGTTTCGAAAGCCATTGCTCAAAAAGCTAAGGCAAAATTTGCTCAACCTGCTTTCTTAATTGGAATAAGTAATGCAGCAGCCGATGGAGAAGAAGTACTTCGTGGAATTGAAGAAGTAGCCGGGTCATCAGTAAATGCATTTGGAGGTGCTGCCGGGGATGATTATTCCTTTTCTGAAACATTTGTTTTTACCAATGGAAAAGATAGCGGTCATGCTATGGTATGTATTGCGTTGGATGAGTCAAAAGTAGAAATAAATGGTATTGCTACTTGTGGTTGGAGAGCGGTGGGTACCGAAAAGCTGGTAACAAAAAGTGAAGGTAATCATGTGTACACAGTAGACAATATTCCGGTACTTGATCTTACGGCCAAATACGGCGGCATCGAGAATGTATCCCAAGAAAATAAAAATTTGCTGATAGAAATTGCTGCCAATTTTCCACTGCAATTGCAGCGGGAAAAAGGAGATCCGGTAATGAGACCGGGTCTGACGATTGACTGGACTGACCGGTCCTACTACACCAGTGGTTCAGTGCCGCAAGGTTCAAAAGTTCGATTCTCGTTACCACCCGATTTTGATGTAATGGAAAAAGTAATTAAGGGTGTAGAAAATTTAAAAGCCAGCCAAATGCCCGACGCAGATGCCCTGGTTGTATTCAGTTGCGCCGGAAGAATTCTTTCGCTGGGGCCTTTAATGAGTCAGGAAATAGAAGGGATAAAAAATGTATGGAATGTGCCAATGGCTGGTATGTTCTCCAATGCAGAATTAGGAAGAGCCACCGGTGGAAATTTAGAAATGCATAATCTAACGACTTGTTGCATAGCATTAAAAGAAAAATAGGTTTTAATTTTTAATGAATAATTGCGAATTGTTAATTATAAATCATGAAAGAGAATATCAATCAGTCAGGATATATAGCAGAAAAACAATACCAATCTGTATTTCAGGATCTCACGGAGATAAGAAAATTGTTAACGTCAATTATTAAAACATCGAAGCACAATAAAAGTTTAAAAAATTAACCATTACAAATTAACAATTATCCATTGAATACTCAACTTCAAACCATACTCGACTTTATTCAGCAAAACGAAAAGATAAGTGTTGAAGAAAAGGAAATTCTTGTAAAAGCTGTGAAGAAAGCTGACAGCGATCTGACCATTTCAGAATTCAAACTGGAACGTACCGAAAAAGTAAAACGGACCACTGCAATCTTATTAGAAGAGACAATTGAAGAGCTGGAGCAAAAAAGAAAATCAGTAGAAGAAACGAATAGTGCTTTACATCAATCACTCGATGATCTGAAGGCAGCACAAACACAATTGGTTCAAGCAGAAAAGATGGCGAGCCTTGGAGAATTGACTGCCGGCATTGCACATGAAATTCAAAATCCGTTAAACTTTGTCAATAATTTCTCTGAAGTAAGTAAAGAGTTGCTGGATGAAATGAAAGAAGAAATTGATAAAGGAAATTATGATGATGCAAAAGAAATTGCCAATGATGTAATTCAGAATTTAGAAAAAATAAATCATCATGGCAAAAGAGCCGATGGTATTGTAAAAGGAATGTTGCAACATTCAAGGACTAGCAGCGGACAAAAAGAATTCACTGACATCAATGCATTGGCAGATGAGTATTTGCGATTAGCTTTTCATGGACTCCGGGCAAAAGATAAAACATTCAATGCCGCCATGAGAACTGATTATGATGATAACATTGGGTTGATAAAAATTATTCCGCAAGATATTGGAAGAGTAATCCTCAATTTAATTACCAATGCTTTTTATGTAGTTACAGAAAAAAAGAAACAACTGCCGGAAGGTTATGAGCCTGTCGTTAGTGTCAGCACAAAAAAAGAAAATGCTAGCATCATAATTAAAGTAGCTGACAACGGAAACGGTATTCCACAAAAAATTCTCGATAAAATCTTCCAACCATTCTTTACTACCAAACCCACAGGACAGGGAACAGGGTTGGGATTGAGTTTGAGTTATGATATAGTTAAGGCACATGGTGGCGAGTTGAAAGTTGAGACGAAAGATGGAGAAGGATCAACATTTATTATTTCATTAGCTGTTAATACAAACCCATGAAACTGACCAAAAAACTTGAAGCAGAAATTAAAGCCCTGATGGAAGACTACTGGAATTCTTATTTCGAGGGAAATCTTGATCATTGGGCAGGTTATTTAGTAGATAATTATCGCAATATTGGTGGTACTGAAGAAGAGATATGGAACAGCAAGCAAGAAATAGTTGATTATACCTACAGAATTATTGACCAGATGCAGGGGGTTACTGAATTAAGAAACAAGCAGACCCAAATAATACCATATGATCCTTACATAATGGTGCATGAATTGCTTGACATTTATATAAAACTTGAAGGCCAATGGACCTTCTACCAAAAGTTCCGTTTGTCATCTTTAATACAAAAAACTTCGGAAGGCTGGAAAGTATTGCACCAGCATGGCTCTTATCCTGATTCAAAAACATTGAAGGGTGAAGCTTTCGCTTTTGATGAAATTAAAGCAGAGAATATAAAACTTATTGAAGCGGTAAAAAGCAGAACCATTGAGCTGGAAGAAAAAAACCGGGAACTCGAAATTGAATCCTCACTCGAAAGAGTAAGAACAGTTGCTATGGGTATGAAAAAGCCAGATGATTTGCTGAATATTTGCGAGGTCTTATTTATAGAACTTAATAAAATAGGGTTCAAAAACATGCGATGTTCCCTTATTCATATTTTTAACGATGAACAAAATTATTTCGATGATTATGACTACTCAGACTTTACCGGTGGAAAAATTTCAACAATACCTTTTAAAGGCAATGCGGTTGTAGAAGATTTTTTAAAACGAATCAGAAAATCTAAAGATTCATTTGCCGAAGTAGTAGTGAAAGGAAAAGCATTGGAAGAGTTTTTAAGTTTTAGAAAAAAATCCGGACAAATACAGGATAAAAGACTTCTTAAAGCAAAGGAAATTAATTACTATTTCTTTTCAGTAGGTATCGGAAACATTGGTATTTCGAATTTTGGAAAAATCAGCCATAAACAACTGCTTTTATTAAAGCGATTCCGAAATGTCTTCCACCTTGCCTACCAGCGGTACACAGATATTTCATTAGCAGAAGCCCAGTCAAAAGAAGCACAAATTGAATTGGGATTAGAAAGAGTTAGGGCAAGGGCAATGGCTATGCAAAAATCAGATGAGTTAAAAGAGTTGATAGCTACAGTTTCTTCTGAACTGGGTAAACTCGATTTAGTGCTTGACCGATGTATTATTATGACGTATGATAGCAAAACACTAGGATCAACCTGGTGGATGGCTAATCCCGAAACACCTGAACAAGGAATTGGGTTGTTTGTAAAATATCATGAGCATTCTCCTTATTTAGCGCATCTTAATGCGTGGCGTAACCGGATAGGAAAATGGGAATACGTACTTGAAGGGGAAGTTAAAAAAGAATGGGATAAATTTTTATTTGTTGAAACGGAACTTTCCCTGTTGCCTGAATTTGTAATTGCCAATATGAGAGCCAAGGAAAGAGTTTATTTTTCTGCATCATTCAACAATTTCGGTTGCTTATCAATTGCAGCCCTCGAGCCTTTAACAGATCAGCAAATTGATATCATGCTTCGCTTTGCAAAAGTTTTTGATCTTACATATACCCGTTTCAATGATCTGCAAAAAGCAGAAGCACAGGCAAAAGAAGCAAAAATTGAAGCAGCATTAGAAAGAGTGAGAAGCCGAACTATGGCTATGCAAAAAAGTGATGAATTGCTGGATGTAGCCTCCGTCCTTTTTCAACAGGTGAAAGCGTTAGGTGTGCCTCAATGGAATTGTGGATTTAATATCTGGGATATAGGTGATAAAGAATTTACCTATTACCCGGGAAGTCCCGATGGTATAATATTCCCTTCCCCTTGCAAAATCCCGCTGACGGAGCATCCTGTATTTATACGATTTGATGCTTCAAGAAAACGAGGGGATGAACTTTTAGTATATGAAAAAGAAGGTCAAGAACAGAAGGATCATTATCAATATATGCTCTCTCTTCCGGGAGTAGGTGATTTGCTTAAAAGTATGTTGGAATCCGGCTTTCAGCTTCCCACTTTCCAAATCGACCATCTTGCCAATTTTGCTTACGGCAACCTGCTATTTATTACCTATGAGCATTTTCCTGAAATGCATGATGTGTTTAAACGTTTCGCCAGAGTCTTCGAACAAACCTATACCCGTTTTCTCGAT
>JBDSUW010000224.1:0-5891 GCA_039927535.1 Chitinophagaceae bacterium | reverse complement strand
CTAATTCATTTTTCGAAAAATTAGATAACAATGAAGATTGGGAACTGAAAGGAAGAATGGATGGAAGAGTGATGAAGAAATTACCTGCAAGAGAATTGTGGAATCAGATTGCATACGCTGCATGGCGCTGTGCTGATCCTGGTACTCAATATAACACTACCATCAACGAATGGCATACTTGCCCCGAAGGCGGCGAGATCAGAGCATCTAATCCTTGCTCTGAATATATGTTCCTTGATAACACTGCTTGTAACCTTGCTTCATCTAACCTTATGAAGTTTTATGATGCAGAGAAAAAAACATTTGACGTAACAGGATATGAATACAATTGCCGCCTTTGGACCGTTGTATTGGAAATTTCTGTATTGATGGCGCAGTTCCCTTCAAAAGAAGTGGCACAATTAAGTTACGAATACAGAACCTTGGGATTAGGTTATGCTAACCTTGGAACAATGCTGATGGTTAGTGGTATTCCTTATGATAGTGATGAAGCAAGAGGTATTGCAGGTGCAATCACCGCTATTATGACAGGAATTGCTTACAAAACATCTGCAGAAATGGCAAGTGTGTTAGGTGCATTTCCAAGATATGAAGATAATAAGGAGCACATGATGAAGGTGATGCGTAATCATCGTCTGGCAGCTTATGATGCGGATGAGTATGAAGGATTAAGTTTGAAGCCACAAGGTATTCATGCAAAATATTGCCCTGATTATTTATTGAAAGCAGCTTGCAAAGCATGGGACGATGCAGTAGAGATGGGGGAGAAGTTTGGTTACAGAAATGCACAAGCTACTGTTATTGCACCAACAGGAACAATCGGCCTGGTAATGGATTGTGATACTACAGGTGTAGAGCCGGATTTTGCTTTGGTGAAATTTAAAAAATTGTCTGGTGGTGGTTATTTCAAGATCATTAACCAGTCTGTTCCATCTGCATTAAAGCATTTGGGTTATTCTCAAAAAGAATCTGATGCTATCATTAAATATGCAACAGGATCGGCTTCATTTGCCGGGGCGCCGCATATCAATCACCAGTCATTAAGTGAGAAAGGATTTATTGCAGACGAAATCAAAAAATTAGATGCTGCTGCATTAACTGCATTCGAAGTCGGATTCATCTTCAACAAATATTCTCTCGGTGAAGAGTGTCTGCAAAGACTTGGTTTCACAGAAGAAGAATATAATGACGGAGAGTGGAGTATGCTGGAAGCTCTTGGATTTACCGATGAGCAAATAGAAGCAACTAATAATTACGTTTGTGGAACGATGATGCTTGAAGGAGCACCTGGATTAAAAGAAGAACACCTGCCCGTTTTTGACTGTGCCAATAGATGCGGACAAAAGGGCCAACGTTATATTCATGCACATGGTCATATCCGCATGATGGGAGCAACACAACCATTTATCAGTGGTGCTATCTCTAAAACTATCAACCTGCCTTATGAAGCCAAGGTTGAAGAAATTGCAGATGCTTATTATATGAGCTGGCAGCTTGGGTTAAAAGCTAATGCATTGTATCGGGATGGTTCTAAATTATCACAGCCATTGAGCAACAAAAGTGATAAGAAGAAAAAAGAAGATACAAAATTTACAGTAGAAACTGAAGCTGCGGATCTACTTTCGACAAAAGGAGAATCCAACATTGTAGATATGGGTAAACTGACTGTTGAAGAATTGCTGGATGAAGTTACTAAAAGAGTACAAGCATCACCTGATACAAAACTGAAAAGAAAACTTGCAAGTATTGTAGAAAGAAGAGCATTGCCAGCCAAACGTCGTGGCTTTACACAAAAAGCAAAGATTAACGGACAAGCCATTTTCCTTCGCACTGGTGAATACAGTGATGGAACATTGGGAGAAATCTTTGTAGACATGGCGAAAGAAGGAGCAACGATGCGTAGTATGATGAACTGTTTTGCTATTTCCATTTCTATTGGTATGCAATATGGGGTTCCGTTAGAAGAGTTTGTTGACAAATTTGCTTTCACAAGATTTGATCCTTCAGGATTTGTAGAACATCCGAATATTAAATCAACAACTTCAATCGTTGATTTTATCTTCCGTGTGTTAGGCTATGAATATTTAGGTCGTACGGATCTTGTTCATGTATTGGACAAGCCGGAAATTTTGAATTCTGGTGCTGATGATTGGGATGAAGTGCCTTCTAATCCTTTGGAATATGTGCCACATGAGTTATCTAGTGTACGAGTAACGCCATCAACTGGTGCAGCAACTACGCAACCGGTAACGCTTCGGCAAGCTCAAGGTCAGCGGACTACACAAACTGCGAAAATGGACAGTAGCTTAGATACTATGAATGCTATGAATGCTATGAATAAAGGGATGCAGGGAGATGCGCCGGCTTGTTCCAATTGCGGACATATAACTATACGAAGCGGCACTTGTTACAAATGTCTTAATTGCGGCACACAAGGTGGATGCAGTTAAGATGTATCCACCGAAGCTTAGCAAAGGTGGATATCAAACATGTTTGGATTGAAAAACCAGATAAAGAGTGTACCCATTAATTCTACATCCCGGCCGAGAGTCGGGATGTTCTTTTTAGAAAATGTTTTGTAAAGTCAAAAGCCCTTCTCATTTACTGATTCTTACTGCTACTTCCCAGGCGATTCTGAAATAATCGGGACAAATGTGTCAGATGGCCTCGCCTTAACCAAGGTCAAGAAGTGAGACATCGGATTCGAAGTTAAAAATTCAGTAAACCCGGCCGGGAAAAGGATTAAAGACAACTTTTGATTAACAGATTTAAAAAGTAAATTTGTAAGAACAAAAAATTGGAATAATGGCAACCCCGACCATATCACAGGAAATGCTGAATTACTTTATGCAGTTGAATGACGCAGAAAGAAAATCTGTTTTGGAAATGGTTAAAACATTTCTAAGCAGCCGAAGTTCAGATAACACACCACAAAGCCGGGAAGAGTACAACCGGGAGTTGGATCAGGCAGATGCAGAAATAGATGCAGGCGATTATATTCCTCACGAAGAAGTTATGAAACGTTACCTGAAACAGTAAGCATTTAATGTATGGCATTCAGTATTAAATGGAACAGAAGAGCTATAAACCATTTTGATGAAGCTATAGAAAATATTCAAAAAAATTCTCCTGCAAATGCTCAGAAAGTGAAGAATGAAATCTTACTGCAAATAAACAGCTTATTAAAACATACCGAAAAATATAATCCGGATAAATACAAAACAAATAATGATGGGAACTTCCGGGCTTTTGAAATACACCATTTCCCGGTGTCATATCGCTGTAAAGGAACAGATATTAGAATTATCCGTATCCGGCATACTAAAATGAATCCATTAGAATATTAAATGATGATACGCCTTCAAGGGGCATTTATTTTTGAAAAAAAGGGAAGCTATGTATACACCATCTGCAACCAGATATAATTCGATGAAGTATAACCGATGTGGTAAAAGTGGGTTACAGTTACCGGCAATATCATTAGGGCTTTGGCACAACTTCGGTTCGGTGGATGATTTTGAAAATGGAAGAAAGATAATTCACCGTGCTTTTGATTGTGGAATCACTCATTTCGATCTGGCTAATAATTACGGACCGTTACCGGGATCTGCGGAAGAAAATTTTGGAAAAATATTGAAAGATGATTTTACTGGCAACTTGAGAGATGAATTAATTATTTCTACAAAAGCTGGTTATCATATGTGGCCGGGCCCTTATGGTGAATGGGGTTCCAGAAAATATTTAATATCCAGCCTTGATCAGAGTTTGAAAAGAATGCAATTAGAATATGTAGATATATTTTATTCGCATCGTCCGGATCCTGATACACCGATGGAAGAAACCATGATGGCATTGGATACAGTTGTTAGAAAGGGTAAAGCATTATATGCAGGTATCTCCAACTACAGTGCAAAGCAGACAAAAAAGGCGATTAAGATTTTTAAAGAATTAGGAACACCTTGCTTAATTCATCAGCCAAAATATTCCATGTTTGAAAGATGGGTAGAAGAAGATTTGCTGGAAGTATTGGATGATTCAGGAGTTGGATGTATTCCTTTTTCACCTCTTGCACAAGGTATGTTGACCAATAAGTACCTGAAAGGAATTCCCGAAGGATCAAGAGCGGCAAAAGAGCATGGGTTTTTACAACCCTCCGCAATTACTGAAGAAAGATTGCAACAGATTAAAGCATTAAATGATATAGCCGTAAATAGAAATCAGTCACTGGCACAAATGGCATTGGCCTGGCTAATGAAAGACAAACGGGTTACTTCTGTGCTGATTGGAGCCAGTTCTGTAGCTCAACTGAATGATAACCTGGAATGTTTGAATAATGGTTTTTTTTCGAAAAAAGAATTAGAAAAGATTGAAGAAGTTATAAAGTGAAATCAGAACTCGTCTGTCGTATAAAGTATTTTTTCTGAAATTTTACTAATTGATTTCACTACTGATAAATAGAAACTTTCTAAGTGTTTCTTTATTTGATTTGAAAGTTGCAGCACTTAGTTTAGCTGCTCAAATAGCAACTATGAAAACCAAAATCTTTTTAATACTTATTATTGCCGGCTTCTTATTTCAATCTTGCAGCAGAGCAATGACGCCTTATGAAGCTGCCAATCATCCAAAAGGTAAAAAGTGCCGGAGTATACGTTAATTACTCAGCTCCAAATATATTAGTTACAGCTCCTTCCAGCATTGGGAATTTCTCTACTACATAATTCTTGATAGTAAAAATTGCCTGTTTTGCCTGTTCGTCAGTGAGTCCGGCTTCTGCTTTCAATTTATCGATTAACTCCTGCATGGTGTTTTTTTTGAAGCTTGAAGTTAGCAAAACTAAAAATGCCAAAGCATATTTGCTCCGGCATTTAATAATTTATTTATAAAGGAAAACTTAAGAAGCCACTTTTAGTAAACTGAGTTTGCTCTTATCAAAATGCCGTTGGGCATATTCAAGATCGAGGTTAAACTCTTTTACATTGGATGATGGCAATTCATACATCGCATCAGTCAATATACCTTCACAAATACTTCTCAAGCCTCTTGCCCCCAATTTATATTCCATTGCTTTTGTAACCATAAAGTCCAATACTTCATCTTCTATGGTGAGAACGATATCTTCCAGTTCAAATAATTTCTTGTACTGTTTTACCAAAGCATTTTTTGGTTCAGTAAGAATGGCTCTTAATGTTTCTGCATCCAGCGGATCAAGATGTGTAACAACTGGTAAACGGCCGAGCAATTCTGGTATCAATCCAAAACTTTTCAGGTCAGTTGCATTTACATAACGAAGTAAATTCTTCTTCATGTTTTCCTGCAACTCTTTATCTACATTAAAGCCAATGGTATTGGTTTGCACCCTGCGGGCAATTATTTTGTCAATACCATCAAAAGCACCACCGCAAATGAACAATATATTCTGTGTGTTGATCTTTATCAGTTTTTGCTCGGGATGTTTTCTGCCGCCTTGTGGTGGCACTAATACATCCGTTCCTTCTAATAGTTTAAGCATTCCCTGCTGCACACCTTCGCCGCTAACGTCACGGGTAATGGAAGGGTTATCTCCCTTGCGGGCAATCTTATCTATTTCATCAATGTAAACGATACCTCTTTCTGCAGAAGCGACATCGTAATTACAAACTTGTAATAATCTTGTCAAAATACTTTCTACGTCTTCGCCTACATAACCAGCTTCTGTAAAAACAGTAGCATCTACAATGGCGAATGGAACATTCAGCATACGGGCAATACTTTTTGCCAACAGGGTTTTGCCGGTTCCGGTTTCACCTACCATAATGATATTGCTTTTTTCAATTTCAATATCATTACCGTTTGTGTTTTCTGAAGGCTTTTGTTGTAATCTTTTGTAATGATTATAAACAGCAACGGCCAGT
>JBDSUW010000223.1:0-7160 GCA_039927535.1 Chitinophagaceae bacterium | reverse complement strand
TGCTGCACTTGTTTATCTGGACCAGGCTATTGCTTTATGCAACTCCAGCTTTTCTTTACCAGCAGCATGGTTGGGTGCTTCTTCAGATATGAGCAATACAGAGTTTAAAAAACTTTGTAATACAATGGCAGCAAGAATAATGGCTTATCTGCCAAGAAATAAAACACAGCTTGCCGCAGTAAACTGGGCTAAAGTAAAAACCTATGCTGATGCTGGTATTACAAGTGATTTTAATGTGGTGAATGACAGTTATGTAAAATGGTACGATGAAGGTTCTGATTATTTATGTGCTGATGGATGGGGTGTTACCAATATGTATGTAGTTAACAAGATGGATCCAACCCAACCACAACATTGGGATGATAGTCCTAGTTTTCCGCAACCACCACCATCTACAAATCCGGTTGACAAGCGGTTAAATACTGATTTTGCTTATTTAAATTCAAACTGGTTTCTGCCGGCAAGAGGTTATTATCACTTCTCTTCTTACAGAAATAAACGTTATGATGCATTTTATGTAAATGCCGATGGCCCCAAAGCCGAAATCATGAAGGCAGAAAATGATATGCTTCGTGCAGAAGCCAGAGCTTACACCGCTGATGTGGCGGGTGCTGCTGCAATTATTAATGTAAGCACCAGAACTACCCGCGGGCAGATGCCAAATGTTGCATCCGTTCTTGCCAATGTTATAACCGCAATTAGTCATGAAAGACATGTAGAGATGTACACTACTGGTGTAGGGCTACAGTTTTTTGAAATGAGGAAATTAAATCTTCTGCAAAAAGGTACACCATTACATTTGCCAACACCAGCAGGTATTCTTGAAACGCTGGCTGTACCACCACCGTTTTATACGTTCGGTTATCAGGTAAATGCCGATGGTATAGGAACATCAAATACTGGTTGGAGATAAAAAGAGTTTAGTTTTTCAAAAATACCGGGTTGTGGATTTCCACAGCCCGGTATTTTTTTTCTGGTGCTTTAAAATATCTTTACTTAAATTAATTAATTATGAATGAGCAACAACCCACAGGACAACTTAACATTGAAATTTCTGAAGAAGTAGCGGAAGGTTCCTATGCAAACCTTGCAATCATTACCCATTCCCATGCAGAATTTGTAATAGACTTTGTAAATGTAATGCCCGGCACACCAAAGAGTAAAGTAAAATCAAGAATCATTTTTACACCGCAGCATGCAAAACGCTTTATGAAAGCTTTGGCAGAAAACATACAGAAATACGAATCAATAAACGGACCTATTAAAGACCTGGAGGAAGCTCAAATGCCTTTTAATTTTGGTGGCCCCGCTGCACAAGCTTGATCGAACAAATGTAATAACAGGGTGTTGAACACTGAAATTTTATAGACATATAAAACTGAATTAGCTTAGTCATTCTATTATGCTTATTATAAGTAATGTGCCATGTTTTAATTTTGATTCTTCTACATTTTCTTTAATAATCGTTTCTAATATAATTGAGTGAATTCTCAATGTTTTTTGCAATTCAATAAATGCCAGCTTGTATTAACTTTTATTTGTAAAAATACCAGACAGTTCTATATTCGTGCAGCAAAATTTGATTTGGGGCTGTCTTTTTATATAGGTTTCCTAGGTTAATATTAATAATTAGAGTAAAATTAGAGCCTTATAGGTTTATTTTACTCATATTTTAAGTGCATAAAAATATAAAAATGAGAAAAACACTTTTACTATTATTGGGGGTTTGCTTGATGTCCCTACAACTTTTTGCGCAACGCTCAATTTCAGGAACAGTACTTGATGAAAATGGTAAGCCTATCCCAAATGCATCAATTATTGTGAAAGGGACTAAGACGGGTACAACTTCCAAAGTTGACGGCACATTTTCAATTGTAGTTCCTGCAGGTGCAAAGGTATTAGTCATTTCATCTGTTGGGCATACTCCATCTGAAATGGCAATTAATAATCAGGCAGTTTATAATGTTGCTTTACTTACAGAAGATCAATCACTTAAGGAAGTAATTGTTACTGGGTATAGTAAAACAACAAAAGAAGCTTTTACCGGTACTATTAAAAAGGTTGACGGAGAAAAAATTAATAATAAGAGTGTTTCTAACGTTTCTCAGGCATTAGCAGGTGAGGTTGCCGGAGTTAGAGTTATAAATACTTCTGGTCAGCCGGGTACTTCTGCTATAATAAGAATTCGTGGATTAGGCTCAGTAAACGGTAACAGATCTCCGCTTTATGTAGTAGATGGTGTTCCTTATGCAGGGCAGATTAATTCACTCAATCCTTCAGATATTGAATCAATGACAGTATTAAAAGATGCTGCAGCAACTTCTATTTATGGTTCAAGAGGTGCGAATGGTGTAATCGTTGTTACTACCAGAACAGGTGCCGGGAAAAAATCATTTATTGAAGTTGATGGAAAAGTTGGTACTAACAAAGCATTGTTGCCCCGTTACAGCGTTATTACTTCTCCCGAAGAATTTATTGGCCTAAGTTGGGAGGGATTATATAACAATGGAGTAGCTTTAAACAGCGCAGACCCTGTAAATTATGCGAATATCAGGCTTTTTTCAACTGCTGGTATAAGCCCAAATAATAATATCTGGTTAGCCACAACGGGAGCAGCACTTATTGATCCGGTAACAAGAATGGTAAGGCCGGGTTCTTTCAGAAAATATGACCCCGAAAGATGGGAAGATTATGCTTTTCAACCATCCAACAGAACAGAAGCAAATATTAAATTTGGCGGTTCTAATGGCAAGACAAATTATTTCACATCTTTTGGATATATAGAAGACAAAGGATACTCAATTAAATCTGATTTTCGCCGCTTATCGGGCCTTATTAATTTAACGCATGAAGTAAAACCTTGGCTAACTACAACCATGAGTTTAAACTATGCAAATGCACAAACTAACAATAATGGACAGGGATCAAGTTCAAACAGTGTGTTTTGGTTTGTAGATAATATACCTTCAATTTATCCGCTTTTCCGTCGGGATGCTGCTGGGAATAAAATTGCCGATCCCTTTTTTGGCGGATTTCAATATGACTATGGTGAGAATGGTAGAAAGTTTGGATCTTTAACAAATGCCATTGCTGATGCTACTTATAACACAAGCCGTTCTACCAGAAATGATTTAAATGGTAACACCTCTTTTACTATTAAGTTTAGTGATGCCTTGTCTCTTCAAAACAGACTGGGTGTGCAATATTTTAACAATAATGGAGTGGGAAGGAACAATAAATTCTATGGTTCGGCAAGAAGCCAAAATGGTTCTATCAACCAGACAAAAACTGAATTGATGAATCTTAACCTCTTAAACTTGTTACGTTACGCTAAAAAATTCAATTCCCATAATGTTGAGCTTTTGGCAGCACATGAGGCAACAAAATATAAACAAACAGTCTCAGCAGCTTCAGGCTATAATTTAGTAGATAACAATAGTTTGGAATTGGCGAATGCAATTGTAATTAACCCTACTGCCACTTCGTATTCAAATACGAACAGGCTTGAAAGCTATTTCGGGCAGTTGAATTATGATTATGACCGCACTTATTTTCTTTCTGCTACGCTAAGAAGGGATGGATCTTCTAGATTTACAAAAGGTAATGCATGGGGTACATTTGGTTCTGTTGGACTTGGATGGGAAATTTCCAAAATGAATTTCATGAGAAAAGCCAGTATTATTAAATACCTTAAATTAAAAGCCAGCTACGGAATACAAGGTGATCAGGATGGCTTTGGTTTCTATCCAGGTACAGACAGGTATGAGATTGGTAACTTAAATAACAACCCTTCTTTTTCTTTTACTACGAAGGGAAATCCGGATTTAACCTGGGAATCTGCTAAAATGTTACAGGCAGGTGTTGAATTTAAGTTAGGAAGATTCTTGACAGGGGCAGTTGATTATTATGTAAAAAATACTGATAACCTGATATTTGATAGAAGGGTCGGTATATCTAGTGGGTTTGCAATTATTCAGGTAAATGATGGCCAGTTAAGAAATCAAGGTCTAGAATTTGACCTGACAGGGCACATTGTTGATAAAAAGAATGTTTTCCTGAATATTGGAATTAATGGGGAACATTTTACGAATAAGATTACTACAATGCCTATAGACCCATCAACAGGAACTAATAAAATTATTGATGTACAATCACCATATGCATGGTCAAAGGGCAGTTCTATTTATGATTATTATATTAGAAATTTCGCAGGGGTTGATCCTGCTACCGGAGTTAGCACCTGGACTGTTTATTATGATGACTTAAACAGTAATGGCATTTATAATGTTGGAGAGCAGGTATTAAATTTAGAAGATTTTTTAGCTAAGAATCCGGCTAAAAATGGTACATTATTAACGGGAATCACTAAAAAATATGAAGAAGCAACTCAATATTATATCGGTAAGTCTTCTTTACCAAAATTAAGAGGTGCGTTTAATCTTAACGGAGGTTTCAAAGGAATTCAGGTAGATGTACAGTTTTTATATAGTCTTGGTGGATATGCCTATGATGGTGCATATGCCAATTTGATGGCGAATGGATTAATAGGTGGAAATAACTGGCATACAGATATATTCAATAGATGGCAAAAAGCAGGCGATATTACTGACGTACCAAGAATATCAAATAACTTTGATGCAAATGTGGTTTCTACCTCATCAAGGTTTTTAACTAAGGCAGATTATCTTTCTCTTAATAATGTTCGGGTAGCTTATACCTTACCAGCAGGTATGATCCAATCATTAAAAATTGTAAATCAGGTAACATTCTTTGTTTCTGGTGATAATCTGATTTTGTTAACAAAGAGAAAAGGGTTTAATCCAACAACGGCAGAATCTGGAAATACAAGTATATATACTTACTCACCACTTTCAACTTTAACTACTGGTTTAAAAGTTAAGTTTTAATTCAAAAAAAAATTATTATGAAAATTAAATCACTCATACTGCTGTTTATAACCGGCACTTTTGCATTAACAGGATGTAAAAAAAGTTTCTTGGAAACACAGCCATCTCAGTTCATTACACCCGAACAATTAGCAGCAGCGGCAATTCAAGATCCTAAACTTTTAGATGGCTCTTTAAGCGGATTGTACACTGTAATGTTTTCTTCAGGCGTTGGAGGCACAGGAGGACATGATGATTTTGGACAAAGAGGTATAGATGTTTATACGGATATGTTACAATCTGATATGGTTTTAGGTGCCTTGAATTATGGTTGGTATACCAACATTGCAAGATATACAGCTACAGTAGATTTTACCAGAAACGAGAATTATATACCCTGGAGATATTTTTACAGAGAAATTTTTGGAGCTAATTCTATAATTGATGTATTGGGCGGTAATGCATTTATACCACCTACTGCCGCAGGTAAAGCAACAATGGGTCAGGCCAAAGCTATGCGGGCATATTCCTATTTTTATCTATCTCAGCTATATGCTAAGGAATATGGTACAGGTACTGATAAAATTTTACCGATTTATACATCTGCTTCAGAAGTGAACTTACCTAAAAAAACAACAAAAGAAGTCTTTGACCTGATGGTTGCGGACCTGAATGATGCAATAACTTTGTTATCGGCATTTAATCGTACTACAAAGGATCAAATTGACAAAAATGTAGCAAAAGGTTTATTATGCTATGTATTGGCTGCCAGAGGTACACCAGCAGATTGGACGCAAGTTGTGACATTAACGCAGGAAATAATGAATGTATATCCGAAAACAACCCCTACTCAATTAGTTTATACTGGTTCCAATGGAACTGTTTCAGGATTTAACGACGTTGTAACTCCAAGCTGGATGTGGGGTGTTGATATTACCTTAGCTCAAGGTATCGATCTTATTTCCTGGTGGGGACAGGTTGATCAATTTACATATAGCTATGCTTGGGCTGGTGATCCCAAGGTTATTGATTTGAATTTGTATAATGCCATTCGGGCAGATGATATTAGAAAAGCACAATTTGCAGCACCTGCGGCTACCTACCAGCTACAGCCTATCAACAAATTTTTTGCTCCTGCAAGAACCAGTGGTGGCCAACGTCAGGTTATTACTGATAATTTATACATGAGAGCTGATGAATTTTATTTATTAAATGCAGAGGCTAAAGCCCGGTCTGCGCAGGATGCAAATGCAAGAACAGCCCTTTCTTCTTTTTTAACAGGAAGAATAGCCGATGTGTCTTATATAAATGCACTATCTGGTCAGGCATTGTTAAACGAAATATATTTACAAACAAGAATAGAATTGTGGGGAGAGGGCAAAGTATATGCTGCTATGAAGAGAAATAAGGCATCATTTACAAGAGGTTCTAATCACTTATTTGATGCTGGAAGTACTTTTCAGTATAATGATCCAAAGTTGACTTTCTCTATTCCTCAAGCAGAAGTTCTGAATAATCCTAACTTGAATAATTAGTATTTATTAATACTTAAAATTTTAAATCGCCACAACTTTTGTTGTGGCGATTTTTTGCGTTTTATTATATAGGTAGATTATCAAAGCAGCCCTTCATCTGCAAAACTGAAATAACCATCCTCACTAACAATTACATGGTCCAGTACAGTAATATCTAGAAACTTTGCAGCTTCTTTTATTTTAGTGGTGAGTTGTTCATCAGCTCTGCTTGGTTTTAAACTACCAGAAGGATGATTGTGACAAAGAATAATATTCACAGCATCTTTTTCTAATGCTCTTCTTAAAATTACTCTAGGGTCGGCCACTGTTCCGGTAATGCCACCTTCGCTTATTATTTCAAAATGATTAATCTTATTAGCCCTGTTTAAAAAAAGCACTGCAAAAACCTCATGCCTGTAATCCTTTAGTTTGGTTTTTAAATAATCTGCTATATCGCTGCTGGTCTGCATTAAAGGTTTTCCCAGAGGTGCGGATGATTGCCTTCTTCGGCCAAGCTCTAATGCAGCAGCAATAGTTATTGCTTTTGCTTCGCCGATACCTTTAATTGTCATCAAGTCTGTAAGCGAAAGCTTACCGAGTTCCACCAGATTGTCTTTACCTAATTTGAGTATTTCTTTGGCTAGATCTACAGCTGTTTTTTCTTTACTTCCATTATGTATTAAAATGGCAAGTAATTCCGAATCGCTGAGGTATTCTGCACCTTTGTTGAGTAGTTTTTCCCTTGGTCTATCGTCTTTCG
>JBDSUW010000222.1:0-8131 GCA_039927535.1 Chitinophagaceae bacterium | reverse complement strand
ATGAAATAATGAAAAGCTCTGGTCATTCAATGAAAAAGCTTAATGCGGTTTCAGTGAGTATCGGACCCGGCTCCTATACAGGCTTAAGAGTTGGCTTATCTTCTGCAAAAGGCTTTTGCTATGCTTTAAATATTCCATTAATTACTATAGCAACTACCGAGTTAATGGCTTCTGCTGTTAAAAATGAAGCAGATGATTTGATTTGTCCGGTTATTGATGCCCGAAGAATGGAAATTTATTCAGCTATTTATGATAAAAACTTAAAGCAAATAAAAGCACCTCATTCGCAGATTGTGGATGAAACCAGCTTTGCAGAAATTTTAAATGACCATAGCGTTCTTTTTTGTGGTGACGGATGCAAAAAACTGCAAGAATTACTACATCATAAAAATATTACTTATAGCATTTCGTCAGCAAATGCAACTCATCTTGCCCAATTGGCTTTTAACCGATTTGAAGGGAATGATTTCGCCGATCTCGTATATACAGAGCCTTTGTATATAAAAGAATTTTATTCTTCTCCCCGAAAGGATTAAACAAAAAAAACGTCTTACTGTTATAATTTAAGACTGATTTTATTGTTACACCCATTTTTAACAATAAATATTATTTTATAACAATTCATTAAAAGGTCAGTTTAGTACTTTTTTTTAATTTTAGAACAAATGAATGATACTGTAAATAATAACACTGAATTGAAAATCGAAGTTTTACGGATTAAGAAAACTGCATTGATTCTACGGGCTATCAATCACAAATTGCGACAGCAAATTTTGAAATTGATTGAAGAGCAAGGAAAAATAACAGTTACAGAACTTTATCTGACGCTTAGGTTAGAGCAGTCAGTCGCTTCACAACATCTGGCAATTTTGAGAAAGGCCGGTTTTGTGAACACAAGCCGTGATGGAAAATTTATTTACTATTCAGTAAATCATGACAGGCTAGAAGAATTAAACAGGTTTATGGACAGCCTGCTAAAGTGATAGTTTTCAATACTTAATAAAAACGTCCTGTTCTCGCAGGACGTTTTGTTTTAATTCAGGTAAATTTGCTTCGAAAACTAAAAGATATGTTTATTAAACAATTATATACAAGCTGTCTTAGCGAGGCTGCCTATTACATCGAAAGCAAAGGCGAAGCTGCCATCATAGACCCATTACGGGATATTGATGTTTATCTTAATCTAGCTAACGAAAGGAAAGCTAGTATTAAATATATTTTCGAAACGCATTTTCATGCAGACTTTGTAAGTGGTCATCTTGATTTGAGTAAAGCATCAGGAGCTCCTATAATATATGGTCCGGGTACAAAAACAAATTTTCCTGTTCATGTTGCGAAAGACGGAGAAACTTTTAAACTTGGGGAAATAACATTTGAAGTATTGCATACTCCCGGACACACATTAGAATCAAGTTGTTATTTATTAAAAGATGCTGTTGGAAAAAATCATTGCATTTTTACAGGTGATACATTGTTTGTAGGTGATGTGGGCCGCCCGGATCTGGCACAAAAGGGTGCTGAAATAACAATGGCTGATCTTGCTGGAATGATGTATGACAGTATTCATACTAAACTTTTTCCACTAGATGATGAAGTATTAGTTTATCCCGCACATGGACCCGGAAGTTCCTGCGGAAAAAACTTAGGCCCAAATACATACAGTACCATTGGCGAAGAAAAACATAATAACTATGCTCTAAAGGCAGCGACAAAAGAAGAATTTATACAACAGGTTACCGATGGAATTCAGACGCCACCAACATATTTCCCTATCAATGCGAAAATAAATAAGGAAGGATACGAAAGCCTTGATGACGTTTTGCTGCAAGGATTGAATGGATTAACTGTAAACGAATTTAAAACTGCTTTAACAGATGACACTATTATTCTTGATACAAGAAATGCAACTGTATTTACAGAAGGATTTGTTCCCAACTCCATTAGCATTGGGTTAGAAGGTCGTTTTGCAGAATGGGCAGGAAGCATCTTGCCTTTTGAATCGCCAATGTTATTGGTTACAGAAAAAGGAATGGAAAAAGAAACTATTGTGCGACTGGCAAGAGTTGGGTTTGATAAAGTGAAAGGATATTTAGAAGGTAGTTTTGAAGCCTGGAAAAAAGCCGGTGAAGAAGTTGATATAATTATAGATATAGAAGCTGATGAGCTGATAATGGATATGCCACATGATAAAAACTTGGTAGTAGTGGATGTACGTCGTACAACAGAATTTGCTGACGGGCATTTAAAAGATGCTATAAATATTCCCTTGATTGACATGACTGATCCTGCTGAGATGGCAAATCTTGAAGAAACTCAAAATATTTATGTGCATTGTGCCGGTGGCTATCGCAGTGTTATTGCATCTTCACTTTTAAAAAGACAAGGCATACATAATCTAAGAAATGTATTAGGTGGTTGGGGCAAAATAAAAGAACAAGAAAAAGCAGAAATCGTAAAAGAAACAAGTGTGCTGAATTAAGCTTGCTGCAGATTAACACAGAAATACTCAGATTAATTTCTTATGATTTAAACTTTTACTTTAGTAATCAAATATTAAAACAGAACAAAGCTGTATTAGCAGCTATTCTGTGTTAATCAATGTTCATCTGTGGCAAAAATTACATCTTGGACTTTATCCAATCGTTCAATTCGAGAGAACTTTCTGTGCTGATGATAGCCGCATATCTTGGTTTAGTGCCATTGTGTACACCAACATGCCAAAGCCTTTGGGAATCCACCACAAAATGAGCTCCTTTCTGCATTGGCACTCTTGCTTCTGATTCTTTTATTGGTAGATTATTATCATCGCTATCATACAATAGCATATAGCTATCTGCATTATCGGTTAGTTCAATCCACATTCTTACCACCCAACCTTCATCTTCAGGATTCAACCTGTTGTTATCATCACGGTGAACAGAACGGATAGCCTGATCATGCGTTTGCGGTTCCAGTCTTATAATTCTAACTCTTCCAAAATTTGCCGGGATGGATTTAATGTATGCCATCAGCTTAGGGCACAATTCAGAATTAGGAGTAAACTTGGCATCCTTATCAGTTTTACCATTTTCCCAGAAACCCTTGCACTCATTGGTGCCATCACAAGAAGCTAAAGGAGCAAAGTTGGTATCTCCTCCACTTTTCCAATCCATGTAAGTCAAACCTTCCCATTCCACTTCAGGTATGTGAGATATATCCAGCGTTTTCAAGATCACAAATCCCTTTTCTTCCATTACCGGCATACGGTAATGAGATGTTCCTAAAGGAATCTTTACAGACCAATGTTCGCTGTGCGGCCAGAATATAGTTGGTGTTGCTGACATAGTTATTGATTTATGATTAAACAATTACGAAATGCTAAAGTATGAAAAAGAAAATAAAATAATTTATGACATCTATCATTGTCTCCTGCAAGTATTTATTCCTAATAAAAAGTTAACACCACTGTATTTTAACCATTCGTCAGGCACAGCTTGCCATTCAGATAAATATATGAATTTCTTCTTTTGTGAGTATTACATTTGAATTACGAAGAACGTTGTAGTTATGCCGCACACCAACTAAGAAAAGTAACAACATTGCTTAATTACCGTCATAACGTATAACAAGTATAGTCATGAAAATCAAAACCATTGTTACCCTGGTGGGGATGTTACTCTATTGCCAGCTCAGTATTGGACAAAAAGCCGAACCAAAACAAATTGCTGCAAAACGTACCACCGAAAAAATAATAATTGATGGCTTATTAGACGAAGCATTCTGGAAAGATGCAGCCCCCGCTTTAGGATTTACAGAACTAAGACCCACCCCTTTTCGTAAAGAAGAAAATGCAAACAGAACTGAAGCATTTTTGCTCTATACAGATGAAGGGATTTACCTTGGTGGCTATTGCCACGAAAAATCTAAAGACAGTATTTCAACAGAATTAAGGGGCAGAGATGGGTTTGGAAATAATGACTGGATTGGCTTTGTATTCGACACTTACGATGACAAGATTAATGGATTTGAATATTTTACCACACCATTAGGCGAACAAATGGATGCAAAAGTTTCGCCTAACCAAAATGATAAAAGCGAAGATTTTAGCTGGAATGCTGTTTGGAAAAGTGCGGCTATCATTCACAACGATGGATGGTCTTTTGAAATGTTCATTCCATTTTCTGCCATTCGATTTAGTAAAAAAAATATACAAGACTGGGGATTGAACATTATGCGTCGTCGTCAAAAAACAGGGCAACAGGTATTTTGGAATCCTCTCGATCCCAATGTAAACGGCTTTCTTACACAAGGCGGAAAATGGAAAGGTCTTGAAAATATAAAACCTCCACTTCGTTTACAATTCTCTCCTTATTTTTCAACGTATGCTAATCATTATCCATCTAACACTACGGGAATAAAAAACTGGTCTTCATCAATAAATGGTGGCATGGATGTAAAATATGGTATTAGCCAGGCCATCACATTAGATATGACGCTGATCCCTGATTTTGGCCAGGTAAGAAGTGATAATACAGTACTTAACCTCACTCCATTTGAAGTAAAGTATAATGAGAACAGGTCTTTTTTTACAGAGGGAACGGAATTATTTAATAAAGGAAATCTGTTTTATTCAAGAAGAGTGGGCGGCAGGCCGCTGCATTATTATGATGTATACAATAATCTTGGCGCAAATGAGAAAGTAATTTCTAATCCCCAGGAAACAAAACTTGCCAACGCAACTAAAATTTCAGGACGTCTTCAAAATGGTTTGGGTGTCGGTTTTTTCAATGCTATTGCACCTGCTACGCATGCAATAGTGCAGGATGATAATAAAAATGAAAAAACAGTAGAAACCAGCTCCTTAACTAACTACAATATTATTGTATTAGATAAAACCTTAAAGCATAATAGCAGTATAAGCCTAATCAATACAAACGTATGGCGTAGTGGAAAAGATTATGATGCTAATGTAACCTCAGCACTTTTTGATCTTAATGATAAATCAAACACATGGAATGTTGGTGGCAATTTGGGCAGCAGCAATTTGATGAATTATTTGGCAGATGGGAAAACAAAAAGAGGCTATACTGCCAATATGTATTTTGGAAAAACCAGTGGGCATTTTAATTTTACTGCATCCCAAACTATTACAGATAAAAGCTATCAGATAAATGATTTGGGCTATTTCAATTTTAATAATTTCATGGAGAGTAATCTCAGGATGGGCTATAGCTGGACTAAGCCAACTAACTGGTACAACCAGCTGCGGGTAAATGCAAACAGTGGATATTCCAGAAGATTGAAACCCTCCGTTTATCAAAATGCCAACTTCAATATCAATATGAATGCCCAGTTGAAAAATTTATGGGGGGCTGGTATTTTTATTGGTTATGAACCCAGTGGTAATGATTTTTATGAACCTCATGCAGAGGGACGATTTTTTAAAGGATGGTCAAGTTTTTTTACCGATGCGTGGTTTGAAACTAATAATGCCAAGAAATATCAATTGTACACCGAAGTATTCTATGTCGCCAGAAGCTATTTTTCCGGCAAGAAATACCAGTTTAACATGGCTCACAGATATCGTTTCAATGATAAACTATCCGTCAGGTATGCATTAAATATGGAGCCACAGAAAGAGAATGTTGGGTTTGCCGGTTTTGATGGAAATGAAATCATTTTTGGAAAAAGAAATATCAATACTGTCGAAAACTCATTCAGTATTAAATATAATTTCAATAAAAAAATGGGGTTAAAAACTGATATCCGCCATTACTGGAGCAAGGTTGATTACAGGGATCCGGCAGAAAATTTCTTCTTGTTGTTGGACGATGGGAAATTGCAACACACCACTGGTTTTACAAGTAATGTAAATCAGAACTATAATGCTTTTAATATAGATGCTGTATTTACATGGGAATTCGCCCCCGGCAGTTTTGTAAATATCGTTTGGAAAAACTCAAACCCGGTAGATAATTTCAACAGGATTACTGATATTGGCTATTTCAAAAATCTCAGCAATACACTTGATCAATCACATAACAACAATCTTTCATTCAGAGTAATTTATTTTCTAGATTACCTACAGTTAAAAAAAATAAAGAAGAAAAAATAAAACCCGGATTTTAAGTTTTCATTTTTTCTGTCTTCGATGAAAAGGTTTTTAAAATAGTATATGCTGTATTTGAAAAAGATATCAAATTATTTTTCTAAATTATTTTCATATTCAGGTTTCCATTCATGCTTCCACCTGCGATGGCTCCATAGCCACATGTCTGGATACATTCTTATTACATCCTCCAGATATTTTGCAAACATGCCTGTAAGCTCTTTTTCAGAATATGATTGTACATCCTCTATTGTCGAAGAAAATACAGCTTCATAGTATCCCCGTCGGGGTTTATTTATGAAGGCAAAAACTATAGCTGTATCGTTTAATTTAGCTGCCTTTGCAGGTCCTTTTAAAAAAGCAGTTTTTCTTCCAAAAAAATCAAACCACCATGCATTTCCCGGATTTCCCGGACTTTGATCAGCCACCAACCCCAATAGGTATTGCGTATTTTGGTAAGGCTGAAAATCTTCTTTCATATGAGTAGCTCTTAAAAAGGTAGCCCCATTGCGGGTACGAAGGTTGTAAAATAACCGCTCCATAATTTTACTCGATAAGGGCATATAGACAGCCAGTAATTTATAATTCACTTTTTTAGTCATGATAAAATTTCCCCACTCCCAGTTGAAATTATGGCCAACATGGAGTTGAACGCTTTTTCCAGTAGCATATAACTTATTCAATAAATCCCAGTTGGCCGTGAACCTCTTTTGAAGTGCTTTTTCAGAAATCGTTATCATCTTGATTGTCTCAAACATCATATCAAGAAAATTATGGTAGAATTTTTTTGCAATAGCTCTTCTTTCCTTTTCCGTTTTCTCGGGAAATGCAATTAAGAGATTTGTCATGACAACTTTAAGCCTATATTTCAGCACATAAAAAACAAGCCCAAAAAAAGCATCTGAAAGAAAATATAGTACTCTTAATGGTAAAATTGATAATAACCACAATAATCCATAAATAATATAATACATACCAATAAAGATAAAAACTACAAAACTATATTTTGAATTAAATGGCTTTTCTCCGGATAATCTGTATTAAAATGCAGCCCTCTGCTTTCCTTACGGAAGGTTGCTCCTTTTACTATCAGATAGCCAACAGTAATCATGTTTCTTAACTCAAGCAATTGAGGTGAAACCGTACTGCTGCTGTATAATTTTTCTGTTTCTTCCCAAAGAAGATCCAAACGACGCATAGCTCTTTGCAAACGCATATCATTGCGAACAATACCCACATAATCACTCATCAGCAATTGCAATTCTTTTAAACTTTGCGTAATCAGGATCATCTCTTTCGGTTCGGATGTGCCCTTAGCACTCCAGTCAGGAATTTCATTTTCAATATTTTCCCAGTTTACAAATGATGAACTAAAAAATTCGGCCAATGTGTTTGTGCTATCTAAAAAACAACGATGTGCAAATACCATTGCCTCCAGCAAAGAATTACTGGCTAAACGATTGGCGCCATGCAAACCTGTGGAAGAACACTCACCACAAGCATATAAATTTTTAATGGAGCTTTGTCCCCATTCATCTGTTTTAATGCCACCGCAACTGTAATGTGCAGCAGGTGCCACCGGTATCAAGTCTTTGGCTATGTCAATTCCGATAGACAAACATTTCTCATATATATTCGGAAAGTGTTCGGTAAATTTTTCTTTATTAAAATGACGGCAATCCAGCCACACATGTTCCGTACCAGTAATTTTCATTTCACTATCGATTGCTCTTGCTACAATATCTCTCGGTGCCAGATCTTTTCTCTCATCATACTTTTCCATAAAGGCCTCGCCATGCTTATTCCTTAGAATACCGCCATCGCCACGAACTGCTTCTGTAATTAAAAATGCTTGTCCTCTTGCACCAGCTTCATACAAAGCCGTGGGATGAAATTGTATGAACTCCATATTCTCCACTCTTCCTTTTGCACGGTATACCATCGCCACACCATCACCAGTTGCTATTGAGGGATTCGTTGTTGTACGGTACACCTGCCCGTTACCACCCGTTGCCAGTAAAGTAATCTTTGAAAGGATTTTTT
>JBDSUW010000221.1:0-5592 GCA_039927535.1 Chitinophagaceae bacterium | reverse complement strand
ACTGTAGAGCAGGAAGCCTGCCCTAATAATCTGGCGCCAACTACCAGCACAACTGCACAATTGGTAATGGGTGATGCTTTGGCTGTCTGCCTGATGGATGTAAAAGGATTTCAAAGTGATGATTTTGCAAAATTTCATCCGGGCGGATTGTTGGGAAAAAAATTGTACCTGAAAGTTGCTGATTTAGTTAGCAATAATGAAAAGCCCAAAGTGTTGGCAACGCAATCATTAAAAGAAGTGATTGTAGAAATGACACAAAAAAGACTTGGAATTACAGCAGTAGTTGATGCTGATAATAAATTAGTGGGAATAATTACCGATGGTGATTTGCGAAGAATGTTGGAAAAAAATACTGCAATTGATTCAATAAAGGCTGGCGATATAATGACAGCGAATCCAAAAACAATTGAACCGGATAAACTGGCGGTAGATGCATTGAACCTGCTTCGTAAAAATGAAATAACACAATTGGCAGTAACAGCAAATGGAAACTATGAAGGTATTTTACATTTGCATGATTTGATAAGAGAAGGATTAATATAATTTTTTAGTTCTCTGTAAACGAAGTTGGATTTTTAACAATAGTAAAACAAAGTCCCCTTTAGGGGATTAGGGGTATGAACAAACATCACTACGTAGCAATAATGGCCGGGGGAATTGGCAGCCGATTCTGGCCCATGAGCAGAACCGATCTTCCCAAGCAATTTTTAGATATACTGGGCACTGGTAAAACATTGATACAACAGACATATGAACGATACAGCAAATTAGTTCCTGCTGAAAATATTTATATAGTAACAGCGCAGGAATATGTGGATATTGTGAAAAAGCAACTGCCTGATTTTCTTGCAGAAAACATTTTGGCAGAACCTTCCAGAAAAAGTACAGCACCATGCATTGCATATATCGCTTTTAAATTATTAAATAAAGATCCGAAAGCGGTAATGGTGGCAGCACCTGCTGATAACCTGGTGCTGGAAACAGATGAATTTATTAAAACAGCAAATAAGGCATTAAGTTTTGTAGAGAGTGTAAATGCACTCGTAACAATTGGTATCAAGCCCACTTATCCTAATACGGGTTATGGCTATATTCAGCATGAAACCAAAGCAGCAGCACCAGACATTTATAAAGTAAAAACCTTTACTGAAAAACCTAATCTTGAACTGGCAAAAACATTTATTTCCAGCGGCGATTTTTTATGGAATGCAGGCATCTTCATCTGGAAAGTAAAAAACATATTGGCAGCATTAGAAATACACCTGCCAGAAATTTACGATGCCTTTGCTGCTGAAAAAGAGAAATTCAATACACCACAGGAAAAAGAAGCTGTGGAAGAAATTTATCCGCAGTGCACCAATATCTCTATTGATATTGGTGTAATGGAAAAAGCCGATAATGTTTATCTGATCCCGGCTTCATTTGGTTGGAGTGATTTAGGAACATGGAACAGTGCATGGGAAAACAAAGACAAGGATTATTTTGGTAATGCAGTTGTCGGAAAAAAAGTAATGACTGTAGATGCTAAAAACTGCATTGTGCATGTGCCGGATAATAAACTTGTTTTGCTGCAAGGCCTGGATGAGTTTATTGTTGTTGACACAAAAGATGTATTATTAATATGCAAAAAAGATAAGGAACAGGAGATAAAAGACTATGTAGCAGAGGTAAAGCGAAATATGGGAGAAAAATATCTCTGACTTTTAAAAGAATTACCTGAAAGTAGTAGCCCCGGTTTGTCCGGGGTTTTCTATTTTTAAGGAAGAAAAAAAATTATGGCAGCCTTACCATTACACAACATTTTGTTTCTGGATATAGAAACAGTACCGCAATCTCCAGTATATACAGACCTGCCGGATGTCTGGAAAAAACTGTGGGACACAAAATCTTCTTCGCTGGTTAAGTACCACGAAGGGCAAACGAATGAAACATTATATCCCCGTGCTGGCATTTATGCGGAGTTTGGAAAAATAGTATGTGTCAGTTGTGGAGTAATACAAGGTAATGGCGAACAGCGGAAAATAGCAATCAAAAGTTTTTATGGGGACGATGAAAAGAAACTGTTGACAGCGTTTATTGATATGCTGAACAAATGGGCAACAGGCGATGCAAAATTTCTTTGTGCACATAATGGAAAGGAATTTGACTTTCCTTATTTGTGCCGGAGAATGATCATTAACGAAATGCCTATACCACCCTTACTTAATATTTCAGGAAAAAAGCCGTGGGAAGTAAATCATTACGACACATTAGAGCTTTGGAAGTTTGGTGATTTTAAAAGTTTTACTTCACTGAACTTGTTAGCACATGTATTGGGAGTTCCAACACCGAAAGATGATATTGATGGCAGTATGGTGTGGGAAGTGTACTGGAAAGAAAAAAACCTGGAACGCATCGTTACCTATTGCCAAAAAGATGTGGTAACGGTGGCGCAGATATTATTACGAATGAATGGTGAGCAGTTGATAAAAGAAGAGAATATTGAAATTAAGGGCTAAGAGCTTAAAGGAGTGGAAAAGAGATAAGGAGAATAGTTTTTATTTCAAATATTTACTTTGTGTTTTAATTGTCTTTATATTTTTGGTAAAACAAATTTGGTTAGGAGTTTCCTCTTTTTTCCTCCTTTCCTCTTTTAAACGCTTAGCTTAATGGAAAGAACAAACTATTCATCAGGTGCTAAATGGGAAGATATTGTTGGTTATAGCCGTGCAGTGAAAATTGGAAATATTGTTGAAGTTACCGGAACGGTAGCGGTAGATGAAAACAGTTTACTTGTTGGAAAGGATGATGCATATGCACAAACAAAGTTCATTATTGAAAAAATTGAAAAAGTTTTGCATAAAGCAGGCGCAACTTTAAAAGATGTGGTGCGAACAAGAATGTTTGTTACCGATATTAAACGCTGGGAAGAATATGGAAAAGCTCATGTAGAATTTTTTAAGGACATCAAGCCTTGTACCAGTATGATTGAAGTAAAAGGATTAATTGCTCCTGAATATTTAATCGAAATTGAAGCAACGGCTATTTTGCGGGAGTAAAAAATTATAAAGATTTAATTATGACTAAAAGAATTTTAATTGCAATAACGATCAGCTTATTTATTCTTTCCTGTGCAAATGACAAAAACGAAGAGAAAGTTACTGATAAGATTGCAATAAGTATTGACTCAACTTTAGTTACGGATAGCAGCTGGGGAGCGATTACTGGGAAAACAGATATACAAGGTTTGAGGGAGATTTTTGGAGAAGCTAATGTTGTAGATGAAAGAATTTGCGGACTTGAATGCACCGACTCAATTGACGTAACAAAAATTTATAAGGAAACAAACAAAGAATTTATTATTTATTGGGCCGATAGTTTTTATCACAAATCAATTAACATGATTGAGTGTTATGCAGAAGGAGCGCCGTACCACACCGCAACTGGTTTAAAAATGGGAAGAAGTATGCAGGATATTTTAACTGAAAACGGTAAGCCAATAAATTTTTTAGGATTTGGCTGGGATTATGGAGGAAATATTATTTCTTATAATAAAGGCAAACTAGACAGTTCAAATATAAAATTTCGCCTGGACCTGCCCGGAGAAGTAGAAAATCAGACTCTTTTTGGAGATACAGAATTGAGCACCACAAACCCTGATTTTAAAGAATACTTTGATAAAATGCTGATTAATCGTATTTACTTATTTTTTAACGAACAGCCTTATCAGTGATTATGAATGTTGAAACACTTCGGGAATATTGTTTGTCAAAGCTTGGCGTGGAAGAAGGATTTCCTTTTGGTCCGGAAACTCTTGTAATGAAAGTGGAGGGTAAAATTTTTTTGTTAACCGGACTTGATGGAACTGACTTTAGGTTTAATGTGAAATGCGATCCAGATAAAGCGATTGAACTACGGGAAGAGTTTTCTTGTGTGCTTCCGGGATACCATATGAATAAGAAACACTGGAATACGATAGTAGTAGATGGAACTGCAGATACAAAGCAATTAAGAGAATGGATTGACCATTCTTATGAATTGGTAAAACCAAAGAAGAAAAAATCTAAACTATAATTTCCTGAATATTGCCTGCCACTTCCAGCCCAGCATTATTACCTGTATCACTTAATAGTATTTTATTGTGCTTTTTATCGGTGAGCATTACTGCAATCGAAGAAGTCATACTTTCTTCGATGCGACCATTCATAAAACCATTGATGGGTGAAGCTAATTGTGTGGCTCCGTCTCTATGTGCTAATATTTCCAGCAGATAGTTTTTGTTTTCTAAAACGATTTCCACTTCGTTTTCATCTGCATAAGACTTGCGCAACTTTGATTGATTATAAGTTGTGAATCGAATTAGTCTATCCTTTAGCCAGACTCCGGCAATAAATCCTACAAAAGATTTTCTGCCCCATGGAATTTTTGCGACAGAACATTTCAAAGAAATGCCAGCTTCGCTAAAATGATTGGATTGCATCCAGAAATAAGCAGAAGGAAAAGAACGGCCCCAGTCTTTTTCTATGTATCCTCTTCCATTACTGAAATCAACTGTTGATCCATCTATTTCCAATTCACCCTGAATAATATGATCCATACTTACAATGCAATGATAACATTCCATAAATGGAACAAAGGCAAACGGACCCATGATGCCGGGAGAATACCATGGTTTTGGCCAAGGTACATTGCAAGAAAAATTCAATGTGCCTTTTATTTTCGGAAGATCTAATTGTAACTGTTGTTCGGAAAATTGATTGTTGCCAATAGCTATTGAAAATTTTTTTGGCTGCGGAATAAAATCGGTGATGGCAAACTTGTGGTAAATAGATGTTTGTTTTTTCCCATCCAGTACCTGAATAAAAGCATGCTGATTTTCGTCTTTATCCATTGCAATACCGGGAATAAAAGCAAAAGCATTTTTTTCATCAGCAGAAATGAGTTTTAAATACCAGCCCTCAAAATAATTTTTCTTTTTGCCCCAGCCCTGAAATTGTTCGGGATTGAAGAAGGCGTTGAGTTTTGTAAACAATGGCAAAGGTTATTAATTTTCCAACCAACAAAATACATAACTTGAACGAAAAGAATTTTTAAATTAATAAGTTTTATCTGGCGAAATACCGATGCAGTAATGTTCTGACACAAGATGTTTAAGTTCCTTATTTAAATCGGTATTATCATTCATTGTGGTCAAATGCAATTAATTTTACCCAATACATAATTATTAAACTTGACTAACATCCAACTTACCTCCAAACTTCCCAACGTCGGCACCACCATCTTCACCGTAATGAGTGCATTGGCGAACGAACATAAAGCAGTTAATCTTGGGCAAGGCTTTCCCGATTACCAGATGAGTGAAGAATTAATTGCATTAGTAAGTGATGCGATGAAGAATAATTACAACCAGTATCCTCCAATGCCGGGATGGATGCCGCTTCGGGAAGCTATTGCTGAAAAAGCCTCTTTTCTTTATCAATCAAACATAAATCCTGATACGGAAATTACTATTACACCTGGCGGCACTTATGCCATTTATTCTGCACTCACAACGATATTGCAACCAGAAGATGAAGTAATTGTTTTTGAACCTGGATACGATAGTTATATTCC
>JBDSUW010000220.1:0-7571 GCA_039927535.1 Chitinophagaceae bacterium | reverse complement strand
TAGGCAATGAGCAACTGGCAACAAGCAACAAGCAATATACAATCAACAACAGGTAAAGGGTTTCTAAAATATAAACTACTATTTGCATATTGCACATTGCATATTGCCCTTCTTTTTACCTCATGTGACGTAAGCAAGTCGTCTTTTTCTCCGTATAATAAATTTTCTCCGCAGGAGTTACAAAAAGATTTTACTATTTACCAGGCAGTGTTAGAAAATCATCATCCCAGTCTTTACTGGTACACCAGCAAAGATAGCATGGATCATTATTTCAATTGGGGAAGAGAGCAGTTGAAGGACTCGATGACAGAGCCACAGTTTAAAAAAATACTAAACTATGTAACCGCACAAATAAATTGCGGACACACAACAGTACGTTCTTCCAAAGCATATAACAATTATCTTGATACGACCAGACTTGGCAGAATGTTTCCACTAACTGTAAAGGTCTGGGATGAAGCTATGGTAATTACCGGCAATCTGAATCGCCGTGATAGTATACTGACAAGAGGAACTGTTATTACTAAGATTAATGGGCGAACAAAAGAAGAACTGGTTGATACCATGTTTGCCAATATATCGACAGATGGTTATAACCGCACACATAAATATCAAACACTGAGTAACCGGGGGTTTTTTGGTTCTATTTATACTACTCTTTTTGGTATTTCAGATAAGTATACATTTGATTATATTGATTCAACGGGAAAGTCAAAAACAATCACCATACCTGCTTACAAAGCAGTTCGTGACACTTCTCAAAGAACAGGTACAAGACCTTTCAGACCAGCACTACCGCAGCCATCTAAAAAAGAAAGAAGACGACAGGCTGCTGATAACGTCCGGCTATTGAAGATTGATACGGCAAGTCAAACAGCCATGATGGACCTTGCTTCTTTTGGCAAGGGGTATGACCTAAAGAAGTTCTTCCGTAATTCATTCAGAGCACTGCAAAAGAATAATATTAATTATTTAATTATTGACGTTCGCAGTAATGGTGGTGGAAGTGTTACCAACTCAACCTTTATCAGCCGCTTTATTGCTGATCAGCAATTCAAAATAAGCGATTCACTCTATGCCATAAAAAAAGGCAGCCAATATCAACGATATATACAGAATCATTTCTGGAACAACCTCTTTATCACTTTTCTTACCAGGAAGAAAAAAGATGGGAATTATCATTTTGGTTTTTTTGAGCGGCATTATTTCAAACCTAAAAGCAATCATCATTTTGATGGTAAGGTGTATATTCTTACTGGAGGTAATTCTTTTTCTGCCACTACTTTGTTTGTAAATTCTGTTATAAAGCAGGAAAATGTAACAGTGATAGGTGAAGAAACAGGCGGTGGTGCTTACGGTAATTCTGCCTGGCTTATTCCTGATGTAAAACTTCCGGAAACAGGGCTTCGTTTTCGCCTGCCTTTATTCCGGCTGGTGATAGATAAAGACATTCCTAAAAATGGAAGAGGTGTGCAGCCAGAAGTGTTTACTCCACCTACGGTTGAAGATGTAAAAAAGGGAACTGATTATAAATTGGATAAGGCATTGGAGTTAATCAATAAGGATAAGGCACAGCAAAAGAATTAGTCTTCATCATCGTTTACAATCATAAATCCATCGGCATCTTTCAGGAAAGGAAGTTTATCTCTTACCGATTGCAAGTGTTCTTTATCCAATGTGATTGTAAATATATCTTCTTCATCCTTCTTTGTATATAACACTTCTCCCATCGGGTCTATTATCATGCTGTCACCGCTATGATAAATATTGTTACCATCATTGCCAACTCGGTTAACTCCAACTACATAACATTGATTTTCTATTGCTCTTGCCTGCAATAATGTTTTCCAAGCATGGCTTCTTCTTTCGGGCCAGTTAGCTACATATATTAATAAATCATATTCCGGCCCGTCTCCAACCTCACCCCCTTCCCCTCTCCTTGAAGAGAGGGGGGCTTGCCTTGCCCAAACAGGAAAACGCAGATCGTAACAAACCTGTAAGTTTATTTTCCACCCCTTCGCAGAGGCGATTAATCTTTTATTGCCAGCAGTGTAGTGATTATCTTCTCCGGCATAGGCAAAGAGATGTCTTTTATCGTACACACCATATTCTCCATTGGGTAACATCCAGATTAGTCTGTTGTAATAACGGGGCGGAACGCTTTTATCGGTCGGGACGGTAACACCGGCCTGACAGATAAAACTACCTGTAAGAATTATCTTCTTTTCTGCCGCTATTCTTTTCATCCATTGTACCGTTTCCCCTTCCATTGTTTCAGCAAAAAGTTCCGGCTTCATGCTAAAGCCAGTGCTGAACATTTCAGGCAATACTACGATTTCTGTTCTTTCCTTTATGCTGGTGATCTTTTGCTCCAGCATTAGCAGGTTGGCAGCTTTATCTTCCCAGTGAAGATTGGTTTGTATAATAGTTATGGAGAGTGATGACATGATTACTGTGTTGCTTTCGGATAAATGTATTGCAATAAGTTCAAAGGTTGTTTACAGTTTTTAGAAGGCAAAAAAATACAAAGAAGTTTGGCAGGTGAAGCAACGGGTAATGAATGCTCAATTTTTCACCTAGCAATAGAATAAACAAAGAACTTTTAGTTATAAATTTAGCATCTTCTGCTACACGTAATTCGATACACATTTTACATTTTTGTTCAATCCCAAAAAATTAATTCTAATTTAGGAGTAATGGAAATATTAGAATAAACCCGATGAGTAAATGGAAATAAAGGAAAAATATGATGTAGTAATTGCTGGTGGTGGCTTGGCTGGCTTAACACTTGCTTTACAACTGAAACAAACTAAATCAGACATTTCAATCCTGTTACTGGAAAAGCTAATTCATAATGCCCCGGTTGCTACACACAAAGTTGGTGAATCTTTAAGTGAGATGGGTGCTTACTATTTAAGAGAAGTACTTAATCTCAAAGAGTATTTAACCGAACACCAGTTACCTAAGTTTGGATTTCGTTTTTTCTTTAGCCCGGAACACAGCCAAAATATAGCCCGTCGTGTGGAAGTAGGATCAAAAATCCCCAACCCTTTTCCGTCTCATCAGATTGATAGGGGCCTGCTGGAGAATGAACTGGTGTGCAGATTAATTGATATAGATGTTGAAATTGTTTTGGGAGCAATAGTAACGGATATAGAATTATCAGAAGCCGGTCATAAAATCCATTTTGGGAAAAGAAATAATAAATACCATACGGAAGCAAAATGGATAGTTGACTCAACCGGAAGAAACGGGTTATTGAAAAAAAAATTAGGCCTTAAAAAAGAAATTGATCATGACATCAATTCATCATGGTTTAGATTAGACGCTGTAATAGATATTGATGACTGGTCAGATAACCCTACCTGGCGAAATTTCGTTGATCCGGGCCGCAGGCGATTGGCCACCAATCATCTTATGGGCGAAGGTTATTGGGTTTGGATAATTCCTTTGGTTGCAGGAAAGACCAGTATAGGAATTGTAGCAGATCCGAAATATCATCCATTTAATGAATTCAACACTTTTGAAAAAGCGATGCTGTGGCTGGAAAAGCATGAGCCGCTTGCAGCTATTATGCTGGGCAAGCATAAAGAAAAACAAATGGATTTTAAAGTCATGAAGCATTTCGCTTATGATACCAAACAGTTTTATTCAGCCGACAGATGGGCGGTGACGGGAGAAGCTGGTGCTTTTATGGATCCATTTTATTCTCCAGGTTCTGATTTTATTGGACTCAGTAATAGCTGGATCACTGATTTAATCGTTCGGGATATCAGCGGAGAAAATATAGCATTGCGTACCTTAATATTTGATCTTGCCCATAAGGAATTTCTTAGTGGATGGATGACGCTGTATAGAAATATGTATGGTCTCTTTGGCAAAACACAAATCATGCTTATGAAAATAAGTTGGGATTGGGCTGCTTACTGGGCTGTACCCAATGTACTTTTTATGAATAAGGGCTACACCGATATTGATATTTTAAAAAAATATACATCTTCAACTACCGCTATTGGCCGCAGATTTGCAAAACTAAACGAACGTATGCAAGAGCTGTTTCGAACATGGGGGCAATATGATATTAAGCCATGCTCCAATCATCAGCAGAATGTGTTTGAGTTAAACTGTCTTCGTAAATTTCAAACTGAGCTTGGCCTTCAGTATAACTCTGGCCAGTTGATAGCTAAGGTTGAATCCAATATGGAAATACTTGAACAAATTTCGGCGGAGATCTTCCGGTTAGTGAGTGCCCATATAAATGAAACTCCTGAAGACATGAAAGTTGATCCGTATAATATGAAGATAGATGATGGAAAAGATGAGCTTCTCAAAAAAGCAAAAAGTCAAAATGCTTTAGGTGTTGTTGAACAGATCAGAAATGATATTGCAATAATGTGGCTGATAAATAGTAAGACTTCCAAAAATGAGTTTGCATAAAAATGTTGCGGAGAAAATGGAATACATTCAGAAGGTTTTTTTGAATGTTCAGCGTTTTATGCTGACGAATCATGAATTGGAAGAACTGATTGCTTTTCTTGATACTGAGCTTCCCGAGTTTCGTTCTGTTGCTTACGAAAGTGCTTCTATGGAAATCGGGTTACAGGATTTGTCCTGTGGAAATGAATTGAATAATTGGAAAATTTTTTACCGAAGTGCTGCAAAAGCTCATACTTTTCACATGGACATTGGACTAGGCTGGGCATTTGCAAAAAAAGAGATTTCGCCAGATCCATACCTGAAATCACTTTACCCGGTGATAAGATGGATGGTTTTTGATGGAATAGGTTATTACCATGGACTTTTTAATGGAAGAAGAACGATCAAAAACAAAATGGTTCCAAGTGGAATACATTTGCAAGATATGCATGGTTTTGACCAGGGACTTGGCAGGCGGCTTTGGTATATCAGTAAAGGAAATCCCAATCAGTTTAATCAATTAATACAGGCTTTTCATTTTTCGCGGCATGCTAATTTATGGAGAGGTTTGGGAATAGCATGTGGCTATGTAGGTGGAAACGATAAAGCAAACCTCGAACAGTTACTAAATTATTCTGGTGAATTCAAAGATCAACTTTCTACTGGGCTGCGATTTGCTGCAATAAGCCGTTCTTCTTCTAAAACTGTTACACCCGATATTGAGTCTGCCTGCGAAATTATTTGCGGCAAATCGCTGAAAGATGTTATAGCTGCTGAAACCGGTATCGGAAATATACCAAGCTCAGAATCTGCCTAAACATATATAAATTAATTTAATTACCTTCAAACAGGAGATTCTGACATAAGCGGAGATTCTGACATAAGCAATTTAATACAAGCCTATATCTATTAGCTAAGTTGAAATAAATTTTTCCACCATGAAAAAGAATATTCTTCTCTCCGCACTAATCGTTCTTGTAATAATTTCCTGTACAATATTTATAAGTGATGGTCCTCTATATTTGGTAGTATCATTGATGGGTTTTACTATCATGGCTGCTATATATCGCAACAGAACAAGAGGCATGAAAATGACCCGGTGGTCAAAAGCGAACCCCCGAAAAGCCCAGTTGTTAATTACTGGTTTGCAGATAGTCCTTTTGCCATTGGGAATCATTGTCGGTAATAATTTAAAAGAATTAGGATATGAATTTTCAAACACTACGTCTTTAGTATTTGGTACTATTATTCTCCTTGGTTTTTTTTATGTTCCTTTTCTCCCCCAACGAAAAACAATCGTTTTACCCTCACATCTAAACCGGCAACGGTTTGCTTTTATGAGCATTGCCCTTTCCTCTTTTGTAATGATGATATTGTTTGGAAACAGTTTACAGGATAAGTACCCCAATTCTTCCATAACCAAAGCCGTAAAAGCAATTGATCAGGCAATTTTCCCGGATAATAGCATTCTAAATACGGATTCCTATGATATAGTTTCAACGCCAGTACGCAATGAACATTATAATCATACCATTACTGGTGAAACATCCGCTTATGCAGTTTTTGCATCCTTTACAGTAAGTGACAATGAAACGATTTTACCGCCTTCTGATTATAAAAAAGATTACAATGCAAGTTTAAAGGCTGATAAAAAGGCTAAAAAATTTGAAAAGAAAAAAGCGAGGCTGATTAAATTAATTAAGAAACACAGGCTTGCTTTTGCCGGTATGTCAGCAGGCTTAGCTATCCTATTAATTATACTTCTCAGCTTTCCTTTATGTGCAGGGATTTGTCTCATCGTTTCTGGTGGCGGTGCGGGTAGTATTCTTGGGGGTATTGCTCTGATCGCAGCATCTATCTTTGGAATTATAAAAGTTGCCAAAGCCACCAGAAAAAATAAAGAAGGGAAGCCGTGAACTGCGCATTAATTACGGGTGCATCAAAAGGGATTGGCAGAGCTATTGCTTTACAGTTATCTAAAGATCATGGCCTCCATATTTTAATAAACTATTCTTCAGATACAAACGCTGCGCAAGAAACCTTGGATAAAATTCGCAGTGGGGGTGGAAGCGGAGAACTTCTGAAATTTAAAGTCCAGGATAAATCAGCTGTTGATGCTTCAATTGGGGCCTGGTTAGTAAGCAATCCGGAAAAATTCATAAAGGTTCTGGTTAATAATGCAGGCATAACAAAAGATGGTTTATTTATGTGGATGTCTGAAACCAATTGGGATGATGTTATTGCCGTTTCCTTGAAAGGATTGTTTAATGTTACACAAATCGTCATCCGGCAAATGATGAAAAATAAAGCAGGCCGAATCATTAATATATCATCAATTTCCGGGCTAAGGGGTGTACCGGGGCAAACCAATTATTCAACTGCTAAAGCAGGTATTATTGGAGCCACTAAAGCATTGGCGCAGGAAGTTGCTAAAATGAACATTACCGTCAACGCTGTGGCGCCGGGTTTCATTAATACAGCTTTACTTGAAAATATTGAAATGGATAAATACCTTAAAGTAATTCCTGCCGGCAGAATTGGAGAACCTGAGGAGGTAGCTCACATGGTGAGTTTTCTAGCCTCTGAAAAATCTTCGTACATTACCGGAGAAGTTATTAATATTAACGGCGGGCTTTATTCGTAATGAGAATCAGCAAAGCAGATATAGAAAAATATATTCCCCAACGGGAGCCATTCATCATGATTGATAATCTGGCAGATGCAACATCAGAAAAGTTTGAAACAAGTTTTCTGATTTTACCCAGCAATATTTTCGTCGAAAATGGTCTGCTCCGGGAATTTGCACTTATAGAAAATATTGCTCAAAGCAGTTCAGCAGGTTTGGCTATAACAAAAATGTATTCCGAAAAAAAAAATATAGACGGATTTATCGGCGGTATCTCAAAACTAAAATTATATGATTTACCAAAAGTTGGCGATACAATTAAAACCATCGTGAACCTGCTGGCTAAATTTGAAAATATGTTTTTATTAAAGGGTGAAAATTTTTTTAATGGAAAGAAGCTGTTAGAGTGTGAAATAAAGCTGGTTGGAATCTGATATTATTTTTTCGGGCTAATATCTCAAAATTAATTACAGGTATGCAGGATTTAAAATATGAGCTTAAAAAGCAAATTATTGAAGAGCTAAACCTT
>JBDSUW010000219.1:0-3675 GCA_039927535.1 Chitinophagaceae bacterium | reverse complement strand
ATAAACTCTTCCTAGAAAAAGTAAACGAAGACCTAAAAGTTCACTCAATTAACAACCCATTATTTTTTGAAGGCAGAAAATCAAGGCTTAGAGTTCTTAAAATTGAGGATGGGAAAATCATAGGTATTGGCGAAACTGCGAATACCGAAGACCCTATTTTTAAGGAAAGATTAAAACAGATTTATGATACATATAGTTCTCCGGAAGAAATAAAGAGTGTTGGTGATTTACGGGTTATAAGTACTGCCATCGGATGGACTTCCAATTATTATGCAGTCTTTAAAGAGTTAAAGGATTTTGAAAAATCTCTTAAGTATAGCACAATAGGAAGACAAAATAAAATTCAGCTTAAAAATTATGTTTTGATTATTGATGAAGTTAACCGGGGCAATGTTTCTCAGATATTCGGCGAGTTGATTACATTAATTGAAGAAGATAAACGTACTGGTAAAGAAGAAGCCCTGACAGCCGTCCTGCCGTATAGCAAAAAACCATTTACTATACCGCCAAATCTCTATATTATTGGCACTATGAACACTGCAGACAGAAGTGTAGAAGCATTGGATACTGCATTGCGTAGACGGTTCACATTTGAATTGATGGAACCGGATAGTTCAAAAATTATCGAAAGCCCCGAAGGAATTAACCTGGTAAAATTATTGGATACTATTAATAGCAGGTTGGAAGCATTACTTTCCAAGGACCACACTATTGGTCATGCATGGCTAATGAAAATTGATACAATAGCTAAATTGAAAGCTGCATTCAAAAGCAAAATACTTCCTCTGCTGCAGGAGTTCTTTTATAATGACTATGCAAAAATAGGCTTGGTCTTAGGCAAGGCTTTTGTCACTGGGGAAAAAGCTGGTAATCAATTTGCCAAATTTGATAATGAGCTGGCAGCAGAGTATGATGACAAGCTAATATATACTTTAACCAACTGCGATGATTTAAAGGTGGAAGATTTTAAATCGGTGTACGAATAATTGTGGCCAATAAAAATACCATACGGGTAGCTGAGTTTGAAAAGCTGTATTATGATGATACAAAGCCTTTCAAAGAAAAGCATTGGCAGGCTCTCAGCCGCTACCAAGAGCAGCAGAATAAAAATGAGGATAAACGAATAGAGCATTTCAGGATACTCAACAAAGGAATACAGTTTACCAACTATGTCGGCGTAATACAAGCCGGCAACCTAACTATTGAAGTATTGCCCAAAACCGACAGACACAGAACTTCTGCTATCAATACTACAATAGATAAACTTGAAGAAGCAGATGCAGACGAAAGACAAAGCTGGCACAATGTATTACTGCAAATGCTGAAAGAATGTCGTCTGTTGCAGGTAAACCATGTGGATTATGCCAGTCTTAAACTGAAAAGCAACTCTATTCTTGAAATATATTTCGAATTCTTTCTGGCCCAAACAGAGAAGTTGCTGCATGAAGGACTGGTAAAAAAATACAGAAAAACAGAAGGCAATAAGTTAGCGATGAAAGGCCAGTTATTGTTTGCAAAAAATATTGCAAACAATCTCGTACACAAAGAAAGATTTTATGTACGCCACACAGAATATAACCGCACCAATATTTTCAACCAGTTATTGTATAAAACACTTTGTTTAATTCCATCCATTAGCAGTAACCCTTTTTTATCAGATAAAGTAAACAGATTGCTGCTAGACTTTCCTGAAATGCCTGATTGCAAAGCAACAGCAGCTAATTTTGATAAACTGGTTTACGACCGTAAAACAATCCGCTACAAAGATTCATTGCTCATCAGCAAAATGTTATTGCTTAATTATCGTCCGGATATTACTGGTGGTTCAGAAAATGTAATTGCCATTTTGTTTGACATGAATAAACTATGGGAAGAGTTTGTATATCGGAGGTTAGTAAAATCAGCTGGTTCAGATATAACGGTATCAAGACAAAATAAAAGAAATTTCTGGTATAACAGAACTGACGGATTCCATAAACTAGTAAAACCAGATATTGTTGTTACAAAGAATAATAAAACTATTATCATCGATACAAAATGGAAAATCATAGATGATAACCGCCCCGGAGATGATGATTTAAGACAGATGTTTGTCTATAATTTATTATTGGATGCTGAGCAATCCATTCTTCTTTACCCTGGCACAAATGAACAATGCGATGGTTCTTATTTGCATTTTGGCTTATCAGAAAGCCGGAGAGTTGATCAAAATGAAAAACATTTTAATCATTGCTCCCTTGCATTCATTAATGTGTTTGAAGATGGAAAACTTATTAATAATGTGCCTTTCGAAAATATGTTAGTTAACCTTTAACCTTCTTTGTTTAGTTAAAACTGTAAGGAGTGTAAAGCGAGGTTAAACAGCAGTAAAGATGAATTTCTTCTTACAGGGGGTTGTTACTAGTCCTCACCAACCACATACAAAGCAGGCTTTTTAATATTTTATAATTATAAATATTGTGGTCCAAACATTGTTCAATAAAAAAAGGCTCTGAAAATTCAGAACCTTTCTGCTCCCCCTGTTGGACTTGAACCAACGACCCTCTGATTAACAGTCAGATGCTCTAACCAACTGAGCTAAGGAGGAATATGTTTTTCAGTTTTTAACGTTGCTGAATCAACGACCCTCTGATTAACAGTCAGAAACTCTACCTGACTGAGCCCTGCCTGCCGGCAGGCAGGTAAGGAGGAATATTATTAAATACTAAATATCAAATCACAAATTCCAATTCTAAAGGAATTTGGAATTTTCTTTCTTAGGATTTTCCGTTTAGGGCAGCAAAAATAGAGGTTTTTAGCTTTTCAACAAGCTATTAACAGCCCTTTTTATTTGAAAATATTCCAGATTCCACCTTCTGCTTCCATGGCAACATAAATTCCAACATCTCTTATCTCCACCTGCCAATGTTTTAGATAATATCCTTCGCCACTCACATTACGACCGTTTTGCATATTGTATTTATAGCGGTGTAATGGACAGACCACATTCCCCAATGCATCAATATATCCATCTGCCAGTATTCCGCCTGCATGTGGGCATTTCCAGGTAAATGCAAATAACTCTTCTTTAAATTTTCCAATGCAGATTTTCTTGCCATTTAGCTCTGCCGCTGCAATATTGTTACTGGCAAATTCCAGATCGGAGATATGGTCTGCTATTTTGTGCCAGATGTACTTTTTTTCACCCATTTATTAAAACCTAATATAAGATATCTGTTTTGTAAGGATACCTGATCTTGTATAGTTCCCTCACTTTTGTAAGTATAGTATGACGGAGCACATCAATATTCTTTTTTTCAATAGCAGAAACAAAAACTGCATTGCCATTTGTTTCATTGTTCCACCTGTCATGCAGATCTTCGAGTAGTTCTTTTTTAGTACTTTCATCCAGCCACTCATCAAAGGTGTTTTGTTCGTACAAATCCATTTTATTGAAAATGGTTACTGTAGGTTTTTCAAAGGCATTCAACTCCTGTAAGGTTTTATTTACCACACCCAACTGATCTTCATATGCCGGATGCGAAATATCAACAACATGCAATAAAATATCTGCTTCTCGAACTTCATCTAAGGTACTTTTAAAACTTTCTACCAAATGGTGTGGCAGTTTACGGATGAAACCAACTGTATCACTTAATAAAAAAGGGGTAGCATCAAAAACAACTTTGCTGGTAG
>JBDSUW010000218.1:0-24500 GCA_039927535.1 Chitinophagaceae bacterium | reverse complement strand
AATTCTGGTATCGCTGCGTGGCAGCTGGTGATGATGGAAACAACGGAACTCCAAGATAAGGTTCTAAAATTTGGTTGTAGATGTTGAAATTATAGTAAGACATGGTGAACAGGTTTGTGGGACCGGCCAATGAACTTACAGCTTTTACTTTACCTGATGTATTTCTTGTATAAGCATAACTCAATGCAAGATGTCCACCGGCACTATGACCAGTTATATATAATTTTTGTCCATTGAATGTATATGTTGATGCGAGCCTTAACGTAAACTGAACCGCACTGTCTACATCGTCTAACTGCATTTTATAATTATCGGGTTGGTTTAAGATAAGCCGGTAATTAATATTTGCAACAGCATAACCTCTTTGTTTTAATCCATTCAATAACCAGCTTAATTCATTCTTATCACCCGTCGCCCAACCGCCACCATGCACTACTACGACTAATTGTGTTACCGCAGTAGTTCTGTTTGCAGGAAGTCCAAGATCAAATTTTTGGCTGCTATTGACGCCGTAGGGAATGTCTTTAATGGTTGTATCACGAAGTTCTATTGGATCTGGCGGTGGAGGAGGGTCAATAGGATCTGGATCGCAGCCAATTAAATAAAAAGCAAATAATGACACCAATAAAAAATTAATAAACTTCATGTAATAAGTTTAAAATATTCGAATTAATAATTCGTTGAAATGACGTTTAAGCAGGAAGGTAGTTGCCTGAGTTCAGAATCATTAGTAAAATAAGATATTTATGTGAGTATTAAAAGTTTAAACTCGAGGTCTCCAGGGAATTTCTTTTACTTTCAAACTTTTGGCAATATATCTTGCCAACACAAACAGATAATCGCTTAACCGGTTCAGGTATTTTATTACCAATGGTTCTACAAACATTTTATTTTGCTCCAATTCAACAATTGATCTTTCTGCCCTGCGGCAAACACAACGGGCAATATGTGCAGTTGAAACTACAGGATGACCTCCGGGAATAATGAATGTTTTCATCTCCGGAAGTTTCTTATTCATTTTATCAATTTCATTTTCCAAGAAGATAATATCCAGCTCTACAAGGTCTGGTATTTTAAGTTTTGTCTCCTTGTTTGGGTCGCAAGCAAGTGATGAGCCAATGGTAAACAGCCTATCCTGTACTTCCTGTAAAATTTCTTTTTCTTTTTTGATTTTGATCTGGTCGCCAACAAGGCCAATCCATGAATTCAATTCATCAACAGTGCCATAAGCTTCAATACGAAGATGTGATTTAGGAACTTTTGTTCCACCTATCAATGAGGTAGTTCCTTTATCACCCGTTTTTGTATAAATTTTCATTGCCATTGTCCGAATTAATTTTTTGTTTCAACTCTTTCTTCAATCGAAGGCTTGTTTCTTTTATCACTTTCAATATTTCCATCAAGCAACCGTATTATTCTGTGTGCATGACTAGCAATATCTTCCTCATGGGTAACGAGAATAACAGTATTGCCTCTGTTATGAATATCTTCAAAAATATCCATAATCTCATGCGATGTAACTGAATCAAGATTACCAGTTGGCTCATCCGCCAGTATAATTGCAGGATCATTTACCAATGCTCTTGCAATAGCAACCCGTTGGCATTGGCCTCCGGATAGTTCATTGGGTTTGTGATGCGATCTGTCTGTTAGGCTCACCATATCCAGCACATGCAATGCTTTTTCATTACGAAGTTTCCTGCTCATGCCGGCATATACTAATGGTAAAGCCACATTTTCTAAAGCTGTTAATCTTGGTAATAAATTGAATTGCTGGAAAACAAAACCAATCTCTGAGTTTCTTACTTCTGCCAGCGAATTATCTTCCATCTGGCTGACATCTTTTTCATTCAGAATATATTTTCCACCTGTTGGCGTATCAAGGCAGCCGATAATATTCATCAATGTGCTTTTGCCAGACCCTGAAGGTCCCATTAAAGCCACATATTCATTTTTAAAAACATCCAGCGAAAGACCTTTCAGCACTTTCAGCTCCTGCTTACCCATGTAGTAGCTTTTCTGAATATTCTCCAAATGAATAATGCTCCCAACCATTAAAGAGGCGCTTGTTAAATTTTCTTTTGTTATGCTAGAGTTCATCAAATAGATTTTGGAATATGGAAATGTATTACACCTCTTTAGGCCGGCCCGCCTGCCCGATCTGATCATTAAGGTGGGGATGAGCCGGTCGGACTGGGGATAAGGGTTTTATTACTTTAGGTACTTTAAAAAATTGTCCATCATGTAGTGGTGCATTCTTTAAGGCTTCTTCTCTGTTTACCGAACCTTTTACTACATCTTCCCGCAGCACATTTACTTCATCACTCATGTGAAGGAGCGGTTCAACGCCATCCAAGTCTAATTCATTGAGTTTTTCAACAAATGCAATCATCCGCTGCAAATCATTTTTGATTTCAAATTTCTCTGTTTCATTAAAATGCAGACGAGAGAGATGAGCCAGTTTATCAACCATTGCGTCGTTCACTTCCATTGGACAAAGATAGTTTATAGTTTGTAGTTGGTAATTTGTGATTATGCCCATCATCATTGACTTTCCGTTTTTTAGGATTAACTATAAACTACAAACCATAAACCCCAAACTTCTTTTTATCTTCGCCGCCGCATGGAACAGAACAAGAAAATAGTAATGAGTGGCATCCGGCCTACCGGATTTTTACACCTCGGAAATTATTTTGGCGCCGTAAAAAATTATGTGCGGTTGCAAAATGAATTTGAGTGTTATTTTATGGTTGCAGATTTACACTCACTAACTACTCATCCGGATACGAAGCAATTAAAAACAAACGTCCAAAGAGTTTTATCAGAAAATATTGCCTGTGGGTTAGACCCTGATAAAGCGGCACTCTATTGTCAGAGTAATGTTTACGAAACATCAGAACTTTATCTTTATCTGAATATGCTAGCCTACATTGGGGAGCTGGAAAAAACGGTTACATTTAAAGAAAAAGTAAGGCAGCATGAAAATAATGTAAATGCAGGGTTACTAACTTATCCAGTACTACAAACAGCAGATATTATTTTGCACAGAGCATCTTATGTGCCGGTAGGAAAAGATCAGGAGCAGCATCTGGAAATGGCCCGCAATTTTGCCAATCGTTTTAATCATCGCTATGGTGAAGTGTTTCCTGAACCACATGCATTTAATTATGGTGACGAACTGGTAAAAGTTCCCAGCCTGGATGGCGCAGGGAAAATGAGTAAAAGCGAAAATCAATATGCAACACTTTATTTGTCAGATGACGATGAGCTGATCAGAAAGAAAGTGATGAAAGCGAAAACAGATAACGGACCTACGGATCCTAATACTCCAAAACCTGACTATATTCAGAATATTTTCTCTTTGATGAAACTGGTATGTGCAGATGATGTAATTAAGAAGTTTGAGGAGGATTACTCTACATGTTCAATCCGCTATGGAGATTTTAAAAAGCAGTTGGGTGAGGATATGGTTAAGTTCATTGCACCCATCCGGGAAAAAGCGGATGACATAAGAAATAATGAACAATACCTAAAAGAAGTAATGGAAAAGGGAGCTGAAAAGGCACGGAAAAGTGCTAAAGCTACAATGGAACTGGTTCGTGAAGCAATGGGTTTAAATTATTATTAATTGACATATTCGGATAAAAGAAATTACATTACTTTTAAATAAATGTATTTTTTATTTCAAAATCGACTACCATGAATAAAAACATTTGGATGGTTATTGGATTTCTTGCACTTGCAGGAGCATGGACAATGCGTATAGTGGGAGGCAATTCATCTCACTTATCAGAGCTGAGGGATTATTGGTGGATACCTTTGCCACTCGCCTTAATTTGTTTTTTGGTAGCAATGAAAAAAAAGTAAAACAACAGACAACAATACGGCTGAGCTGTATGAAATACCCTGAAATAAAATGGCAAAATCAAAAAAACCAAAACACATTGCAATTGCCGGAAACATCGGAGCCGGAAAAACGACATTAACTGAAATGTTAAGTAAGCATTACAAATGGATTCCCAACTTTGAAGATGTAGATCATAATCCTTACCTGATGGATTTCTACGAGGATATGCCCCGCTGGAGTTTTAATCTGCAGATCTATTTTTTAAACAGCCGCCTTCGCCAGTTAGTGGAAATACAGAAAGGAACGGAAACAGTTATACAAGACAGAACGATCTATGAAGATGCGAACATCTTTGCTCCCAACTTACATGAAATGGGATTGATGAGTAAAAGAGATTTTGATAATTACTATCATTTCTTTCAGACTTTAAAATCATTGGTACAACCACCTGACCTTTTAATATACTTGAATGCTTCTGTGCCAACATTGGTTGGACAAATTCAAAAAAGAGGAAGAGAGTATGAAGAAAATATCCGTTTGGACTATCTCAAAAAGCTTAACGAATATTATAACAAATGGATTGGCAGCTACAAAGAAGGTAAGCTGCTTGTAATTGATGTAGATAAAAACAAGTTTGGCGAAAAAGATGAAGATTTTGGTGAGATCATTCAGAAAGTTGATGCGGAGTTGTACGGATTGTTTTAGTAATCAGCATAATCTTCATATTCTTCCAATAGCTTTTTAATTTTCCTCAGCCATTGTGCTTGTTTCACTTTATTGATGCTATGCCTGGTTTCCCTGTCATAATCATTCTGCATTTCCGTTTTTTCTTCTACAACTTCATCGTAAATATTACCTAAGCTTTTCTGATAAGTCCGCTTGTTAAACTTGTACTCACTCATTTTCTTGTGCAGCTTACGGGCAAAAACCTCTGCTATATCAAAATGTCCTTGTTCATGACTGAGAATGTAATCTGTTTTATGCAATCCCCACGACCGGGTTTTCGAAAACATAGACTGAATTTTGTAAGTCATTGTATTCTGCCAGATACTATAATCAATCACAAGATATGTGGAGGTAGAGGCTGCAGCATCGCTACTGTCATCTGGCTTTCCTTTATAATCAGCCCAATTAAGTCTTTTATTATCATCCCATTTTATCAATTCCTCTTTATCACTTTGTGCAAAAAGAGAAGAGGAGAAAAGCATTAAGCAAATAAAGAAATGGAGGTATCTGATTTTCATGATATATAATAAACGTAAAGTCGGTTTTAAAATTTTATTAGCTGCATAACAGGTAGTTAAAAAAAAGAAAAACCCCATCTGCAAGAGCAAGATGGGGCTTTTATAAAACCCGTATTGGGTTATATCTTATTATGCTTTCGGTGCCGCCGCTAAAACTTCCTCCGTTACTCCGTCTGCGTATTTATCAAAATTCTTTACAAATAAACCAGCCAGGTATTTTGATTTCTCTTTGAAGGCTGTTTTATCTGTCCATGTATTTATAGGGTTTAATACTTCGTTTGGCACATTTGGGCATTCTTTAGGAATGGAAAAACCAAATATCGGGTCTGCTTCAAATTCAACATCGATTAGCTTTCCTTCCAGCGCAGCTGTTATCATTGCTCTGGTGTATTTCAACTTCATTCTGCTACCGGTGCCATAAGGTCCGCCAGTCCAGCCGGTATTAATCATCCACACATTTACATTATTTTCTTGCATTTTTTCACCCAACATCTTAGCATATTTGCCTGGATGTAATGGAATGAATGGAGCACCGAAACAAGCACTGAAAGTTGGTTTTGGTTCTGTAACGCCAAGCTCCGTACCTGCTACTTTAGCTGTGTAGCCAGAAATGAACTGGTACATGGCCTGACCAGGTGTTAACTTAGAAATAGGAGGCAACACACCAAATGCATCACAAGTAAGAAAGAAAATATTTTTAGGTAAGCCACCAATCGAAGGCTCCTGCGCATTACTGATGAAGTCTAAAGGATAAGAAACCCTTGTATTCTCAGTAATGGTAGCATCATCAAAATTTATTTTATTGGTGCTTTCGAAAAAAGTAACATTTTCTACTAAGGCTCCCGGCCGGATAGCATTAAATATTTCCGGTTCTTTTTCTTCTGTCAGGTTAATTGTTTTTGCATAACAACCACCTTCAAAGTTGAAGATATTATCCTTTGTCCAACCATGCTCATCATCACCAATCAGTTTACGATTAGGATCTGCACTTAATGTAGTTTTTCCGGTGCCACTTAATCCAAAGAAAATAGCGGTTTCGCCATCATCTCCCATATTAGCACTGCAATGCATACTCAGTACATCTTTATCATGCGGAAGAATATAATTGAGTATTGAAAAGATTCCTTTCTTTATTTCACCAGTATAACCTGATCCGGTAATCAATACCATTTTATGTTTGAAGGAAACAACAGTAGTATTGTGTTGTCGGGTACCACATTCTTTTGGATCTAAATGCAATCCTGGCAAAGAAAATAAATGCCAGTCGGCTTTAAAATTTTCTAGTTCTTCATCTTTTGGACGAAGAAACATATTGTAAGCAAAAAGATTATTCCAGGGTTTCTCGTTAATAACACGAACATTCAATTTGTATCGTGGATCAGCACAAGCCATACAATCTCTCACCCAGAACTCATTTACATTTTCCAGGTATTTCAAACACTTTTTGTAGATAATGTCGAAATATTTTTCTTCAATTGGAATATTAAAGTCGTTCCAATTAACAGAATCGGCGGTTATTTCATCTTTTACAAAGAATCTGTCTTTTGGAGAACGTCCGGTAAATTCTCCGGTTTTAATCACTAATGCACCTGTATCATTCAATACACCCTCACCGATTCGTAAAGTGTCTTGTACAAGTTCTTCCGGGGTTGACTGATAATGAATTGATTCTGTGTTTTTTAATCCTAAATTCAGGAGTGTCTTTAAAGGAATGGCAAAGATTGGGGCAGACATATATTCAATCGCAATTTGATGAGGTTACAAAGGTAAGTGAGTAAAATCTTTTAAAACAAACAAGTGTTAGTGGTACACATTAGTTTTGTGCAAAATTTTCAAATATTTCTTAAGATTCTGTTCGTTCTGTATTTAATTTTTTAAAAGCTATTAAAAGAAGGATTATATTCTTTAATTTTTTATCAATAATGGATTATTTGTCTTGCTTTGTGATGAAAGTTATTTGGAAGTTTTGTTTACTTGTTATACCACTTTTTAATTTTACATTGTTTTAGTAGAGAATGGTATAATGCCGATGTAGCAGTCGTTTAGGTCAATGAAATTGGGCTATTACGAATGCACATTCGGTATTATCTTTAGCTGTAGTAACCATATCAAAGCCAATTATAATTTTTTTTATTAAAAACCTTTTAATTATGAAATATCTTCCATTAAATCCTGAAATATTTATTAAAAACCGTGAGCGGTTCATCAGTAAAATGCAAAAAAACTCTATTGCCATTTTTGTAAGCAATGATGAAGTATCGAGCAACGGTGATGCTATTTATAATTTCAAACAAAACAGTGACCTGTTCTGGCTTACTGGAATATCACAAGAGGACAGTATGGTTATTTTGTTTCCGGATAATCCCGATCCAAAATACCGTGAAGTTTTGGTATTAGTTCGCCCCAATGAGTTAATGGAGAAATGGAATGGCAAGAGGTTGCGGATAAAAGAAGCACAGGCTATAAGCGGTTTACAAACAATTGTGTGGTTGGATAGTCTGGAAGGTTTATTGCAACCCTGGGTTCATCTGGCAGATAATATTTATCTCGATAGCAATGAAAACGATCGTAAAGCTAGCCTTCTGCGAACAAGAGAATATCGCTTTATTGATGAAATGAGGAGCCGTTATCCGCTGCACAATTATGTAAGAGCTGCAAAAATTTTGAAAGAGTTAAGAGGTATTAAAACTGCTGATGAAGTGGAAGTACTGCAAAAAGCTGTTGACATTACCGATAATACATTCCGGAGAATATTACAATTTGTTAAGCCCGGTGTAATGGAATATGAGATTGAAGCAGAGATATTTCATTCATTCCTTAGTCAGAGAGCTACAGGCCCGGCTTATGGGAGTATTATTGCCAGTGGCGATAATGCAAGAATATTACACTATGTAAGTAATAATGCAGAATGTAAAGATGGCGAACTGATATTAATGGATTTCGGTGCTGAGTATGGCGGTTACTGCGCTGATCTTTCAAGAACAATTCCTGTAAGTGGAAAATTCGGCAGAAGGCAAAAGACGGTTTACAATGCCTGCCTGCATTTACATGATTATGCTAAAAGTATTTTAAAACCGGGAATTAGTATAGTAGATTATACTGATAAGGTTGGTGAAGAAGCTACTCAGCAATTTTTAAAGATTGGTTTGCTGAAAAAAACTGATGTAAAAAACGAAGACCCCGAGAACAGGGCTTACAGAAAATATTTGTACCACGGCATTTCGCATCATTTGGGTGTTGATGTACATGATTTGGGCACTAGAACAGAACCTATCAAAGCCGGAATGGTATTTACTGTAGAACCTGGTATTTATATTGAAGAAGAAAAAATGGGAGTTCGGATTGAAAATAATCTTTGGATTACAAAAACTGGAAGCAAAGACCTGATGAAAAATATTCCTATTACGGCGGAAGAGATAGAGGCGTTGATGAAGAAATAGTAGAGTAAAAGGCAAAAATAGGTATCTTTAAAGCATGGAAAACAGTCCTGAATTAAAGGCGCTGATACGAAAAAATGCACATCTTTTCTGGTATTCAAAAGACTCGGAAAAGGAAAATTTACCGTTGCCCGTCGTACTGGAATTTTTTATCAATTATGCTGACAAAGAAGATATAAAGGCCTTATTTAATATTGTAGGAATAAAAAATGCCGCTGCAGTTTTTTTTGAACAGGTAAATAAATCGGAAAGGGCTGCCAATAATTATGATGCGATTTCTAAGAACTTCTTCACTCTTTATTTTACAAGGTATGCATCTTGAAATACAAAAAATTTATCGCCGGCTTTGAAGTCAATGAAAACGAAGGAAAAGATTTTTTAACGGACGCCGCATTAACTGGATTTTAATCTTAATTAATTATTGATGAAACAAATTCCCAATCTTTTTACACTTCTCAACCTTGTATTTGGCTGCCTTGCGATAGTTTATACTTTGCAAAATGGAATAGTCATTACTTCAGATGTTGAAGGTGCTTTATTGCTTGATATTCCCGAAAAAATATGGATTGCTTCTTTATTCATTGGGTTAGCAGCCGTTGTAGATTTTTTAGATGGATTTGTAGCAAGGCTTTTTAATGCAAGCTCCGAAATGGGAAAGCAACTGGATTCATTGGCAGATGTGGTGAGTTTTGGTGTGGCTCCGGGAATGATCATTTATCAGTTTTTGCGTTTAAGCTTCGCACAGGAAGAAGGAGGAATTGATACATCTGTTCTTTGGTTGTTACCAGCATTTATTTTACCGGGTGCAGCAGCATGGCGTTTGGCAAGATTCAACTTAGATAATTCTCAATCTTTTTCATTTAAAGGAATGCCGGTTCCGGCAGTTGGAATTTTTGTGGCATCGCTGCCATTAATTTACTGGAATGTAAATGAAGCATGGATTCAGGAACTGTTATTGAATAAGTGGTTTTTGTATGCATTAGTTGCTGTGCTATCTTGGTTAATGGTTTCAAATCTGCCATTAATGGCGTTGAAGTTTAAAGACTACAGTATAAAGAATAATCTTCCAAAATTGTTGCTGTTGATAATTGCAGTTGTTGCATTTGTTTTGGTTAAATGGTTGGCAATTCCAGTAACGGTGCTTGCATATGTTCTTTTATCTTTGCTCTTCAAAAACAAAACAACATGACCTATACAGTTCAAATAAAAGTAATGCCCCTGAAAGAATTGCTTGATCCGCAAGGAAAAGCAGTAATGGGTGGTTTGGAAAACCTTGGCTTAAATGGCGTTGAAGATGTACGAGTTGGAAAAAACATAACACTTCAGGTAAATGCAGATTCGCAGGATAAAGCCAAAGCAATTGCAGAAGAAGCAAGTAAAAAACTGCTGGCAAATCCAGTGATGGAATATTTTGAAATAAGTACAACCCCCAACCCCCGTCCGACCGGTTCATCCGGGCAGGCCTAAAGGGGAGTAAGGAAAGATTTTTCCGATTATAATTACGTTGCTTTTGGAAAATTTTCAGAAAAAAGAAAAAAATAAAGATCTAAGTCTCCCCTTTAGGGGGACAGGGGGAATTCTCTACCTCGTTCCCACACCCATCGGTAATCTTAAAGACATTACTCTTCGTGCCATTGAAGTACTGAAGGAAGTTGATCTCATTCTTGCAGAAGATACCCGGAACACTTCACATCTGTTAAATCATTATCAGATCACTAAACAACTTTCTCCTTATCATCAGCACAACGAACATAAAGTGTTGCAACATTTAGTCAGTCAGTTATTGGAAGGAAAAAAAATGGCTGTTGTAACGGATGCTGGCACACCCGGAATTTCTGATCCAGCTTTTTTATTGGTAAGAGAATGTATTAAAGTTGGAATAAAAGTAGAATGCTTGCCCGGCGCAACAGCATTTGTTCCTGCATTAGTCAACAGTGGTATTCCAACAAATCGTTTTTGTTTCGAAGGCTTTTTGCCAATAAAAAAAGGAAGGCAAACCCTGTTGAAGCAATTAGCAGAAGAAGAAAGAACAATGATTTTTTATGAATCGCCAATGCGATTGGTTAAAACATTAACGGAATTTGCTACTTATTTTGGTGAAGAAAGACAATGTTCTGTAAGCAGAGAACTTTCAAAAATGTTTGAAGAAAATAAACAAGGTAATCTAAAAGAAGTAGCCGCTCATTTTAGTGAGAAAACGGTTAAAGGTGAGATTGTAATTGTTGTTGCTGGTAAAGGTTAATCTTTAATACCTGTCATACCGGGCTTGACCCGTATCTTTCACAAAATTATTATCAATATAAGAATAAGGAAAATTGAGTTAGAAAAAGACCCCGGATCAAGTCCGGGGTGACGTTTCCTTGTCAGTCAAACTGGACTTATCAAGTATCTTTCACAAAATTATTATCAATATAAGAATAAGGAAAGAATTGAGTTAGAAAAAACTCTGGGGTCAAGCCCAGAGTGACATTCCTTTTTAAGTCTTACCGGGCTTGACCCGGTATCTTTCTCTCAAGTGAAAAAAATATATCAGGAAAAGACACCGGATCAAGTCCAGTGTGACAACTCTTTTCATTCAAACCTGGCTTGTCTAAGTGTTTTTCTCTGAAAAGGGTTATCAGAAATAAGCTATTATTTTTTTAGCTTCGGGATATGAGCAGGTCAGGTACATTCTCTGTTTATATACTTTCAAATTTTGCCAGAACGGTTTTTTATATTGGGGTAACAATCAATCTTGAAACAAGACTTTGGCTACACAAGTTTGACAATGGAAGTGTATTCACTACAAAATATAAATGTTTCTTTCTTGTTTTCTACGAAGACTTTAATGATGTAAGAAATGCAATTGCAAGAGAAAAGCAACTTAAGAATTGGCAACGTAGCTGGAAAATTGAATTAATACGTAAAGAGAACCCTGATTTATTTGATTTGGCGAAAGATTGGTATTAGAGAAAGACTCTGGCTCAAACCCAGAGTGACAAATCATTTCTTAAGTCATACCGGACTTGATCCGGTATCTTTCTCCATATTAAACATGTTACAATAGGAAAAGACCCCGGGTCAAGCCCGGGGTGACATCCTTAAAAATTTGAAATGCTCAATACTAATACCAAACAGCAACCTCCTCAATTGGCTTTCTATTCAAATCCGGCACCCAACATTCATCAGCTGGATAACCAACGGGAACTAATAAAAAAGGTTTTTCATTTTCAGGCCGGTTCAAAACCTTACACAAAAAATTCATTGGCGATGGAGTATGTGTTAAAGCTCCCAATCCTGCATCATGAATGGCAGATAATAAAAATCCACAAGCTAATCCGCAGCTTTCAGTAGCATAATAAACGGTTCCTTTTGTTCCACCTTCTTTTAGCTCATAACTTTTTTTAAAAACAATGATCAGGTAAGGAGCTGTTTCCAGAAATTCTTTATGCCAATCTGTTTGTAATGGTCGCAGATCTTTTAGCCATTCTTCCGGCATTCGTCCGTTGTAGCTATCAAATTCCTCTTTCTCTGCTTCAATACGTATTAGTTTTTTTATGGCCGGATCACTCACCACACAAAATGTCCAAGGTTGTTTATGTGCTCCGCTGGGTGCGGTAGAAGCACTCAGAATAATATTGGCAATTACTTCTTTTGGCACTGGTTTATTAGAAAAATCTCTTATTGTTCTCCTTTTATCCAACCATTTATAAAATTCATCACTCTTTTGTATCATTGCCGGAGAAGAAAAGGTTTCTTTGGCGTAAGAAACAAACGGATATCCGTCAATTTTTTTTGTTTTAATCATAACATCTGTTTAACGAAATTTGTCAACTCAAATTAAAATTAATGCGTAAGATTTTCTATTTAGTAATTATTTTCTCTAGTATTTCTTTTTTTAGCAATGCACAATCTGATCGCTGGCAGCAGAAAGTGAAATATGTGATGAACATTGACATGAATGTACAAACGAATCAGTTTACTGGTAAACAAAAACTGGAATACTGGAATAACTCACCTGACACATTAACTAAAGTTTTTTATCATTTATACTTTAACGCCTTTCAGCCTGGCAGCATGATGGATGTACGAAGCAGAAGACAAGGAGTTGTAAATGGTGCTGGTGGAAGATCTGACTGGGATGGGAGAGTGAAAGACCGGATTTTAAATTTGAAACCCGATGAGATCGGTTATCAGAAAATAATTTCTTTGAAGATGAATGGAAAAGCTCAATCATTTAAAGTACTTGAAACAATTCTTGAAGTAAAACTGGATAAGCCAATTCTCCCAAAATCAAAAGTTGTTTTCGATATGGAGTTTGAAGCACAGGTGCCATTACAAGTTCGCAGAAGCGGAAGAGATAACCCATCAACAAAGGTGCGATATTCAATGAGCCAATGGTATCCAAAATTGTGTGAATATGATTATGAAGGCTGGCATCCTACACCATATATTGCCCGTGAATTTTATGGAGTGTGGGGAGAATATGATGTAAGCATAAAAATAGACAGCAAGTATATTCTTGGTGGAACAGGTTATTTACAAAATCCTGACCAGATTGGTTATGGGTATGAAATGCCTGGTGTAAAAGTGAAAAGACCTGCTGGCAATAAATTGATCTGGAGATTTATAGCACCTAATGTGCATGATTTTATGTGGGCTGCAGATCCTGAGTTTATTCATAAGTCAAGAAAAGTAAATGACAGTGTTACACTTCATTTATTATATAAATCTACCAACGTAGCTGCGGCATCATGGGAAAAAATTCTTGACGATGCAGAAAGAGCATTGCCTTTCATAGAAAAAACCTTCGGCGTATATCCGTACAAACAATACTCATTTATTCATGGTGGCGATGGTGGCATGGAATACCCGATGGCAACTTTGCTGGCAAGCCCTGGTGCTTGGTTACATGAATGGATGCATAACTGGTATCAGGGATTGATGGGTACCAATGAATCATTGTATGGTTGGATGGATGAAGGTTTTGCTTCATATGCAGACGACAGAGTGTTAGGTTTTTTAAATAATGACACCAGTTTTGTATACGATGGGGCTTACAAAAGTTATTTCTCTTTGGTGAAAAGTGGAAAAGAAGAACCGTTAACTACTCATGCAGATCATTACAATTTAAATGCAGCGTATAGCCCGGCAGTATATTCCAAAGGCGAAGTGTTTATGGAACAATTGGGCTACATCGTTGGTGCACCAGTAAGGGATAAAATTTTACTAGAATATTATAAACAATGGAGATTCAAACATCCGAATCCGTCAGATTTTATGCGTATTGCAGAAAAGCTGAGTGATATGAAACTGGATTGGTACAAAGAGTATTGGATCAATTCAACCAAAACGATTGATTATAGTATCGATAGTTTGTGGGAAGAAAATGGTATGACGAATGTGAGAATAAAAAGAAATGGATTAATGCCAATGCCGGTTGATGTACAATTAACGTTTAAAGATGGCACTAAGGAAATGCATTACGTTCCTTTGGATTTAATGTATGGCTCAAAGCCAATAGAAGATAAATCAGTTGTCAGAAAAGTATACGAACCCTGGCACTGGACAAGTGAAACATATATTATTTCTAGTGAGAAAAAACTTTTTGATTTTACTGCAGTTGAAATAGATCCATCGCAACGGATGGCTGATGTTGAGAGAAAAAATAATAAGCTGGAGCCAAAGTGGTAACTAAATAAAAAAATTTGCTAAAAAAGTAAAACCCTCTACGTTGATTGCAGAGGGTTTTTTTTGACGGTTTTTTAATCAAGACCCCAATATAAATGCAAATAGGAAAAGGCTCAAGGTTAATGGTTGGGTTGTCAAGTTCTTGATTTATGCCAAAATTAGGGGGTCTTATAGCATGCAGCAATACCCTATTTGTGGTATTTTTTTAAGATATTGGGTCAAACGGTTGCAATAAGTTGCAATTTTTAAAGAAGTCCGGATTTTTGTTTCTATCGCCCATAAAATTTATTCACCGCTGCGACTCTGTTATTTACATGTAGTTTTTCGTAAATGTGATAAACATGTTTGCGAACTGTTTCGGGACTAAGAAATAATTGAGATGCAATTTCTTTATACATTAATCCCCGGGAAAGGTATTCAAGTATTTCTTTTTCTCTTGTTGATAACATATCAAGGTTATCTCCATCATTTACAACATGGATTTGCTGTTGAAAGGCTGCTACTACTTTTCGGGCAATCTGGCTGCTCATCGGTGCACCGCCTTCATATAGCTCTCGTATTGAGTCAAGCATTTTGCCAGGATTAGTTTTCTTTAAAATATAGCCACTGGCACCTGCACTAAGGGCTTCAAATATTTTTTCATCTTCCTCATAAACTGTACACATCATGAAATTGGTATCAGGCATTCTCGGTTTTAATACCTTAACCACATCTATTCCTGTTTCTTCAGTTCCAAGGTTGATATCCATTAGCACCACTTCAGGTCTTAATATTGGAATTTGATTTATTGCATCTTCGGCTGAGCCGATAATACCAGTGCATTTAAAACCATCAGACATGGTAATAATCTCTTCCAGAGCAATTCTTAATTCCCTGTTATCATCAACTACGCATACAGATATTTCTTTCATACTATAAAGTTCCTGATTACATCGAATAGAAACAATACCACAAACTGGTATTTTTTATCGTTGAACGTAGAGTAAATGTTTTTCCTTAAAAAATTCTTCTTCAAAAATGGCATAAATATCCATTATTTTAGGCCTTGTATTACTTTCCTGTATTTCCAGCGCCAAATCACCTCCTTTCAAGCAAATTAATCCAGGAGTGAATTCTGTCTGCGTTTTTATTTTTAATAAAGGCTTACTCCATTTCCAAAGTTCTTTCAATGGAGCTACTGCACGAGACACTACAAAGTCAAACTTCCTGTTTTTAATATCTTCTATTCTGCTATACTGTGTCGTTATATTTTTTATATCAGCACCTTCTGCGACTGCATCAATTACTTTTAATTTTTTTGCAATGCTATCGACTAAATGAAATTTTACGTTTGGGAAAAAAATGGCAAGCGGCACACCCGGAAATCCGCCGCCGGTTCCCAAATCAATTATTTCCATATCATCAGAAAATTCAAAACTTGTGGCGATGCTCAATGAATGAAGCACATGTTTTTCGTATAAGCTATCAATATCCTTTCTGGAAATAACATTGATCTTCTCATTCCATTCTTTGTACAGCGGTTCAAGTAATCGAAATTGCTCCAATTGTTTTTCAGTGAAATCAGCAAAATATTTAAGAATGACTTCCATAAGCAGTGCCTTTATTTCTCCCTTTCCTCAAGGGAGAGGGTTGGGGTGAGGTTACCAGCCCTTAACAGGTTTTCTCCACAATGCAGGTGCAAAGATGAGATAATAAAAAAACATCCATATATCGAATATGATAAACCATGGCCAAAGATCACTTTCACCCATTTTTTTCATCGACTTATATAAAACGATTGCCTGAATAAGAAAACGCAGACCAAAAACAGGCAAGGCAAAACGCCAATCATAAAAAATAATTGCCGCAACTAGCAGCGGATAGAAAATAAATTGTGTGGCAAAATATAATCCCAGTAAAAACTTATGTTTTGGTTTATAAAACTTAGCGGTGGTGTAATGTCTTGATTTTTGGCGCAGCCAGGCCTTCCATGTTGTTTTAGGAATAGAACGGGTAATAGCATCGGGGTCTATTACAACAGCAGTATTATTTTTTGTGGCATTTTTATTAATAAACAGGTCATCATCGCCACTGGGAATATGATTGATGAAAGAAAAACCTTTACTCTTAAAAAAGAGGCTTTTCTTGTACGATAAATTTCTGCCCACACCCATATATGGGATGCCCGCCAAGGCATATGACAGATATTGTAAAGCCGTATGAAAAGTCTCAAACCGTATCAGCTTGTTCAGCAATCCTTTTTTCTTATGATAAGCACCATAGCCTAATACGATTTCAATACTATCATCGTAGCCATCCTGCATTTTGGTGATCCAGTGTTCGCTTGCCGGCACACAGTCCGCATCTGTTAGCAACAACACTTCATGCTTTGCTTCTCTTATACCAATTGATAAAGGATATTTTTTTCCGGAAATATGTACTGCTTCTTGTGTAAGCTCTACCACATGCAGCGACTTGAATGTTTTTTTAAGTTCTTGCAAAATGTATTTGGAATCGTCTAACGAATTATCATTTACAGCTACTACTTCATAAGTACTCGGATAGGATTGTACCAAAACACCCGGCAGGTTGCGGGCCAGATTTTCATCTTCATCTCTTGCACAAATAATTACTGAAACCGGATGATTTTGTGATTTTAATTTTACTTTGGGTTTATATAAAGCAAGCCTTCCGAAAAAACCGGTGTAATAAAATATTTGTATAGCGGTTACGGCGGCGAAAGAATAAAAAATAACTTCTCCCCAGTTAATTGGTGGCATAGCGGCAAATGTAGAAATCAACTGGCAATAGTCAATAAGCAATAGACAAAACCTTTCCACAGTTTGGTATTTGTTTGTCAATTGCTTATTGTCTATTGTTTTATCTTGCAAAGTAATGGCAGCATTACAATTTGAATTACAAACGAAAGATTCGGGATCAAAAGCCCGGGCAGGCAAAATAACTACAGATCATGGCGAAATACTGACACCCATTTTTATGCCCGTTGGCACTGTTGGCAGTGTAAAAGCAGTTACACAACAACAATTACTATCCGACGTAAATGCACAGATCATTCTGGGCAATACCTATCATCTGTATTTACGTCCGGGATTGGATGTGTTGGAAAAGGCCGGAGGTTTGCACAAATTTAATGGCTGGCCAAAACCTATTTTAACCGACAGCGGCGGTTATCAGGTTTTTTCGCTGGCAGGCACAAGAAAGATAAAAGAAGAAGGCGTTACTTTTCAATCGCATATTGATGGTAGTAAGCATTTGTTTACACCGGAAAGAGTTATGGACATTCAACGTTCAATCGGTGGGGATATTATTATGGCTTTTGATGAATGTCCTCCCGGAGGAAGTGATTTTACCTATGCTAAAAAATCAATGGAGATGACGCATAGATGGCTGGACAGGTGCTTTACACAATTTAATGCTACAGAATCCAAATACGCCTACACACAAAATTTGTTTCCTATTGTGCAGGGCGGCACATTTAAAGACCTGCGAAAGCAATCCTGCGAATACATTGCTTCAAAAGAAGCAACAGGTAATGCTATTGGCGGACTAAGTGTAGGAGAGCCGGAAGATGTGATGTATGAGATATGTGAATGGTGTTGCGATCATCTGCCAACAGCTAAACCAAGATACCTGATGGGAGTGGGCACACCATGGAATATCCTCGAATGCATCAGTATGGGTATTGATATGTTTGATTGTGTAATGCCGACAAGGAATGGACGCAATGCTATGTTGTTTACAACAAAAGGTGTTATCAATATTGATAATAAGAAATGGGAAAATGATTTTTCGCCTATTGATGATGGAATTGATTGCGAAGTAAGCAATTATTATAGTAAAGCCTATCTCCGGCATCTGATGAAAGCAAAAGAATTTCTTGCCTATACAATTGCAAGTGTTCACAACCTTGCTTTTTATTTGTGGCTTGTTACTGAAGCAAGAAGGCATATTCAGGAGGGAGATTTTGCCCGTTGGAAGAAAGAAATGGTTGAAATCGTAAAAACTAAACTGTAATATCTTTCACAACCTCACAACTTTTTTTCTTCTACTTTTGTTCGGCCGCCATAGCTTTCCCCTTCGTTGTAACTATGGAGAATAAATTAGCGAAGACGGCAAATTTTTATATTTGTTTTCCACTGTATGAAGAAGATTGACTGGTACATATTTAAAAAGCTCATCATTACTTTTTTTTTCTGCCTTTTATTGTTCACTATTGTGGCAGTAGCAGTGGACACGAGTGAAAAAACCGATGATTTTGTACGGTCTGGGTTAACTACCAGCGAGATCATCACTAAATATTATCTTGGCTTTGTTCCTTTCATCTGGAGTTTACTTTTCCCTCTCTTTGTTTTTATTGCAGTCATCTTTTTTACCAGTAAAATGGCGACCCGTTCAGAAGTGATTGCCATTCTCGCTAGTGGAACCAGTTACCAGCGGTTTCTACGGCCATATATGGTTGCTGGCTTATTGTTAACTGCAGTTTTGTGGGTTGGCAGCCGCTATTGGATTCCAAAAGCCAATGCTATAAGAAGTGATTTTCAACAAAATTATATTGATAACAGAGACCCTTCTAAGAACCGGGACATGGGTAATAGTTATTATAAAAGAATAGATAGTAATACCTATATCGGCATCCGTGATTTTGATACAGCCAGTAAATCTTCCCGAGGTTTTTTTATGGAAAAGGTGAAAGATAATAAAGTGGTGTATAACCTGCGGGCCGATAGAATGCGATGGGATATAGCAGTAAAAAAATGGCAACTTCTCAATGCAGCTGAGCGGTTTATTGACAGCATGGGTGAAAGGCTATTATTTCATGATTCCCTCATCATTAATCTCAGCGTAAAGCCTACCGAACTAAGAAAAGATTATTATTTGAAAGATAAATTAACTACTCCGGAGTTGGTGGCTTTTTTAAAGCAGGAAGAATTGCGTGGCACCGAAGGTTTAAGCACCTTTAAGGTAGAAAGGCATCGGAGAAATGCTACTCCCGCATCTGTTTTCTTACTTACATTGATTGGAGTTGTAATTGCCAGCCGGAAAACAAGAGGTGGTAGTGGTATGCATATGGCTCTCGGAATTACGATTGCGGCGCTGTTTATTATTGCCGACAGATTCTCAACAGTATTTGCGACAAAAGGAAACTTTCCACCAATGTTAGCCGCCTGGCTACCCAATATCGCATTTACCTTTGTTTTGCTATGGCTGTACCGGCGTACTCCAAAATAAATTCTCCTTATTTTTTTGATAAATTAATGTCTTTAACCGTTATCAACTTTCAGCCTTGTTTTTTGTTAAGGCAGGTGGCTTTGCGTACCTTTACGCAACGAATTTTTAGAATACAAATACAGAAAAAATAAGTCATCATGGGAATTATAAAAGACAGGTTCAGAGCAAAGGCAGATGTAGTTGCTGCAGACATTAAAGAACTATTAAAAGAACATGGTGATAAAGTAATCGGCGAAGTACAATTATCGCAGATTTATCAGGGTATGAGAGGTATTACCGGTCTTGTGTCTGAAACATCATTGCTCGATGCACAGGATGGTATCCGTTTCCGCAGTTATTCAATTCCCGACCTTAGAAAAAAATTAGCGAAGGCTCCCGATGGTGCAGAACCGTTACCTGAAGGTTTATTCTACCTCATGCTTTGCGGCGAGTTGCCGGAAGATGATGATGTGCATCATATAAGTTCAGTTTTGCAAAGAAGAAGTCATGTACCTAATCATGTATTTGATACGATTGAGGCATTGCCGATGAATACACATCCGATGACACAGTTTGTAGTAGGAGTGATGGCCTTACAAACAGAAAGCCAGTTCGCAAAAAAATATGCTGCAGGCATGAACAAAAAAGATTATTGGGAATCAGTATTTGATGATTCAATGGATCTTATTGCCCGTTTGCCAAGAATAGCAGCTTATATCTACAGAAGAAAATATAAAGGTGGCGATCATATTCAACCAAATGGCTTGTTGGATTGGGCAGGCAACTTTGCTCACATGATGGGCTTCGAAGATGAAAGTTTTAAAGAGTTAATGCGTTTGTACATGACCATTCATGCCGATCATGAAGGAGGAAATGTGTCAGCACACACAGTTCACTTGGTTGGTTCTGCATTAAGCGATCCATACCTCAGCTATGCTGCCGGTATGAATGGATTGGCCGGGCCATTACATGGATTAGCTAACCAGGAAGTGATTAAGTGGATATTTGAAATGCAGAAGGAAATAGATTCAGATGCTCCAACAAAAGAGCAGATAGCAGAATATGTAAAGAAAACGTTGAGTGAAGGAAAAGTGGTGCCGGGTTATGGTCATGCTGTGCTCCGAAAAACTGATCCACGGTTTGATGCACAAATGGAGTTTGGTAAAAAACATATGCCAGACGATCCGTTGGTAAATACTGTTTGGAATATTTATGAAGTAGTGCCGCCAATTCTGGAATCATTAGGGAAAGTAAAAAATCCATGGCCGAATGTAGATGCCCACAGTGGTGCATTGCTGGTACATTATGGAATGAAGGAATATGAATTCTACACCGTATTGTTTGCTGTTAGCCGTGCATTGGGTGTATTGGCAAGTCTTTGTTGGGACAGGGCATTGAACTTCCCGCTGGAAAGACCAAAATCAGTTTCTACTAGAGTGGTGAAGTTGTGGCTTGAAGGAAAAGAATCTATTTGGGGCGATTAAAATAATAATAACTTCTTTAAAGCCTTGTCATTCGGCAAGGCTTTTTCTATTCTATATGAAAATTCTTTCCGCCTTATTTTCTTCCCGGCTATCATTTCATTTTGTCTTCCCCTTAAGCGTAGCATAGATTGCCATTGCATGACCATGCCCTAAATCAAAATCTTCTTTCAACCATTTTACTATTTCACCTGCCTTTACTCCTTCTTTTAGCAAGCCTTTTTTAGTAGCTATTTTTTTAAAGTCTTCAGGTGTTTTACCTGTTTTAGTTTTTATGTTATCAATATAGGCTTGGAATGACATGGCTACTTAATTTATAGATTATGAATTTCTCATTTTATGGTAAGAAACATAAGAGACAATCAGTATTACTAAAAATAAAAGTGGAAAAAATGTTTGGCCGGTAAAGCCGTCAACAGCCGCAAGGCTTATAAAGGCAAAAATAAAATCAAATGCAAATCCGGCATAAGCCCATTCTTTAATTCTGCCCGGAATTTTGGGTATCATTAATGCCAATGCCCCCAGCACTTTAAAAATAACCAATGCATTACCAAAATATTCAGGATAACCTAAGTGCCGGATTCCTTCTTTCGCTAATTCAGTTTGTGAGGTAAAGGCTGGTATCACACCTTCCATTAAAAATATAATCGTAGTGGAAACCCAAAAAATAATTTTAATTGTTTTATTACTCATACGTTTTATTCTTAGGATGATTTATTTGAATAATATTTTTTTGTAAACCAGGATACAGGCAAACCGATACACAGAAAAAGAATTCCTGCAGCAATTAATGCTTTTCCCAGATTAAAAACTCCAGGTTGAATTTTACTTGCTGGTATTATAATTTGGGTAGTAACAGTCCAGGCTGATAGGGCTATCAATAAACTATTTAGTAAAATGCTATGTTTTAAAAAATTTAATTTTGGATATAAGAAAAAGAAAATAACGGTACAGGCAAAAGCAATTACAAAATGAAAAAATAGTCCTATTGCCATCATTTCGTAGCCCCCTTCAAAAGCAGTCTTTCCATAAACACCGCTGGCAATAAATTTCAGTACAACAGCAGGCATTGTTTCTTTTACCAGATAAGCCTGTAGACAAGCAGCAATAATATCTAATGTGCCTGCAATCAATGTTGTTTTTAAAATTGCCCTCCACATCTTTTTATTTTTTAGTTTGATAATTTAACATCCATTGATTTCCAAATTTATCAATAAGGTCGCCAAACAAGGAACCCCAATATGAAATAGTTGGGGGATGTGTAGCCTCGCCTCCCGAAGCAAGTTTTGCATAGCAGTTATTCACTTCTTCTTCACTATTGCAAACAAGTAGCAGCGAAACTGCATTACCTTTTACCAGACCTTTATCGTCCACCATATCCGAACCAATCAGTGTGAATGCTTCGTTCGTCAATGTACTTTGCACAATGCAGTCTTTCATCTTCACAGGCATTGTTGCAGATAGTGGAGATTCTCCCACTGTTTGAAAATGTAACTCTCCGCCCAGGCATTCTTTGTAAAACTGCATAGCCTCCCGGCAGTTACCATTAAAAGTCAGGTATGAATTAATTGTTGTTCCATTCATTTTTTAGGCATTCAGCAATCCTTCAATATCAAACTTTTTCATCTGCATAAATGCCTTTACTACTCTTGGGCCTTTTTCAGGATCACTCATAAGTTTTCCAAGAACGGTGGGAACGATCTGCCACGATACACCGAATTTATCTTTCAACCAGCCGCATTGACTTTCCACTCCACCATCAGCAGTGAGTTTATTCCAATAGTGATCTATTTGTTCCTGTGTATCACAATCAACAACGATAGATAAGCCTTCTCCAAAATCAAAAGCATGGTCACCCGGTCCGTCCATAGCAGCAAACAGTTCGCCATTCAAAGTAAAGTGGCCAAACTTTAAATAGCCAACGGGTTGTCCTTCGCCTTCTTTATATAATTCCTGGTGATGTGCAGTTGAGTTGGGAAAAATAGAAGTATATAGTTCAATAGCTTCCTTGGCTTTTCCATACTGATTATTGGCAAACAAAAAAGCAGTGTTGATTTTCTGACTTACCTTGCTTAGGTCGCCAATCATCAATTGCCAGGTCATGCCGTATTTATCTTTCACCCATCCATATTTTTCAGCCCAGGGATATTTATTCAATGGCATCATGGCAGTACCACCATCTGTTAGTTTGCTCCAGTACTTTTCTATTTCTGCATTATTTGCACAGGTAACAAACATAGAGATAGCAGGATTGATGGTAAATGTTGGTCCGCCGTTCAATCCCATAAACTTTTTGCCATGTAGTTCAAAGATGGAAACCATCGGGGTGTCAATACAAACTTTTCCATTTTCAAAAACAGAAACATAAAATGTTGCTGCTTCTTTTGCTTTCCCATCAAACCACAGACAGGGATAAATTGAATTGTTCATGATTGTTGATTTTTATAATAAGTAATTTTCTTGGTGATTCTCTGTGCCTTCGTGTCTCCGTGCCTGCCTGCCTGCCGGCAGGGTTAATAAAACTATTTTTCGCAAATTGTTTTCAATAGAGTTAATGCCTTAGGCCATGTCTCACTAAAGTAAGTCTTATAATCTTCGTTCGAATCCATATCTATTGAAAGTAGTGTATTACCATCTACAGATTTGAAAGTATAGTTTTCCAAAGCACCGGCCCATCCTTCTACTTCGGCACCGCTGGTTATTTCTTCTTCGCCTTTAACTAATCCCAGGTGTTCAATGCTGATGAACTTATTTGGCATATTTTCTTTTATACGACTCACCATACCACCGGCCAAACCATCTTTATCTGTACCAATGAAAAGGATCTTTGCATTTTTATTCCAACTGCCTTTGTAGTTTGAAGTAGGATTGAAGGCGGCCGTCCATTCGTTGTACGATTTTTCATCAATCATTGTTGCGTACACTTTTTCTACCGGAGCATTAATGGTTGTTTCAAAATGTAGGGGAGTGATAGTACTTGCTTTCTCTACATAAGTTTTAAAATTATCCATAATGTTTTGCCACCCTGCTTTTTGCATGTCAACAGGATTCTGGCTTTCAGGTTCAAATATAGTGGTCACTGTTGTGCAGTCACCTTCAGCACTAAATCTGGTATTTACTTTTCTGCCATCGTCCATGGTATAAGCTATCTGCTCATGTTGTTTCACTTTATCATACACACCACCAAAGTCGAATCCAAAGCTTCCATCTTTTGCTTCCATGCGGCTGCTAAAGATTCCGCCTTTTTGCAGATCATTTTCTGCAAAAGTTGTTTGCCAGTCGGCAGATGCATTATTCCAGTGCATAATGTGTACCGGGTGGCTCCATGCTTCCCATATTTTTTCTATTGGTGCATTTACGGTTGCTGCTACGGTTGTCAGTTCCATGATTAATTTAATTAGTTGGTTTATGATTGAATGACATTACAAAGATGCTGTACTCAAATCAAATTACTACTGTGTAATAGCGGCTATTTTGGGGGTTGTTTGCGACAGACCGCTTTCTTATCTTTATTCCATGAAAAAAATATCAATACTGGTTCCGGAGTCTTCCGTAATGCAGGCAATTGCTGATCCGCAATATTTATTTTCTGCTGTAAATAATTTTTTACTGG
>JBDSUW010000217.1:0-33981 GCA_039927535.1 Chitinophagaceae bacterium | reverse complement strand
TTAACTGCAGATACAAAATATTATTATCGTTTCGGCAGTTCAACCCAAGCTTTACAAAATGGAACAGAAAATTATTTTATTACTGCCCCTGATGCCACTACTACCAGAAAAATTCGTATCGCTGCTTTTGGTGATTGCGGAAGAAATGATAACGGTTTTCAAACCGGAAGCCTCAGTGCCTACCAGAATTATGTAGGTAATAATCCAGCAGAAGTTTTAATGCTGTTGGGTGATAATGCTTATAATAGTGGAACTGATGGAGAATATCAATCCAATTATTTTGATGTGTACAGCTCCAATATTTTAAAAAATCACCAGTTATTCCCTGCGCCGGGCAATCATGATTATGCCAATAATGCCACCCGGCAGGCGGATCACAATGTTCCTTATTATTCCATATTTACCAATCCGGCAAATGGTGAATCTGGTGGAGTGCCATCTGGTACAGAAGCATATTACTCTTATGACTGGGGCAATGTTCACTTTCTTTCTCTAGACTCATACGGAAAAGAAAATGGCGGATCTACCCGCTTATATGATACAACAGGTGCTCAGACTCTTTGGGTGAAGCAGGATTTAGCTGCCAATACAAAACCATGGGTTATTGCATATTGGCATCACCCACCTTATACAATGGGCAGCCACAATTCTGACAGTGAATCAGAATTGATTAATATGCGGCAGAATTTTATCCGTATTCTGGAACGTATGGGTGTTGATTTGATTATTTGCGGACATAGTCATGATTATGAAAGGTCTTATTTATTAAATGGCCATTATGGAAATGAATCTTCTTTTAATATTAATACACATACCATAAGCAGTACCAGCGGTAAGTATGATGGAAGTTCTAACTCTTGTGTTTATACAACTAATAGCGGTATAAGTAATAGCGGAACAGTATATGTTGTAGCCGGGTCGGCCGGCGCAGATGGCGGTATACAGGCTGGCTATCCTCACAACGCCTTACCATTTTCTGTAGATGATGGCGGTATGTTTTACCTGGAAGTGGAAGACAATCGCCTCGATGCAAAATTCATACGCCGCACCGGCGCAGTGGCGGATCAATTTACATTAATGAAAAATGTAAACAAGACTACTAATTTATCAATTGCTGCCGGCACACCAACAAATTTAACAGCGTCCTGGGTAGGAACATATAACTGGTCAACGGGTGCTACAACAAGAACCATTTCAGTTGCTCCTAATTCAAATACTACCTATTCTGTTGCTGATAACCAGGGTTGTTTAACAGATCAGTTTACTATTGACATCACGGCTAATTTCAGCAACAGATCAGAAAATACCCAGAAACAAGTTACTGATGAAGGTTCCAAAACTATCAGCAAAATTAAAATAATACCAACGCTTGTTAAACGAGGACAATCAATCATTATAGAAAATGTAGCTGGTCAATACTTGAAAGGATCCCTGGTTGATGTAAATGAAAGAGTAATAAAAGAATTTCAATTTATTGGCTCAGGGTTATTGTCTACTGATGCGCTGAAAAATGGCATATATTTTATAAGAGTGTTAGAAAATAATAAATTTAAAACACAAAAAATTGTTGTTATAGATTAGTCTCTCTAATATACCCTCGAAGCATATATCCTTTTGTAAAAGAGGTATATGCTTCGCTAATGAAGGAGTATAATTTACTTACATTTGACCCTTCATTCTTATCCAACAAAATTCATGATAGAATCAACAAAAAAAGTGATCCATAATTTCAACGCCGGACCTTCCATATTACCAAAGGAAGTATTTGAGGAAGCCAGTAAATCAGTCTTGAACTTTAACGACACTGGATTATCTATTCTTGAAATTGGACACCGCACACCCTTATTTGAACCAGTAATGGCAGAAGCCAGATCATTAGTAAAAGAACTGATGCGTTTGGATGATGACCATGAGGTTTTATTTCTACACGGCGGAGCTACTACACAGTTCATGCAGATACCGATGAACCTGTTGAATGAAAATGAAGTAGCGGCGTACACCGAAACAGGAACATGGGCCAACAAAGCCATCAAAGAAGCAAAAAATTTTGGGCATGTAGAAATTGTCGGCTCATCTAAAGAAAATAATTATACAAGCATTCCAAAAAATATAGTTACGACACCTACTGCTGCTTACCTGCACATTACTACCAACGAAACGATTGGCGGAACACAATGGCATACATTACCATATGATTGTGGTGTTCCGCTGGTGGCTGATATGAGCAGCGATATTTTCAGCCGTCAACTCGATTTTAATAAATTCGACCTGATGTATGCAGGTGCTCAAAAAAATATGGGTGCGGCAGGTGTAAATCTTGTTGTTGTTAATAAGAACATTCTTGGGAAAGTAAAAAGAACAATTCCTACTATATTGGATTATCGTAATCATATCAGCGAAGGTAGCATGCTCAACACTCCTCCTGTATTTGCTGTGTATGTTGCCATGCTTACATTAAGATGGTTAAAAAAGAAAGGTGGTATTGCAACATTAGAAAAAGAAAATAATGCAAAGGCAGCATTACTATACACAACGTTAGATGCCTTACCAATATTTAAAACTCCGGTTGCTATAGAAGATCGTAGTAAAATGAATGTTGTATTTATAATGGATGACAACAATCTGGAAAAAGAATTTCTTGAATTATGCAAAAAGGAAGGAATGATTGGGGTAAAAGGCCATCGAAGTGTTGGTGGTTTCCGTATTTCTATGTACAATGCCCTTTTGCTGGAAAGTGTAAAAGCAATAACTGATTTAATGAAAGATTTCGCAAATAAAAAAGGATAACAATATGGCAATTATTAAACCCTTCAATGCTCTTCGCCCAAAACCAGCAATGGCAAAAAAAATAGCATCAAGACCTTACGATGTTTTAAATAGGGAAGAAGCGAGGGAAGAAGCAAAAGATAATCCGGTTTCATTTCTGCATATTACCAAATCTGAAATAGACCTGCCTGATGATATTGATTCGCATAGCCAGCAAGTATATGATAAGGCAAAAGAAAATCTTTTAACCTTTATCAATAAAGAGGAAATTCTTTTCCGAGAAGAAAAACCTTGCTATTATATTTATCAACTTATCATGAATGGCAGATCACAAACAGGTCTTGTTTGTGCCTCATCAGTAGAAGATTATTACAATAACATAATTAAGAAACATGAGTTTACCCGTCCGGAAAAAGAGAAAGACAGGATTGACCACATGAAAACGATAAGAGCACAAACTGGGAATGTATTTTTGGCTTACAGAGATGTTTCCGCATTAAACACATTGATTGAAAACTGGAAAGCAAATAATCAGCCCACTTATGATTTTACTGCTGATGACTACATTAGACATACCATATGGATTGTAAATGATGATGAGACAATTGATGCTATAACAGGCTTATTCAGCACAAATGTTCCCTTCACATATATTGCCGACGGACACCACAGAGCTGCATCTGCTGCCAAAGTAAGCAAGCAGTTTTCCGACAGCGAGGATGCGAAATATTTTCTAACTACCATTTTTCCTGCCAGCGAATTGGCCATTCTGGATTATAACCGAGTGGTAAAAGACCTGAATGGGTTAACATCCGAAAAACTATTCAGCCGTTTGCAAGATGATTTTTTTATTACCTCAAGTCCGGTACCGGTAAAACCAGCACAATTACATGAGTTTGGTATGTACCTGGAAGGCAAATGGTATTTCCTCGCTTCCCGCAAAGGAACGTACACAGAAGATCCGATAGGCATACTTGATATTACAATTCTTTCAAATAATGTATTGGAAAAACATCTGGACATTAAAGACCAGCGAACCGACAAAAGAATTGACTTTGTGGGCGGTATCCGTGGGTTAAAAGAACTGGAAAAAAGAGTGGATAGCGGCGAAATGAAAGTTGCTTTCAGTATTTATCCTGTTACGATGGAGCAATTATTTGATATTGCCGATAATGGTAATGTGATGCCTCCAAAAACGACCTGGTTTGAACCAAAACTGAGAGATGGTCTTCTTTCTCACCTTATTTAAAGGGTCGGGACGCTAAAAATTTATTATTCCGATGGAATAATAAATTTAGCGGCCTGAACTGTATGTTACAGCAGGCTAAATAATAAAATCAGCGACCTGAGGCGTAATTAGCAGCGGTCTGAAGCTTTACTATAGCCTGAACCACTTTTTAACATCTAAACTTGACCCGATTTTTGTTATTTTGCAACAAAGGCGTTACTTCTACCGTCTCTTGTTTTTTAATTTCAGCATGAATTTTGCAAATAAGCCATAAAAATAATTTGATGAAATGAACTATAAAAATTTTGGAGCAACTTTTCACTAAAAGCGACGAAAATTTTTATGGCGAATTCCATCTGACAAATTCAAAAAATAAAAATTTCCAGATGAAAAAATATCTGTCCTTATTTCTCCTTATTGGTCTATCATTTTTAGCAACAGCACAACCGGAAGATCCGAAAACACTGCATGAAACTGCCAAGACCTTTATGCGTACAGGCGATTTTGATAATGCAATAATAGTTCTCACAAGAGCCTTACAGCAAGACAAGAATAATCTTGAAATGCAAAAAGACCTTGTAATGACTTTTTTTCTTAAAAGAGATTATCAAAAAGCCAAAGAAGGAGCTGAAGAACTGATTGGCAGAGATGATGCTGACGTAGTTACCTACCAAATTGCTGGCAATGTGTACAAGGCGCTGGAAGAAGTGAAGGACTGTGAGAAGATGTATAAAAAAGCTTTGAAGAAATTTCCAAAAAGCGGACCGCTATATAGTGAGTATGGCGAATTATTATTTGCCGTTAAAGATTTTTCTGCCATTCAGCTATGGGAGAAAGGAATTGAAGTAGATCCTGCCTATGGAGGTAATTATTATAATGCAGCTTTATATTATTTCTATGCAAAAGATAAAGTGTGGAGCCTTATCTACGGAGAAATATTTGTAAACATGGAAAGTCTTTCCGAAAGAGGTGCAGCCATGAAACAACAATTATTGCAGGCTTATAAAGAAAAATTATTTGCTGATGCTGATCTGATGACAGGTGAAGAGAAAAACAAAAGTGATTTTGCCAAAGCCTTTCTTAACAGCATGGGAAAACAAGCATCATTGGCCAACAAGGGTATTACTGTTGAAACATTGTCAATGATCCGCACCCGTTTTATTTTAGATTGGTATGCAAATAACGCCGCTAAATTTCCTTTCAAATTATTCGATTATCATAAGCAACTTATATCGGAAGGTATGTTTGATGCTTATAATCAATGGCTGTTTGGCTCCACTGAAAATCTCGCAGCATATGACAACTGGACCAAGACACATAACGAAGAATACGATGGCTTTAATGCCTTTCAGAAAAATAGAGTATTCCGTATGCCATTCGGTCAATACTATAATGTATTATAAATTGTTAAACCCTTTTTATAAAAGCTCCGCTAAATGTAGCCGGAGCTTTTTTTATGTAGCATTTTTGCTTAAATTGTCAATTGGTTACCGCCAGATTACTTCAACAAATTAAGATTGCTCATGACTGATCCAAAAAGACTATTTGATTGCATAGATTATAATCTTGAAAAAAAGCCATTGGAAGATATGCTGGCAGGCAAAGAAGCAGGCCAATGGAGAAAGTATAGTACGGAAGAATGTAAAACTATCATTGACAATTTAAGTGCTGGTTTAATAAGTCTTGGAATTGGTTGCGGCGACATGACAGCCGAGGGAAGAGATAAAGTTGCTATACTTTGTAAGAATCGTCCGGAATGGGTAATGCTTGATTTGGCTGTTCAACAGATTGGTGCCATCCTGGTACCTGTTTATCCAACTATCAATGTAAATGAACTTGCTTTTGTGTTAAGCGATGCACAAGTGAAAATAGCTTTTGTAAATGATGAAGATCTTTTTCTGAAAGTAGTAAGCCTGAAAGACAAAGTGCCAAGCCTGAAAGATATTTTTACTTTTGAACATGTACAAAATGCCAGACACTGGAAAGAAGTAACTGCATTAACCTCAGCCGAAGGAATAGCAGCAGCAAAAAAAATAGCAGCCACAATTGAATACGAACATCTGGCAACAATCATTTATACATCCGGCACTACAGGAACACCAAAAGGCGTTATGCTATCGCATAAAAATATTCTTTCGAATGTAATCGCCAGCTCACCATGTTTTCCTCCGGGAGATAATCTACGTTCATTAAGTTTCTTACCTCTTAATCATATTTTCGAAAGAATGGTTACTTATCTCTATCTATTCAATCAAACTTCCATTTACTATGCAGAAAGTTTAGATACGATTGGAGACAACCTGAAGGAAGTAAAACCCAATTTGTTTACAACAGTACCAAGATTACTTGAGAAAGTTTACGATAAGATTATGCAAAAAGGTAATGAGCTTACCGGTGTAAAAAGAAAACTTTTCTTTTGGGCGCATAGCCTTGCCGAAAAATTTGAAATAAATAAAAACCAGGATTTATGGTACAACCTTCAATTGAGCATTGCCAATAAACTAATATTTAGCAAATGGAGAGAGGGCCTTGGTGGCAACCTTTTATGTGTTGTAACAGGTGGCGCAGCTTGCCAAGTTCGACTTATAAGAATATTTACAGCTGCCAGAATTCCGATAATGGAGGGATATGGACTTACTGAAACGTCACCGGTAATTTCCGTAAACAGGTATGATGAGAAGGGAAGATCATTTGGTTCTGTTGGTCCATTGATTGAAGGGGTGGAAGTAAAGATTGCCGAAGACGGTGAAATACTTTGTAAAGGGCCGAACGTAATGATGGGATATTACAAGCGGCCTGATCTTACAGCACAGGATATTGTGGATGGTTGGTATCATACCGGTGATATTGGTGTACTTACAAAAGATAATTTTCTAAAAATTACAGACCGCAAAAAAGAATTATTTAAAACCAGCGGTGGAAAATATGTAGCACCGCTTGCTATTGAAAACAAATTAAAAGAATCTCCCTTTATAGAACAAGTAATGCTGTTAGGTGCCGATAGAAAGTTTGTAAGTGCATTGATTGTTCCTTCGTTTCCCAACCTTAAAGACTGGGCTCAAAAAAACGAACTCCCTGCTATGAGCAACGAAGAATTACTTCGTAATCCTAAAATAACCGGATTGCTTAAGGAACTGGTTGAAAGTTTTAATAAATTCTTCAATCATGTAGAGCAGATAAAGAAATTTGAATTACTACCTGATGAATGGAGTATAGATACAGGGGAACTAACACCCAAGATGTCATTGAAGCGGAAAGTGGTAATGGAGAAATATAGAGATGCTATTGAGAGGATATATAGCTGATGCAGCAGAAAAAACTAAAGCCTTGTCTTTTAAAGCCTTTTCTACCCGAAGTAATTATAATGATGGAGGAATAGGTATTAAAGATGATAATTGTAACCCTGTTTGCAGTTTTGGATATGGATATTCTGGAAGCGAATTATGTAATGGGGAATACTTTAATTTACAAGCTCAACTTATACGGACAGTCTGGTAAAGAAAAAAAAACTATTTATCCTTTTCAGATTCTCTTTTATTTGATGAATCTCTTTTCCCTCTTTGCAGCATTTTCTGTACCATTTCATCATACTTTTTCAATACATCGCCAGTAAACATTTTTCTTACTGTTCGAAAATGATTGATGGTAAGCTTATCTGCAAGACTTTGTCTTTCAGTAATGCTATTTGAATAAACTGATACAAGACTGTCGTTTAATGTTTCTTCTTTTATTAAACTATAAAGTGCCTGCCTCGTAGTACGAATAGAATCAAACAAAGGGCGGATAGCAGCAAAATGTGCTTCTCGCAAACTGTCAAATTCTTTTTTCTGCGTTTCATTCATCCCCAACTCTTTCACCATCTTTTCAAATGCAGCCTTCCCACCCTCATGGCCGGATTGTGTTTTCTTATTCTTTCCCATTACCATAAATGCGACCAATGCTATGTTCACAATAAGCAAAAGAATAACTGCAATTACAAGAAATTTATTAGTCGAGTTTTTCATTTTTATTTATTCATTAATCTCGTAAGTGAGATTGGAATTAATCCTGTACTCAGATGCAATTGATTGCATAGTTTCAGAATCAGAGGGAGTGGTTTCAGAAGAAGATCCCGTAAATATTATAGCGGCATTGACAGCCAATACTACTAATAACACACCCAAAATATATACCGGACGAAGTGCCCATGATTTACGGGGTTCAGCAACAAGTTCTTTTTCCATCCGGGATTTTAGCCGGGTATAAAAGAAATCAGGTGCAGTGGCTCTTTGAACATTGTCCAAACTGCCAAGCAAATCATCAATACGGTTATTTCTATTATTTTCCATGATACATAGTTTTTGACGTTAATACAATCCAAAACCTTCGTCCTGAATTTCGTTAACCCTGCTCTTTTTCAAGTATTTTTCTAAGATTTAGCTTTGCCCTGTGCATAAGCGATTCAACCGCTGCTATTGAAGTTTTCATCGTTTCACTAACTTCCTGATAGCTAAGGTCTTCTAATTTATGAAGCGTAAATGCTATTTTTTGATTATCCGGTAGCTGCGCAATAGCTTTAAATAATTTAGCAGCATTTTCTTTCCTGTCAAGCGTCACCCCGGGGTGATGAAAATCAGGGATCTCATATAACGGCTCATTTCCATCTCCAAAAAGCCGCTGAATCAATCCAGACCTTTTTTTGCTCTTTCTGCTTCTTAAAAGATCCAGTGACCGAGTAGTAGCTATGCGATACATCCATGTAGAAAGCTTGGACTCGGCTTTGAAGCTATGAATAGACTTATATACCTGAATAAAGACCTCCTGCGCTACATCTTCTGCATCTTCTGAATTTTGTACGATACCGAGAGAAGTATTGAAAATTCTATCCTGGTAAGTAGTTACCAGAAACCGAAAAGCATTTTCATCTCCATTTCGAAGACCTTGTATCAATTCTAATTCCGTCAACAGTTGAAAGGTTTGTTTTTTGACGCTGTAACTTACGAAAACATGTGCGGTTTCCTATATTTGCACACTCTTTAATAACTTAAGAGAAAAATATTTAAAATCAGGAGTTGGTAAAGAATTTCTGAAATCTTTGGTTCCGTAGTTCAATGCCTGTCCGGCTGACTCCAGTCAGACGGGAATAGAATAAAAGTATAATTTTTGGCCCCGTAGTTCAATGGATAGAATAGAAGTTTCCTAAACTTTAGATCCAAGTTCGATTCTTGGCGGGGCTACAATAATTGTTAACTATACTTTAGATGTCCCGATCCAATCGGGGCCGGGGCCACTACTACTGTTTCATAAAATAATCTAACTTAAAACAATCCTTATCTGTTTTCGATAAGGATTCATTTTATACCTTGAGAAGAAAAAAGAAAAATATCATACTTGAAAAGCTACTGGTGGAGGATTACGCAGCCGGAGGAAAATCATTGGCCAAAGTTGATGGCAAAGTTATTTTTATTGAAAATGTGGTACCCGGCGATTTGGTGGATGTGCGATTAATGAAAAACAAAAAAGACTGGGCCGAAGGAGTTCCTATTTATACTCATTCATTATCAGCCGACAGAGTTACTCCTTTCTGCTCGCATTTTGGCGTTTGTGGCGGCTGTCAGTGGCAAATGTTACCTTATGAAAAGCAATTGCAATACAAACACCGGCAGGTAGAAGAAACGCTGAAAAGAATCGGCAAAGTGGCATTGCCTGAATGTTTGCCCATTCTTGGTGCAACCGAAACCAGGCATTACAGAAATAAAGTTGAGTACACTTTTGGCAACAAAGAATTTACGAAAGAGAAGCCTTCCCAAACCCCTCCGAAGGAGGGGCTTCTCAACACACAAGCCCCACTTTTCAAAGAGACTTCAACAATAGAAATATCAAAAGATGCGAATATAAAAAAGAGCCTTACACAATCAGACTCTAAAATCCCCCCTTCGGGGGGTGGGGGGGCAGTGGCCGGTTTTCATGCCAAAGGTTTTTTTGATAAAATAGTTGATATCAAAGAATGTTTTCTGCAAGCCGAACCAACTAATGCAATAAGACTGGCAGTAAAAGACCTTGGAATAAAAAACAACTGGCCATTTTATGATATCCGCAATCATACTGGTTTTTTAAGAACCATGCAGGTACGACTATGCACCACCAAAGAATTAATGGTGAATATCGTTGTAGCAGAAAATGATGAACAAAAAATAAATCTTCTCATGGAAACAATTGCAAAACAGTTTCCTGAGATTACTACATTATTATATACTGTCAATACAAAATGGAACGACAGTATGTTTGATCTGGAGCCGGTTGTTTATCATGGCAAAGGATATGTAATTGAAAAGCTGGAAGATTTTCAGTTCAAGATTGGCCCAAAATCTTTTTTTCAAACCAATACCAAACAAGGAGAGCAGCTTTATAAAGTAACAAGGGATTTTGCAGAATTGACAGGCACTGAAACAGTGTACGACTTGTATTGTGGCACAGGAAGCATCGGCATATTTGCAAGTAAGCTGGCAAAGAAGATCATTGGTGTGGAGATGATAGAAGCGGCGATTGAAGATGCCAAAGAAAATGCCAAGCTGAATAATTTATCATCCACGGCTTTCTTTGCTGGTGATGTAATTAATATTTGTAATGATGAATTCTTTGCAGCACATGGCAAACCCGATGTTATTATTACCGATCCTCCCCGTGCAGGTATGCATGAAAAATTGGTGAAAAAAATACTGGATATGGCCGCACCAACTGTAGTGTACGTAAGTTGCAACCCTGCCACACAGGCTAGAGATTTGCTTTTACTGGATGAAAAATATAAAATTACCAAAGTGCAGCCGGTAGATATGTTTCCACACACACACCATATTGAAAATGTGGTGCAGTTGAAATTGAGGCGATAATTTATTTTATCAATGGTGCTTACAATAGTATTATTGAAAGATTTGTTATTACTTCAGAATGATAAGCTAAAAACATTTTGATAAATCTTATTTTTGCCCAATGAGTAATTCTCGAACCACAGTTCCTCAACGATTTCCGCCCATTGTAAAGAACCTCATCATTATTAATGTCCTTGTTTGGATAGCACAGTTAATCTATGATAAAAGCGATGGAGAGCTTACCATGTTTCTTACAAGTAAAATAGCACTTTGGCCAATTGGCACTGCTAATTTCGAACCATACCAGATAGCTACCCATATGTTTGCGCATTCCTCTTATGGCGCAGGTGGAAGCATAGAGTTTTTCCATATTCTGGTAAATATGTTCATGCTTTATATGTTTGGTAGAATATTAGAAAATGTTTGGGGTGCAAAACGATTCTTAATCTTTTACCTGACATGTGGCATTGGTGCGGCTATAGCACATTTGGGCATGCAATATTTTATGGGAGGTGGATCTCCTGCTGTTGGTGCCTCTGGAGCAGTAATGGGAGTATTTGTAGCCTTTGCTTATTTATTCCCAAATACCGAAATGATGATTATTCCAATTCCTATTCCTATCAAAGCAAAATGGCTGGCAATAGCTTATATCGCATTTGATATGTTTGGTGGTTTTGGTAAAATAGCTGGAGACAACATTGCACACTTTGCCCACTTGGGTGGTGCATTAACGGGTTTTTTATTGGTCCTTTTTTGGAACAAAACAAATCGAAAGACGTTATACTGAGCTAAGAGGAATGTTTCGCTTCGCTTTACAATGAAAGAGGAAAAGAGATAAAGAGGATTTGCAACCTATTTTCAATATGAAAAATTCGGAATAACAAATAAAATATAATACTGAGCTAAGAGGATTGTTTCGCTTCGCTCAACAATAAAGGAGAAAAGGAGAAAAAGAGGAATCTCAAGATAAGAATCAACAATTCAAAGTAACTCTTTATCTCTTTTCCCTCCTTTAAACTCTTAGCTTAAATTTACAAATGGCATACACAGCACCACAATACAAACAACGAATTACTCTCGGAGAAAAAGGCAATACACTAGTGCTTTTAATTGCCATAAGCCTCGTCATGTTTGTTGGCTTGGCCTTTATGAAAGCCATGTCCTATTTCGCTAATCCCACAGAACTGGCATTACCACTTTTCTATAAAAATGTGTTTGGCCTTTTTGTAATGCCTGCAGATGGTAATCATTTTTTACATAAACCATGGACACTCATCACCCATATGTTTGCACATGATAATGTATGGAAAGTATTTACCAATATGATCTGGCTTTGGTGCTTTGGTTATATCATGCAGGATCTGTCGGGCAATAAAAAAATTGTTCCGCTTTTTGTGTATGGTGCTTTCGGTGGTGCTGTTGCATTTATGCTTGCATACAATTTTATTCCAGCTTTGCAGGCACAGGTTCCGGTTGCTGTATTAAGCGGTGCTTCAGCTTCTGTAATGGCTGTTGCGGTAGCTGCTACTATTTTATCACCCGGTTACCGCCTTTTTCCATTACTCGGTGGCGGCCTTCCGCTTTGGGTATTGACGGCTATATATGTTATATCAGATTTTCTAACGGTCTCTATCAGCGATTCTGGAACATTAATTACTCATATTGCAGGAGGTGTAACAGGTGCTTTGTTTATGCTGGCTTATAAAAAAGGATATGACTGGGGCGGCTGGATGAATAATTTTTTCGACTGGGCTAATCATCTTTTTAATCCCAATAAACCTAAAAAAGGCACCAATATAAAAGAAGACTTGTTTTATAAATCTACTGGAGCTCCTTACAGCAAAACGCTAAATGTAACACAAGACCGTATTGACAAGATACTCGACAAGATTAATCAACAAGGTTATGGTCAACTAACAGAAGATGAAAAAGAGTTATTAAAAAGGGCAAGCAAAGAAGGTTTATAAATAGTCTCGTAACTCGTAGCTGATTACTCGCTGCTTTTTATTTAAATTGCACCAATGGCTTCCAGGTTCCGCATTTTCACCAAGCGGTTTTTTATTTATACAAACATAGCTGTGGTATTTTTTTTACTGCTGTCATGTTTGGCTCCATACCTCAATCCGCAGAAATGGTGGTTTATCACTTTTTTAGGATTAGGCTTTCCTTTTTTATTGCTCACCACTATCCTCTACCTTGTTGGCTGGCTCTTGCTGTTAAAGCCAAAGCTTGCTTTAATATCAGTCATAGCTATTTTATTAAGTATTAAAAGTATAAGCGTCTTTTTTGCTTTTCATAAACCTGCTGGTTTTGCCATAGAAAAATCACCAGGAACACTTAGGGTTGTATCCTGGAATGTGGCCCGGTTTATCGAATTAAAAGAAAATAACAATAAAGGAAGTGGCATACGAAAAAAAATGCTGGCGCAATTGAAAGAGCAGAATGCCGATGTTCTCTGTTTACAGGAATTTCATACTGCCACTGGAAGAAACTACTACAATAATATTGAAACCATAGAAAATGAATTAGGTTATCCTTACCATTATTTTGTGTATGATCAGGATGGTGATAGCCTTTATTACAGCTCAATCATTTTTTCCCGTTACCCGATTGTTGACACAGGTATGATCCGCTATCCACGACCTACATTGCCTGATGTGCTAATGCATGCTGATATAAAAAAGGGGAAGGATACAGTTCGGGTTTACACCACACATTTGCAATCGGTACAGTTAGGTATTAAAGATTATAAAAAGATTGATGAAATAAAAGGAGGAAAAGATAGTCTTGTCTCCAATTCCAGAAATATTCTTTCAAAAATTAAAAAAGGATTCTCATATCGCAGCATTCAGGCAGATATTATTGCAGATGTAATGGGCGATAGTCCGCATCCGGTTATTTTCTGTGCCGACCTGAACGATGTTCCCAATTCTTATGCCTACTTTACCGTAAGAGGAGAAATGCAGGATGCCTTTTTGAAAAATGGATTTGGCATTGGCCGTACTTTTTCCAGCTTGTCTCCTACACTTCGTATCGACTATATATTTGCCGACAAGCATTTTAAAATAAACCAGTTCAGGCGGCTGGTCAGAAAGCTCTCCGACCATTATATGATTGCTGCCGATGTAGAATTGAAGAAATAAATTGAAATTCGTATATTTGAAGAACAATGAAATTATTTCCTCGCCATATCTGTTGTTGTCCTCGTTTGGTAGCATAATTGCTACTTTTGCCATACCGTTTCCCTTTCATCAATTTATTTATTTTTCCAATCATCGAATAGCTTTATGAGTCAACTTAAAGTATATAATTCCTACAGCAGACAAAAAGAAATTTTTAAATCTATTACTCCTGGCCATGTGGGCATGTATGTGTGCGGACCAACGGTAAGTGGCGAAAGCCATCTCGGCCATTCCAGACCATATATCACTTTCGATGTGGTGCATCGTTACCTAAAGCATTTAGGTTTTAAGGTTCGCTATGTAAGGAATATAACCGATGCGGGGCATTTTGAAGAAGAAGGGAGAGAAGCAGAAGATAAAATTTCGAAGAAAGCGATTTTGGAAAAACTAGAGCCGATGGAACTGGTGCAGAAATACACTAACCTTTTTCATTGGGCAATGAATGAATTCAATACCATTCCGCCAACTATTGAACCCACAGCCACCGGGCATATTGTGGAGCAAATAGAAATGATAAAGCAGATTATTGAAGCTGGTTATGCGTATGAGATAAATGGCTCAGTTTATTTTGATGTAAAAAAATATGCGGAGAAATATGACTATGGAAAACTTAGTGGAAGAGTAATTGAAGACTTATTAGAAACCACAAGAGAATTGGAAGGTCAGGAAGAAAAAAAAGACAGGGCAGACTTTGCTTTATGGAAAAATGCAGCGCCGGAACATATCATGCGGTGGCAAAGTCCCTGGGGCGTTGGTTTTCCTGGTTGGCATATTGAATGCTCGGCGATGGCTACAAAATATTTGGGGGCTGAGTTTGACATTCACGGCGGCGGAATGGACTTATTGTTTCCGCATCATGAAAGTGAAATAGCACAGAGTACTATTTGCAATCACACAGCACCTGTTCGTTACTGGATTCATAATAATATGATCACCATTAACGGACGAAAGATGGGAAAGAGTTATAACAATGTGATAAAGTTGACGGAACTATTTAGCGGCGATCATCCTTTGTTGGAAAAATCTTTTCACCCAATGACGATTCGTTTTTTTATTCTGCAAACACATTACAGAAGCACATTGGATTTTAGCAATGATGCATTGGTAGCGGCGGAAAAGGGTTTGAAACGTTTGTGGGATGCTTACGAAAAGTTACGAGTTATGAGTTATGAGTTCCAAGAAGGAATGCTGGATGAAGAGCTCGATTCTAAAATCGTAAAGCTGATAAGTGAATTTGAGAAGTTCATGAATGATGATTTCAGTACAGCGAAAGTAATGGCTAATATGTTCGAGATAGTTCCAACTATCAATTCCATGAAAGATAAAACGATTCCGGTATCTGCCATTTCAAAAGAAACATTTGAATTACTACAAAGTAGTTTCAAAACCTGGCTCGAAGATATTTTAGGATTAAGAAGTTTTAGCGAGGCAGACAGCACTACACTACAAGGTGTGATGCAATTACTGATTGATATTCGGAAAGAAGCTAAATCTAAAAAAGACTTTGCTACATCTGATAAGATAAGAAATCAGTTAACAGAATTAGGTATTACACTGAAAGATGAAAAAAGCGGAGATATGAGCTGGAATATTGAGTAACAAATAATTTTTTGCCGGTAAGGCGGGAAGAATGAAAGTAAAAATCAACTTCCCGTCTTATTCTCTTCCCGGCAATTTTATCTTTGTGCTTTACCCTTAAATTGCTCTTATAGAATATATCCTTCACCTTTCCATAGACAAGAAGTTCAAGAAACTTATTGATGCATCGCAGCCACACCAGTTGAAGAAGTTAAATTTCTAAACCTCGTAGAGGTGTTATATTAGTAGTTAATATCGATAATAATGATAATAGAGCCCCAGCGGGGCGAAATGTTTTACATATTGCTTCCCGAAAAATCGGGACAGGCTCTATGGGACTATTGACTTTCAAAGAAACAAGTCAACTCCGCCAACTGGTTACTCATACATTTTTATACTTGTCAATTCCATCCTTTTCTGTAACTTTTGCAGCAAACACTGCTGTATGAAAAAGTTTATTTCTTTACTGATACTCACACTTCCTATTCTTTGCTATTCACAGATTCAAAAAGCACCGGAGGTAAAAGATGGCGATGGCCCCTACTCTCAACTCATTATTCGTGGGGTTACTTTAATTAATGGAAACGGAGCACCCCCAATCGGCCCCATGGATATTGTGATTGAAAAAAATAGGATTGTACAAGTTGCAAGTGCCGGTAGTCCGGGAATGCCATTCAGTAAAAATCGTCCGAAGTTAAAAGACGGAGGAAAAGAATTGGATTGTACTGGGATGTATGCACTCCCTGGTTTTATTGATATGCATGGACATATCGGTGGTAAAGCACAAGGAACTCCGGCAGAATATGTTTTTAAATTATGGATGGCACATGGCATTACAACTGTTCGGGATCCTTCGGCAGGGAATGGATTAGATTGGACGCTGGATGAAAAAAAACTAAGTGCTGAAAATAAAGTTACTGCTCCACGGTTATTAGCCTATACAGCTTTTGGTGCAGGAGCAAAAGAACCCATCGTAACTCCAGAGCAGGCAAGAGAATGGGTACGAGAGAATGCAAAAAAAGGCGCTGATGGCATCAAGTTTTTTGGAGCAGCCCCCGAAGTGATGGAAGCGGCTATCAGTGAAAATAAAAAACTGGGACTTCGTTCCTGTTGTCATCATGCGCAGATGTCAGTAGCCCGTTGGAATGTGGTGAACAGTGCAAAAGCAGGATTAACTTCTATGGAACATTGGTACGGATTGCCTGAAGCATTATTCACAGATAAAACAGTTCAGCAATATCCATTGGATTATAATTACTCTAATGAGCAACACCGGTTTGAAGAAGCAGGAAAATTATGGAAGCAGGCGGCACCGCCATACAGTGAGCATTGGAACAAAGTGATGAATGAATTACTGGCACTTGATTTTACACTCGATCCTACTTTTAATATTTATGATGCTAATCGGGATCTGCAACGGGCCCGCCGTGCCGAGTGGCATGAATTGTATACACTACCATCTCTTTGGAAATTTTATGAGCCAAGCCGTGAGTCGCATGGATCGTATTGGTTTAACTGGGGAACAGAACAGGAAGTAAGTTGGAAAGAAAATTACCGGCTATGGATGACATTTATCAATGAATATAAAAACCGTGGCGGTAGAGTTACGGCCGGATCGGATAATGGTTTTATTTACCAGACTTATGGTTTTGGTTATATCAGGGAGTTAGAATTATTACGAGAAGCTGGTTTTCATCCGCTGGAAGTTATTCGTTCTGCTACTTTGAATGGTGCACAAGCTTTGGGAATGGATAAAGAAATCGGAACAGTGGAAACTGGTAAGCTGGCAGATATTGTGATAGTGGATGCCAATCCATTGGAAAATTTGCAATATCTCTATGGCACCGGAGCCATTTACATGAATGAAAAAAATGAAGTAATTAGAAAAGGCGGAGTAAAATATACTATTAAAGACGGTATCGTTTATGATGCAAAAAAATTACTGAACGATGTAAAAAAGCTGGTGGATGCTGAAAAAGCAAAAACAGGCTGGAAGTTGATACAACCGGGTATGAACTAACTAGAAAAGAAGATTATACTATTTTATGGAATACATTATTCATTTAAGTAAGGATAAAAAGTTTAAGAAGCTACTTGATAATGCAGAACCGCATCTATTGAAGAAGCGAAAAAATATTTGCATCCATCTCTGTGCTTCCATCATGAGCCAGCAATTATCTACCAAAGTGGCGGATGTTATTTACAAAAGATTTATCGCCTTATACAAAGGTAAAGAACCAACACCAATACAGATAATCGATACTCCTTTTGAAAAATTAAGAGGCATCGGCCTCAGCAATGCCAAAGTAGGTTATGTACAGAATGTTGCCCGGTTCGAAATAGAATTCGGCATGGATGCAAAGAAGTTGAACAAAATGAGCAACGAAGAAGTGATTGATTACCTCATCGTTATTAAAGGTGTTGGCAGGTGGACGATTGAAATGTTGTTGATGTTTGCTCTCGGCAGAGAAGATGTATTTGCTGTTGATGACCTCGGTATTCAAAACGCTATGATCAGTTTATACAAATTAGACAGTAGCGATAAAAAACAATTAAGGGAAGACATGCTCAGACTCTCCAAAAAATGGAGTCCTTACCGTTCTTATGCCTGTGTGCATCTTTGGCGATGGAAGGATAATGCACCTATTGTAAAAGAGAACCGACCGAAGGAGAAGATAAAATAACTTTACTAAAATTATACAAATGAAGAAATGGATACTTTCAATCACAGCATTTATATTTTTCACTTCACTTACTGCACAGCATAAAAAGCGATGGGTTTCTCTATTCGATGGTAAATCATTGAGTGGGTGGAAAGTTGGTGACAATGCAAACACCTTTTCAATTGAAGAGGGTGCAATTGCTGTCAATGGAAACGTTGCGCATTTATTTTATAACGGGCCAATACAAAATCATTCTTTTAAAAACTTTGAATTCAGCGCTGATGTAATGACAAAGCCCGGTTCTAATTCAGGCATTTATTTTCATACAGAATTTCAACAAAGCTCCTGGCCGCAAAAAGGTTATGAAGCGCAGGTCAATAATTCACATACGGATTGGCGGCGTACCGGCAGTTTATATGCGATAAAAGATGTTAAAGAAACATATGCAAAGGACAATGAATGGTACACCGAATACATACGGGTAAAAGGAAAAAATATTCTCATTAAAATAAACGGAAAAACAGTAGTTAATTATACCGAACCACACAATGTACAGCGACCTGATGGCATGAAAGAAAGAATACTTTCGGAAGGAACATTTGCCTTGCAAGGCCATGACCCCAAAAGTAAAGTCTATTTTAAGAATATTAAAGTAAGAGTGCTTCAAGATTAAACACATTTCACAGTTTTAAAGCCTGTTTACTGTTCATTCCCTTCGGAACAGGTTTATGTGAAAGCGATAAGCCGGTTTTATATACAATAAACAATTTTCTTCTATTGTGCTTTAAAAAAACTCCAGTAAATTGTAGTAAAATATCTTTTAGGTGTTTTTCACTCGTTTATCAAACTATTACCTTATTCTAACTGCAATACTGTTCCTGGCCAATACAGGAAATGCGCAGCATCAATTAAATAATACCAACAGGTATTATGTTGAGCATTTTGGAGAAGAAGAAGGCCTGCTTCAAAACTCTATCAATAACATTTTTCCTGATGCAAATGATTTTTTATGGATAGCCACAGAAGGTGGCATTACCCGTTTTAATGGTAATCGTTTTTTAAATATTCCTGTAAGGATTAATGCAGCTGTTGCCAGTTTTACCCGTGCAAAAGGCTTTTATACTAAAGGGCAAGATACCATGCTGGCATTTTCAGGTGCCAATAGCCAGATAGCTGTAATAGTTAAGAATAATATCATAGCCATAGAAAAAATGCAGTACAGTAAATTTGGAATGTTTTTTTTAAACCTGCACAATACAATAGCCGCTCCTGCTTATCTAACCAAAAATGCAAGTGATGGTTCCACTATTGAAAAGCGATGGAACATTAGCGCAGGAGGATACAATGGGATTCAGTATAACAAAGACACTTTTCTGGTGACTCTGGATGATGGATTTGCTGTTTATGATTCCAAAGGACTTGTCAATGAAGTAAAGGTCAGGGGAATGATTCCGGGAAGAACCATATATCTGCAAAACAGGTTTTTGTTTTTAGATGATGAGAACTTTATAAATTATTATTCGATATCGGGATTCCAAAAAAGGGAGTTGCTACCCATTCCTTCAAAACACAAGCTGAGGATCTATAGTAACAGTTATGCAAATAACTTTTTTTGTGTGGCCGATTCAGTTTTATATCGTGTTTATATAACTTCTTCCGGCAAAATGCAAGCACAGCAAATACTTACCAACCTGCAAAATCCTGTAGATATTACTGTTGTATATGAAAAAGATATTAATACAATAGTAACAGGTACTTTAAGAAACGGTCTGTATGTATATAAAAAACAATTTTTTTCAATAACAGACCCCTTACCCGATCAGCAATCCGATGCTTTTTACGGACAACAGCTTTTTACAGATAACCAAACCATCCTTACAGGAGGAAATAAATTGTTCAGGAATGACCGGTACATTGGTATCACAAAAGGGGGAGGCACCAATAGTACATTTTCTTCGTTAAAAGACAGTAAAGGGAATTACTGGTATGTGTTTAATAACCGTGTGCTCCGTGCAAAGGAAATAGGTGTTGCACCGGATACAGTAATATATTACGAAGGAATACCAAATATATTGTATGAAGACAGGCAGCATCGAATATGGTTTTCTTCCAGCCAGCAGTTCGGCTATTTTGAAAATGAAAAGTTCACTACTTTAAAACTTACTGGACTCAAGTCAATTACATGTATACAACAGGATACGGAAGGACGATATTTGATAGGAACTCGGGAAGGGCTTTTTATTTTAAATGATATTCATGATTCATCACTAAAAACTATTCCGGAATTAGCCTCGTTTGATATAAGATTTATATTACCCGACGCAAATGGACAAATATGGGTATGTACATACGGGCAGGGAATTTATCTTATTTCCAAAACAGGAGTAGTTGTTTTCCCTGAAAGTAACGGAAGGCTTGCTTACACACATTGTATCATTGAAGATGACAAAGGTCGCTTCTGGATACCTACTAATAATGGATTGTTTGTTACAGCAAAACAATCACTCGTAGCCTATGCAAAGAATAAGAATGAAATACCCTTTTATTACCAGTTCACAAAAAAAAACGGACTTCGTACAAACGAATTCAATGGTGGAGGTCAACCACCATTTTTATACTTACCAAACAATGACATCAGTTTGCCGTCTATGCAGGGTCTGGTGCGATTTAATCCCAATGCAATTAATTTTAATTTCTCTTCTTCCCCTATTTTATTGGATCAAATTCGCCTGGATAGTACAGAACTAACTGAGCAAGATAATTTTGATGTATCAGGTAAAATCAGCAATGTAAGTTTTTCATTATCCAGTGCCTTTTGGGGAGGATATCAAAACAGTGTTTTAGAATACCAGGTTGTTGGAGAAAGGGATTTAGCAGTCAAGAATACATGGGTGCCGGTAGATAGGTCTGGGGAAATAAATCTGTTTTCTCTTTCACATGGAAAATACGAGTTGGTTATACGTAAAAGAACAGGGCTTAAAGAAAATGAATACATATATAAAAAAATCAGTTTTCATGTATTGCCCAAATGGTACCAGACAAAAGTTTTTTATCTATTTGTTATAGCAGGTATTATACTGGCCATTGCCGGAATATTTTTCTGGAGAAGAGATTATTACAAAAAAGCAACTTTGAAGTTGAAAGAAAAAGTGGATGCTGCTACCAGTGAATTACAACTGATGAATAGCACTCTGGAAGAAAAAGTAAAAGAACGGACTATAGCAATACAGCAGGCTGAAATAAAATTTCGTACCCTCGTCGAAAGCTCCTTGGTTGGTGTTTATATTGTACAGGATAACAAATATGCTTATGTAAATCCTAAGTTTGAAGAAATAATGGGATATGATAAAGATGAGTTAATTGGAGTTGATACCACTCTCATAATAAAAGAAGATCAACGAGACATAGTCAGGGAAAAAATAAGACTACGAATGTCTGGTGAAGTAGAAAATGTTCATTATGAAATAACGGGTGTAAAAAAAGATGGCACCCGCTGTCAACTTGAGTTATTTGGCGGCAAAACTATTTATGAAGGAAAGCCCGGTATTATTGGAACACTTATAGACATCACAGCAAGAAAAACCGCAGAAGATTTACTGATAAAAGAAAAAAATCTTTCGCAATCAATTATCAATAACCTGCCAGGCATATTCTATATTTTCGATCAAGAAGGTGTTTATCAGCTTTGGAATAAAAACGTTGAAACCATTTCAGGTTTTACAGTAGAAGAAGTGAGTCAGATGCATCCCCGGAATTTTATAGAAGAGGGTATGCTTGAAGTAATGTATCAAAAAATTGAACAGGTCTTTACATTGGGCTATGCCGAAATGGAAGCATCATTTATGAGTAAAGATGGTATCGCTACACCTTATTATTTCAATGGCATCTCAATTACCTATAATAATAAACTGTGCCTGATGGGAGTTGGTATAGATATCAGCGAAAGGAAAAAAGCAGAAGAAGAGACAGAGCATGCCAATTACCAGCTTAATGAACGTATAAAAGAATTAACCACACTCTACAAAGCCGGACTTATTTTACAACGGGAAGAAAAATCAATTGTTCTCACTTTGCAGAACTTTGTATCCATACTGCCGCCGGGTTGGCAATATCCTGACATTACTGCTGCCCGCATCACATTGGGAGAGCTGGAATTTTGCTCACCGAATTTCAAACCTTCTAAATTTAGCCAAAATGCAATTTTTACAACTGGTAATGAAACGCAGGGAAAAATAGAAATTGTTTATCTCGAAGAACGAAAAGAAGAAGTTGAAGGCCCATTTCTTACAGAAGAACGGAACCTGATCAATATGCTGGCAGATATGCTCAGAGTATATTTTACAAGAAGAGAAGCAAATGAAGCACTGCAAAAATCTGAAGCTAACCTGCACACCATTTTCGACACAACAGATACTGTTTATGCACTGATGGACCTAAGCTTCAAAATAATTGCAATCAATCAGCGTTGCCACAGCTTTATTGAAAAAGAGTTAAACAAGAAGGTAAGGCAACACACCAATTTTATTGATTTTTTTCCTAAAGCAAGACAAGAATTTATTAGCGAAAATTTAAATACCGCCATAAAAGGGAATCCTATTAGCTACGAAGCAAGCTACCCACAGGAGGATGGAAAGTTGAACTGGTACTATGTAAGAATGCTTCCTATTACCGGTGCAGACAAAGTTGTGTATGGTTTGATGATGGCTGCCACCGACATCACTGAGAAAAAATCGATGGAACAAAAAATAATAATGCAAAAAGTACAGGAACAGAAAAAAGTAACAAGGGCCATATTGGTAGGTGAAGAGAGAGAAAGAAATAAGATTGGACAGGAGTTACATGATAATGTAAACCAGATATTGGCCGGAACAAAACTTTACCTCAGCATGGCAGAAAAAGGTAAAAAAGGAACTGAAAACATAATTAGCGAATCAGTAGCTCTCATTGACAGTGCTATAAAAGAGATCAGAAATCTGAGTAAGGAAAAAGTAACACCCATAAAAAAGATAAACCTGGAAGAATTGATACAAACGCTGGTTGCTAATTTTTCGACAGCAACAAAAATTAAAGTCAGTTTCACTTACACAGGATCTGCTCACACAATAGAAGATGATCTTAAACTTACTATTTATCGCATCATACAGGAGCAGTTAAACAATGTATTAAAGCATGCTAATGCAAAAAAAATGAGCATTACAATAGAAAGCAGTAAAGAAAATTTAAAACTAACTACAGCAGACGATGGAGATGGGTTCGATCCAGCTCAAAAAAGAAATGGCATCGGTCTTTCTAATATAATTAACCGTGTCGAAGCTTTTAACGGCACCATCATTATAGATAGCATCCCTGGCAACGGTTGCAAAACCTCTATCAATATACCTTTATAAAAAAAGTGGTAATAAAACTTTTACTGGAAGAAGATTTGTAACAGATAATGGGTGATTTACCGGCTTCTAAAATTTATACCCATACCCTAATCTAAAAACCTGTGTTTCATAATAGTCAGTACTGGCCAGTGTAAATCCGTTTCCAGTTAATGTTTTTCTGGTTCGAAGTGTATTGAAAATATCGCTTGCATTAAAGAACAACTCGCCTTTATCTTTTTGTATTTGCTTTTTTAATCCCATGTCCACAGAAAAACGGGTGTCAATTTTTCCTTGTGGAATAATATCTGGTGCTAAATAAATTGCAGTTAGTTGTACATCTGTCTTTTTAAGCAAATGGAAAATAACATTGAGTTTCACATTACCCGATGTTATGCCTTCTTTATCGGCCGTGTAAGTAGAAGGCACAGGGTATTTATTTTCAACAGTAAACCCATTAATTATATTCCTATAAATATTTACATTGGAATTAAAAGAGAATGCTTTGGAAAAATTTTGCTGAAACACCATTTCGATTCCTGTGTTGCTGCTATGCCCCGCATTCTGGAAAACAGTATAAATTAATGTACTTGGTGGAACCTGCGTTGCAATACGGGTAATAGTTCCATTGGTACTACGAAGATATAAAGCTGCATAATAATATCCTTTTGTAAGATTAGTTTTATAACCCAACTCTACACTGTTGGTAAACTGTGGCCGCAATCCGGGGTTGCCCACTTTAATAATTTCCGCATCGTCATATTTTGGAAAAATACGAATGTCCACTTCATTTGGTCTGTCAACCCTTCGATTATAGAAAAGAGAAATCTTATTATTGTCGTTTATCTTATAAGCAAGTCGTACGGTAGGGAAAGGCTGTGTATAATTATAGCCATCGCTTTTATATGTATTGTGATCGGGATTTACTTTATACTGCAAGTCAACATACTCAACTCTTAAGCCAATTTCTGCTTCAATTTTCTTACTCTCAAAAACATAGTTGCTGTAAAGGGCGGGAATTATTTCAGTATAAGTTGCTTCGCCTCCTGCGCCAATATCCAACGGAGAATTTACGCCTGGTTTAAATTGCATATTGGTTGGAATATTTCTATATCGGAATTTAAATCCACCCTCTATCCTTCCATGCTTCAAAGGCTTAACATAATCAAGGTTCACATCAGCAACATGTTCGTCCGATAATAATTTGAATGAATCTAACCCTGTATATGTGGGCATATAATTGATGAAATTATATTTTTCATCCTCCCTGTGAAATGTATAGTTAAAACCGGCATTCAGCACATGACCCGGTTGCTTAAACTTATGCTGATAAGCTGTAGAAGCCACAATGGTTGTTTTTAATTCATCTTCAAGAAATTGCCAGAGACGATTACGAGTAGTATATTCTTTATTAAAAAATGGTTCATCGCCCCGGTCAATAATTTTTTCTAACCCGTACAAAGCAGAAATAGTAAGCATATTCTGGTTATCCATATTCCAGTCAATACCTGCTTTGGTGGTTAAGAAATGAGTATTACGGTTTCTTTTTAACTGTTGATTGATAACAGTACCATCATCAAAAGTTCTGGATGAAAATTCATTTTTATTCAGCGTTTCAGTATAAAGCCAATCAGTTTGTAAAAAAGCATTTACCTTATTTTTTCTATAATTTAAAGAAAGTGATGGATTTATCTTAGGTGTCCGTTGATACTGCGGACGTATAGTTGGAAGGTTTTCTTTTTTCTGCCATACTGCACCAAGACCTGTTGTTAACCCAATCTTGCCATTAAATCCCTGCTGCTTATTTTTCTTGTAAATAATATTAATGATGCCTGCATTACCATTGGCATCATACTTAGCAGAAGGATTGTTGATGATCTCAATTCTCTCTATTGCAGATGCTGGAATATTATCCAACCCTGTCTGACCACCAAACCCGGTAAGGGCTGTCTGTTTGCCATCAATCAGTATCGCAACTTTATCACTGCCTCTTAGTTCTACTTTACCATCCTGACTGGTAGTTACACCTGGCAGGTTTTTTAAAGCCTGCAAAACTGAACCACCGCTTTGACTGATATTATCTGAAATGGAAAACGTTTTCTTATCCATTTTACTACTCAGCTCAGCTTCCTTTGCTGTTACCACAACCGCTTCCAATTGCTTGGCATCAACTTGTAATTCAATTGATCCAATATCAAGAAAGGGACTTAACGAGCCTATTAATACAGATTGAAAGTTAGTAGTATAGCCAGCATTGGAAAATTTAACAATAAAATTTCCGGGTTTAAGATCAGCAATACTAAACCTGCCTTCTTCATTGGAGATAGTGCCTGATACAAAACTACTGTCATTGCTTTTTACTATTACGATATTTGTAAATGGTATTGCTGTTTTGCGCTGGCTTTCAATTATCCTGCCGGAGAGAGTTACTTTATTATTTTGAGCAAAGATATTATTTGAAAAAATTGATATGATTGAAATTAATAGAAAAAGACGATTCATCTGAAATTATATTGATTTATTCTGTAACTCTTGCCTTTGTTTACGATGTGATTGAAAAATAAATAACCCCATTAAAAATAAAGAAACCAACGTAGCAGCCAATGTCCCTAAATCCAAGCCGCCTTTCGCAACTGGTTTCGTTAAAAAGTCTCCAAAGGTAGCACCAAAAGGTCTGGTAAAAATAAAAGCAACCCAGAAAAGAACGATACGATTGATCTTTGTGAAATAATGCAACAGTACTACAATCAGCATAACCGCAGCCGTTATCATAGCACCATATAAATAAGACAAGCTGAGGTTATCACTTAAATAATCACCAAATGCTGTACCTAAACTATTGGAGAAAAGTACAGCCATCCAGAAATAAATTTCCTTCGTTCCCCCTGTAATACTTTCAAGACTAAGACTTTTATAATTTTTAAACCATAACAAAAGTGTGATAACCAGCAATGAAAAAAGTAAAAGAGATCCCCAGGCATAGCCAAGATGAAGACTTCTGTCAATAAAATCGGAAATCTCAGTACCCACTGTTGTGGTAGCAATAATAACAACCCAGAAAAAGACCGGAACATATTTTTTAGCAATCAATTGATTAACCAATACAATAAGGAAAAAAGCAAAAGTGACAATAAGGCTCACAAGATAACCCAGGTTCAGTGTCATTGAAATATGATCACCCAGCGTTTCACCCAACGTAGTGGCTATTATTTTCATTACCCAAAACGAGATTGTAATGAGTGGAAGTTTATGTTCACTTTTCATTTTCTGGGAAATTTAATCGTACTGGCAAGCACATTTTGGATAGTTAGTATAAGCTCTTCAAACAAAAGGAAAAACCTATTAGTTTTTTACTTCTTTAATAAAGTTTCCGTTCATATCAAATAGCAGATCTTTCCCCTTTATTTCCGCTTCATAAATCATTTCTCCGTTCGCTTTGGTAATTTTTGCTCCTTCCTTGACAGAAGCACCAGAATAATTGGCTTTAATGTACGCTAAAACATTGGCCGGCAACTCAGACACTTTTATTTCCATTTCAGACTCTGTCATTGTTCCGTTAGCTTCAAATAAAGCACTCATTTCATGCCCCTGGTGCTTGAACATTACTTCAAATTTTCCATCTTCTTTTTCCCATTTGGCAGTAGCACCCGGAAAATGTTGGGCAAATGATTCCTTTACAGGAGCCGGCACTTTCGATGCATCTACCTTTTGACCACAGGCAACAAGAGAAACTGTGGCACTAAGCATAAGTATGACAAATAAATTTTTCATTTTCTTCGATTTAAATTATAAGTAGCTAATATCCGGACCAAATCTGAAGATATTTTGAATAAAAAAAAGAGCCTCTTAGAAAAGAGGCTCTTAACATAACCTACCTAAACAGCATTAAATATTTTTTACTTCGGAATAAATTGCAAAAAACTTTTATCTAGTTACCCTGAAAATATATGTTGAATTGATGTAGGTTATTAACAAATTGGTATTCAATTTTAAACTCGTACAGTTCTCCAATTTTCTTTGCTATTTCCAATCCAAGCCCGGTGCCACTGTTTTCACCTGTCTGTTTTTGAAATCGTTGAAATAACTTGTTTTTGTCAAGACATTCTTCTTTACCAGTGTTAGCTATGCTCAAATGGTTTTTATTTATCGATATCTCAATCTTCCCATTAACGTAATTGTGGCGTATTGCATTACTTAAAAGATTACTGAATAAAATTTCTAAAAGAGATTTATTAGCTTCTATCGTTATATCATTTTCTACTTGCAATTGAACAGTAATACTTTTCTCTTCTGTCCTGAACTTGAATTGCTCTATTAGTTTAAGTAGCAACTCCTTTATTGACAACTCTTCTTTTTCAAGAAATTGATTGTTCTCAATCTTAGCAATCAGCAACAGATTTTTGTTAAGTTTATTTATGCGCTGGTTTGCATCAGCCAGCTCACTTATCAACTCGGCCTGCTCAGTCGATAAAGGATTCGTCTGCATCAGCAATTCAAGCTTATGTTGAAATATCGCCAGGGGTGTTTGCATTTCATGCGAGGCATTTTCTGTAAATTCTTTTTGTGATTGATAAACCTGCTGATTTCTTTTTGCCAAAGAACTGATAGTATTATTTAATTCAGTAAACTCATTAATAGATGTTTTCCCAAATTGAATAGGCTCTTTGTCTTCAATCTTAAACCGATGAAGTTTAGCAAGAGTATTATAAAAAGGAGCCCATATTTTTTTTGCCAGTGCTTTGTTTATAATGATTAGCCCTATTACTATTGCCAGAAGGAGTGCTGTCATTACTAAAAAAACACTTTGAATCAGATCTTTGCTATCAATCAAGGAACTTTTAAACTTAATCAGGTATGGTTTTTTTTTGATAAAAACATTACTTTCTAAAATACGATATGGAATGTTTTCATTCGATATTGTATCGAATATGGAGATAGAATAAAATTTGTCGTAAAGATTGGAAGTGCTGCCCGGAGAAATTGAAAGATTTGGTTCAAAAGCTGAAAGAAAAGGGAATGGATTGTTATCTATTACCTCTTCCAACTTCTCTAGTATCAGTTCTTTGTGCGCCATAAGACTTTCGTCCACATCTTCTTTTACTATTGCTTGAATTACAAAGTAGAAAACGGGAATGGCTATTATCAGCACAATTGCGGCATAAATAAGGTAAGACCTGATTGACTTGTTAAGTAAATTCATCTTTAAATAGAAAATTTATAGCCAATTCCATAAACGTTTTTTATATAGTCAGCACAGCCTGCCAGCAGAAGTTTCCTGCGAAGATTTTTTAAATGAGCATATATAAAATCATAACTGTCAAAAGCCTCTGCCTCATTTACTGAAATATGTTCAGCAATAGCATTTTTAGAAACTACTTTGCTTTTATTGGTAACAAGATAAAGTAATAAGTCATATTCAGTTCGTGTCAGGTCTAATCCTGCATTTCCAACAGAAGCCATCTTGCTCATTGTATCTATTGTAATCTCCTCAAATACTACTAGCTTATTGCCATTAAAATTCCGGCGACGGATAATAGCAGCTATCCGGGCACTCAACTCAGAGAGGTGAAAAGGTTTGGGAAGATAATCATCGGCGCCCAGGTTCAGGCCCTCAATTTTATCGTCAATAGAGTTTTTTGCAGAAATAATAATTACTCCGTCAGTTTTTTTATTTCTTTTAAGCTCCTTTAACACATTCAATCCATTACCATCTGGCAATGATATATCTAACAGTATGCAGTCATAATCAAATGATTCAGTTTTGTTAATGGCAGATTTAAAATCAGCCGCTATTTCGCACACATAATTTTCCGACTTTAAGTAGGCCACAATACTTTCACTCAACTTTTTTTCATCCTCAATGATTAATAATTTCATTCAGCAAATTTAGCCCCTGAAGTTTGTAGACATATTGAATTATAGGCCAAATATTGCCTTTTCCCATAAAGATGGATGTAAAATGGAAATGCCACATTCAAGTAAGGCATTTGTAAAGTGAGAATAGATTATTGCATAAGAAGAAGAAAATTATTTCAACCCGCAGGATTTGATTATCGGCTGGCCACATCCTCATCTTCTTCCTCTTCGCCGCCTAATGTATAAATAGCAATAGCACCGCCAGCACCATTAAATCCGCCATAGAAAGGTGTTTTAATAATCTTCACTATGGCAATGTCGTTTATATTCAATGCATCCAGAAAACTAAGTGATACAGGTATTTCATCCACATACACAGCGGTAATATTTCCTCTTATTACTGGAATACTGATACCCGAAGCCGTTCTGTAAATCTGTAAGCCAGCCACTCTGCCCGGCAACCAGTTAAGTATGTTTAAATAGCCACTTGTAGTAAAGTTGTTTGCAATATCAAAAATTACACCATCAGCAGCTTTAAACATGCCTGTACAATATTCATCATTCAGTTTTTGATCTGCTGAAATAGTAGCATTGCTGCCATTATATTTTTGTGCTGAAACCGTAAAAGCTGCGAGCAGTATAGTTGCTAAAACAAGATATTTTTTCATAATTGATTTCCTCCTTTCTGTAATTTACGAAAAATTGCTGTTAGGGGAAGGTTAAGAAAATAATTATAAGACAACTCAGAGAGTTATTAAATACTTAGAGCTAAAGCTCTTACGAATAACTTCTTGTAACCCGTATTACCCGAAATAAATTGACCAAAAATTGTTGACATGTACTTAACTCTAGTGAGGAATTTTATTGGCATATTATATTAGCATGTCGTGCTATTATTTTCCATGAGCCATCTTTTTTCATCCAGATATTGGTATAACTTCTTCTTATAGTTTGTCCCTGGTTTGAGCCATCTGCGGGTACAACCGTCTCGTTGCCCATGGAAATTGCTATATCGCCATTTACAAGAACTTTTTCCACTTCACGGGTAAAAGAAACTCTTGTATTTTGGATCACAGGTCTGTCTAACAGGTTAGGTTTAGCTAAAACTATTTTGTTTTCGGGGTTGTGTACTATAAAATCCTTGTCCCACAATTTTTTAATTGTAGTGGTGTCTTTATCCTGTAACGCCTTTACTTCTGCCTGTTCAAGATTCTTTATTTCTGTTTCAATATTTTCATTCTGAGCAAACATGACGTTTGCATAAAGGAATAAGGAAGCTATAATTATTGTTTTTTTCATTTCGTTAGATTTAATTTATGTGTACTGTTGGTCTATCAAGGTATACATTTCTTTTATCCGTAATTAAAATAAAAATCTCTTGGAATTTCTCTTTTATTTCCAAGCAATGTCTCCAGAAGGGGGCGTTGTGTATCGGTTTATTACTTTATGATTAATAAATCAAGATTAAATATAAAGAAAATGACTGTTGATTTAATTAAGTTCATACGCAACGTCCGCAAAGCGAGACATTGCTGAGAAAAAGATACACTATGTGTAGCCCTTTTGCCATTACAGCACGGAGATTTTTTCTCGTAAAGGCTGACAGGTAACAGAATATCGGACCATACCCGAACTATCTACGGGTGATATACGGCCCACCTTCGGCTAATGCCTCTGTAATACTTTTATCTAGCCGTTTTAGGATGAGACAGTACAGCCTGTCCCGATATTGTCGGGAAGACATCTCAGAGAATTATATGTTTGAGATTCCTTCTTTTTTGGAATGACATGATTGTTCTTTATTTACTTTTTGGCATTGCCCCAAAAAGTAACAAAAAGGTCTAGGACAAATGAATGCTCCGCCATATGTCCGGCCAACGCACAGAGACTCCAAAGATTTATATTTTACTATTGGTTGGTAAGGGGATTGGGCAAGACTCCCCTGCGTGGTGTGGTAAGACCATGGAGGTGCTGATTTTTCGGCAGGTGATGCGCTGCTATGTTGTAGCGTTTGTGTTGCCGAAAAAGAGGCACTGGAGATTTTCTGTTTTTTGGTTTGCGTAAGGGCCGTGAGGAAGTTATTTTGAATTTTGAATGATGAGTTGCGAGGCCGTTGGTGATGCTGCTATTGGAATTGGATGCTGAAGGGACGAAGCAATCTTTCTCAAAGGTTAGGGATTGTTTGAGGTTTGATGTTGGAGTTTTTGCTTTTTATGTATTTGTCTTGGCGAGGTACGAGGCATCTCAGAGAATTTGGAATAGTGAGATTGCTTCGGCCATTTGATGTTCTTTATGATTTATGCGTTTTGCATTGGCCCCGCAATGACGATTTTCGTTTATAGTATCGTCATTGTAAGACCCCTTGGTGATGCTGCTATCGGAATGAGAAGGTGAAGGGACGAAGCAATCCATGTCATGTTGTTGGACTCTTTGCTATGCTGCTTTGCCAGCACACTACTTGTACCGCACAAAGCGGGAAGACACAACTGCGGCGTACTTCATTTTGTTGAACACCTGCAAGGGCGGAATTGATTAATTGTTATCTAAAATATCTGAGACCGTTTCACCACCGAGTTGTTCAGCTAAACCGACAAGCAATCCTTCTGTTCCACGTATGTAGCAAAGGCGATACATTTCTCCAAACTGAACCACTTCACCAACCACTTTAGCTCCTTGCTTCTCAAGTCTAATTAGCAACTCGTCAAGGTTGTCAACTCTGAACATTACACGGAGATAACCAAATGAGTTTACTGGAGCGTTTCTGTGGTCTGCAATTGTTTTAGGAGTTAGAAATTGTGAAAGTTCAAGTCGAGAGTGTCCATCAGGAGTAACCATCATTGCAATCTCAGCAGATTGATTGCCAAGTCCGGTTACACGTCCTGCCCATTCACCTTCAACCATCATACGTCCTTCAAGCGCCAGCCCAATCTCGGTAAAAAATTCAATTGCGTTGTCCAAAGACTCTACAACGATTCCTACGTTGTGCATTTCCATTAAATTACTTTTTGCCATAATTTATATTTTCTTTTGAGCTCCTATTATTCTTCACTTGTTTTTTATCATTGTGTCTATTTCCCAGCAATGTCTCCCGAAGGGGACGTTGCGTATCGGTTTATAACTATATGATTAATTAATTAAGATTAAATATAAAGAAAATGGCTGTTGATTTAATTAAGTTCATACGCAACGTCCGCAAAGCGAGACATTGCTGGGAAGAGTAAGTAGTAATCAAAATTAAATAATCACATTCTCCATATCAGCTAATCTCGCAGCATCAATAGTAGCACCAAGCCCCACCGTTTCCGGCACTTTTACCACACCATTTTTTTCATACACAATGCCGCCAGTTACTGGGTCTTCTCTAAACATGAGTGCCGTATCAAAATCAAAATGTACAATAGCAGGGCTGCACAATGCATAGTGTGCAAAGGCCGTCATCGCCAGTCGAGACTCCAGCATGGCTCCCACTTGCAAATGAATGTTAGCGGCTTCGGCCATTCTTGCCATTTTTAATGCTTTAAAAATGCCGCCAGATTTTCCGAGCTTTATATTCATATACTCGCAGGCTTTCAATTGTATCAGTCGTTCTGCATCATGCTCATCACCACAACATTCATCTGCCATAATCGGTATTGGGCTTTCTTTATTTACCCGGGGCAATTGCAAATAATTCCAACGGGCAATGGGCTCTTCGCAATGTTGAATATTAAAGGGTGCTAATGCTTTCAACGTTTCTATGGCTTCTTCTACTCCCCAACCCTGGTTAGCATCTATACGTAATGGTATGTCGTTGCCAACTGCTTCCCGTATGCCTTTCATGCGGATAACATCCGTCTTACCATTCAATCCGAGTTTTACTTTAATGGCAGGATAACCTTGTTCTTTTATTTTCACCGCATCAGCAGCCATTTTTTCCGGATCACCAACACTTACAGTGTAATCTGTAATGATTGTTTTATTATTTTCTCCACCAATAAATTTATATAACGGCAGTCCGGCATGCTGCGCAGCAATATCATAGAGTGCTATATCAAATGCACTTTTAATACTGTTGTTGGCATAAATAATTTTATCCATCAACGCAATGCAAGTTTCAATATCCAATGCATCTTTTCCTTTCAATGCTTTGGCAAAGTATTGCCCCACGATGAAACAGGTGTCCTGGCTTTCCCCATTGATCGGCATATAAGGACTGCATTCACCAAAACCAATTATCCCTTCTTTTGTGGATATTTTAACGATTACATTTTCTGCATTTTCATCGGCGCCTAAAGAAGTAATAAAAGGTTCTATTAAAGGAATAGAAAGCTTAAAAAGTTCAATATGCTCTATTGTAAGTGTATTGGCCATAGTAGTATTATTAAAAGCACTAAAGATAACCGCTAAAACTTTCCGGCTGCCATCCTTTTAGCATGATTTATGTTTAAATATATTAAACGCTTAAAAATTACGTTATACACCAGAGAAAGTTATTCTATGAAAAAACTAATTACTCTT
>JBDSUW010000216.1:0-11011 GCA_039927535.1 Chitinophagaceae bacterium | reverse complement strand
AATAAAGTCCGCTTCAACTGATAAACCAAAGATGAACAACTAAACTCAAAACGTAAAACACAGGCATCTTATCCAACTGTGGATAACGTAAAAAAGAGTCAACCTAAATCAGGACGAGACAAACCTTGACAGACCTCAATCAGTTACCTTCATCTTAACAAGTAGGACACTTAAAACAAAAAAGGATTATGAAAATGAAAATAATTTTTATTACCGCTTTATATAGTTTCATTTTCTTAAATACCTATGCTCAGACCAGCTCTGATGATTCAACACTAGCAAAAATTAAAAATATAGGTTATCAGCAATCTATGGTTAAACAAATGACCTATGAAATGGCAGATGTTTACGGACAAAGGCTCACAGGTAGCCGGGAATATTTTGCTGCTGCCAAATGGGCATCGGCTAAAATGAAAGAAGCAGGACTTATAAATGTACACTTCGAAAATTTTTGTACTGATTGTCGTGGTTGGAATGTGAAGAGTTTTAATGTAGAACTGTTGTCTCCAAATTACATGCATATTGTTGCATATCCATTGGCATGGACAAAAAGCACTAAGGGTATTGTAGAAGGTGATGTAGTTAACATTGAAAGTTTTACTGACATGAATTTACTGAAACAGCAATATGGCGGTAAATTGAAAGGTAAAATTATCCTGTTAGGGAAAGAGCCCATGCCCAAATCCCTACCGGATACCGTTTTCAAAAGATTTACAAAAGCACAGTTGGAAGATATGCAGGAACGCTTAGTACCCCAGATTAAAGTAATACCCATGCCCAAACAATTAGAAATATGGCATGACGAATATTTTAACGATAATGCTTTCCTTCAATTCGTGGAAAGTGAGGGAGCCATCGCAGTATTTAAAACGTCTTCATCTGTTGCAGGCATTGTAAATGTAGCAGGAACTTATTATTACAAAGACAATGACCCTAAACCATTACCATATTTTATTATTATGCCCGAACATGCGGGCAGGATTATCAGACTTCTAAAACAAAATATAATCCCCAGAATAAAACTTAACCTTGAAACAATCTTTTATAATGAACCTGATAATAATGTAAACATAATTGGAGAAATTACAGGCAGCGATGCTAAACTGAAATCTGAAGTGGTACTGATTGGAGGGCATTTTGACTCATGGCATACTGCTACCGGCGCAACAGACAATGGTGGAAATTGTATTGTATTATTGGAAGCATTAAGAATTTTAAATGAAAGTGGATTGAGACCGAAGAGAACCATCAGGCTTGCCTTTTGGGGTGGTGAAGAACAAGATTTTAATGGGTCTGTAGGTTATGCTACAAAACACTATGGTGACCTCAAAAGCAAGCCAAATAGTGAATCTGAAAAGGTTACTACTTATCTTAATCTTGATAATGGTTTAGGAGCAATAAGAGGTGTTTATTTACAAGGCAATGAATTTGCCAGACCGGTATTTGAGGAAATCTTCCGTCGGTTTTCTTCTACAGGACAAAATTATATTACTATTGAAAATAAATTGGATAATGACCATCTCACGTTTGACTATTATAATATCCCTGCATTCCAGTTTATCCAAGACCCATTAGATTATCGTCCTGTCACTCATCATACACAATTAGATTTGCCGGAGTATGCACCCGAACCTGACATGATGAAAAATGCTGTTATGCTTGCATGGACCATTTATTCACTTGCCTCAAGCGAAAACATGGTTCCAAGGAAAATAAAAAATTAATTTGGTCATACATTAGACAATGAAATATTCTAACAGGACTCGAAGAAAGGCAGCCGCTAACAGGCGGTTTGGCAATATGGCGGGGCGACGAATATATTCTCAGCTCTTTGTTCGCTAATCGGCTTCAGTTCCGGCTGACGAATAACTATTTGGCTTTAGTTCTTTCATCAACTTTTAATTATTAATTTAGCTGCGGTTACGGGCTGATTGCTATGGAAAATCCAAATCTTTTTTCATCTTATTTTTAGTGTTTATTAACAAGCATGTTTATAGTTACTAACAAATGGGGTTTGTTTATTCACTACAGCAGCTACTCTTATTATAAGTTTATTTCTAATGGCGTTTAATACTAACATACCATTCTTACCTTCCGCTTTCTTACGGTCATAGTAATGTTTCATTTCTTTATCATATTTTATGGTGGCTAAGGCACACAAGTGCAACAGTTTTTTTAGATCTTTATTGGCCATTTTATGTACCCTGTTTTTACCTTTTATACTTATGCCACTACTGTGTTCAAAGGGAACCACACCTGCATAACTTGCCAATTGCTTACCACTTATTTTACCAGCAAAATTATTGGTGCAACAGATAATATATATCGTTGTTAAATGACCAATGCCTGGTATCGTTTTTATTAATTCGTAATTTTTTTTTATTGTAGCATCTGTAGCAATTATTTTATTAATGGCAGCTTCTATTGTTTCTATAGATTTTTTTATGCCCTCTAATGCTGCTTTATGAGCTTGCTCCATAATGATCTGGGTAGTTTTATCATTGCTTGGTCTAAGTTCTTTTAAATAGCTTTTAGTACTTGTGTATTGACACAACAGCTTTGTTCTTGCTGTCATCAAATCTTTTAATTGTATAAACACAGGATTCAATGCAGCAGTAGCCTGTAGCTCATCTTGGTTTTTAAAAGCATAGTTACAAAGTCGTATGCTATCTATCTTATCGTTCTTACCACGGGTAATGCCCAGACTCCATTTAATATGTGCTGCATTGCCTATGTGCAAGGCTATATCTTGATTACTACAGAATTTCCATATAGGCCAATGATATACACCTGTGTTTTCTATTACCACAAATAATTGATTAAGTGCTTTTACACCCGTTGCTTTGCACCATTTTTTAAACAACAATAAACCTTCTTTATTGTTGGCAAATTGTTCCGTTTGTACATCCGATTTTTGATGATTAACTACCTTCATAATACTTGCATCAAAATAAGGTTTGCTTACATCAATGCCTACATAAAATTTAATCGATTGTTCCATAATTTTTAATATTTTTATAATGAGCAATGACTAACCAATTTTACCCCATCGTCCTAGTCCTTTATAATGGGTAATCAACCCTAATTGCTATTTGGACACCAAGGGAAAAATCGGCAGTGGATTTTATCAGCCCATAGGTTATAAACCTTGACGAAAATTATAATGTGCCACTGCCGATGGTTAGTTTTATTCACATAAAATTGTGGATTATAAAAGAAAAAAAGAAGCAAAAAAGAAAAGGTAGTAATAGTAATAATTTTATACATAAATCAATAATGCAAACCTAAAGGACGTTCCCTGATTCCCACCACAACACAAAGCCCTAAAACGTCAGACTGTGAAAAAACTCTTTGACAGCAAATAAACAACCTGTATAATTTTTGCTGCAACACTTCGGAGCTTATTCAGCCAACCTTCAAAAACAACAAGCTGCTTTTTGATAAAAGTTTGTGTGGCTCATTTTGACCGTAAATCATTTTTATGATAGTCTTTTTAATAGCACAAACTACCTTATTGTAATCCGGTGTCCAATTGTTGATCGCCTCTAATATTTTTTCAAGGCCTACTATGTTTGTTGTTCGCAGAAACTACAACAAATAACATGCGGCTTTTTACCTATTCACATTCTGTGTATATTTATACGGCAATAATAGTTTTTTCACAGACTGACGTTAGCGGTAATTTTCTACAGACCTTTTATTTTGACAAAAATGATTTTAAGATTACTGTTTAAGAATAGGGATAAACGAAAGCGGTTTGCGCATATAGGAGCAGGGATTATCATCCTTATTCATTCTTATGAAAAGTATGAAAGTGGTCACGAATCATACATATTCTTTGGCATTGCAGGACTTGTATTCTTAGCAATTGCATTGCTACATCCACTTATTGAAAAAAAAGCACCATGGGTTGATGGAGTATTTCTATTTATAGAAGGAATCTTATCGATAATTGTAGCGATTGACTTTTTTCATTTGGGAAAGAAAGCCTTGCCCATAACATATTTGCTTTTAGCAAGTTTTCAATTTTTTATGGCATTTAGAAGAGCTAAAAAAGGAATAAAACATCATAAATCAACTCATTAAACCAGCATTATGGAAAAGAGACGCAGAATAATTATCGCAGTATTACTTATGTTGACGGTATTAAATTTTATAAGACTTACTGGAAACGAGAATATTCGAGTTGTTCAGTTTATTTTAATATTTGTTATGGGTGCATTATCAGCATTATTAATAAACGAATTTGTGACTTTGTTTAAAGCAAAAAGACAGTAACTTCCAAACTGCGAAAAGATAAAAACTACCGCTAGACTAGTAAGCAAGGGCACTTTCACCCCCTGCTCCCCACAGAACCGTACTTGAACCTCTCGATTTATACGGCTCTTAAAAATAATCCATTGCCCGAGAGGCATACCCTTATTCATCACTCTGACAGAGGAATTCATTAGTGTTGTGATGAGTTTATCAAACATTTTAAAAACAGCACATACAAATCAGCATGACAGAAAACGGAGACCTTCTTGAAAATACTATTGCCGAAAGGTTGAATGGAATCATAAAAGAAGAATATTTAGAACATTAACATTTTAAACCCTCAACGAACTCCATTACAAATTCGATCAGGCTGTAAACTATTACAATGTAGAAAAGTCGCATCTTATTTTCAGCATGATGACCCGGAACATGTACATAAAAATAATACTGAAACCACTAAAAAATGTAAAAACTTTTTTAGACTTAAAACCAAAAAATCCACCGAAGTGAACCTTCTTTTGGTAAAAAATTTTTTATCTGCTAACTTTCATATCAAACAACAACTGTTGTCCATTTATTAAACCTATTCCATGACTATAAACAAAACAGTAAACAGATTTTAGAACGACACATATCTTCAACTTTTAAATAAACCCAAGCTACAGTTTCGGACAGGACATCATAAAATCGCCCACCTGCAGCAATAATCGTACGTTAACGGAAATTTTGACTAACATGACGATTTCAAAAAAAATATATACCAAAGTATTTTGGACATCAATTATTATTTTAAGTGGATACTACTTGTACCGAGCAATTCTTTTTAGATTTTACAAAGAGGGAATAGGACAAACTTTTTGGGATAAACAATTCTTTTTTGTTTTTCATTTACTAACAGCAATACTTCCTTTAACGTTGGGGCCTCTTCAATTCTGGAACTGGTTTCGTAACCGATATACAAACTGGCACAGACTATTAGGCAAAATTTATATTGTAGGTAGTTTACTAGGTGGTATTTCGGCTTTTGTACTTGGAGTTTTACAACCTTACGAGGGTTCAATTGTACCAGTTATAATTCTATCTCTTTTATGGCTATTCATGACTATTGCAGCCTGGGTAACCATCAGAAATAAAAATATCAAAGCTCATCGCCTATTTATGATTCGTAGCTATACACTTGCCTTGTCCTTTGTTTGGCTCCGTATATTAAGTGATTTAGTTTATAAACAGAATCTATTATTTTTTATAAAAAGTGAAGAAATAAAAGACATCACCTATGAATGGATGAGTTGGGTATTACCCCTTTTACTAGTAGAGTTATTTATTTCATGGATACCTTTAATGAAATATAAAAAAAACTTTAGCTAAAATTGGGTTTTGTGCAAGCGGGGCATTACGTTGTATCAATCGGCTGTAAGAAACACCATCAGTGGTTGGGGCAAACAAAAAGACTAATTCCTCATTTGCACAAGTCAAGACTAAAAAACGTAACATAAATGAAAAAAGGATATTTAATTATTTTGCTGACTTTAATTGCAGTTACCTCTTGTAATTCTGACAAGAAAGAATCAAACGAAAACAATAAAAATAAACTCGTAGGTACATGGAGACTAATTGAGTATTCTGATTACGATACTGCCACTAATAAATGGATACATCCTTATGGTGACCATCCAAAAGGCTATTTTACTTATACAAACAGCGGCATAGTTAACTTAAATGGTTCAGCAGAAAAGCCCCTTGCAATTTCTGCAGATTCTATATATTCTAAACCATTAACATTAGGGGCGGTTTTAGATAATGCGTTTGGCTATTTTGGAACCTATACTATTGACAGTTTAAATTCAATTGTAACGCACCACGTAAAAGGAGGCTCAGTTATAGATTATATCGGCACTGACCAACATCGTCAATTTATCCTCAAAGGTGACACCCTACTAATTGGTGACCCAACTTTTAAAATCGGCAAAAGAGTTTTAATAAGAGAAGAATAAAAATCTTGCCTACTACAAGTAGTTTTATACAAGCGGAGCGGCCTGCTATCAATCGGCTGCATCACACTTTTCTTAAATAAAAAGGAAGACAATCTATTTTAAGATTTAATTTTTTTTGAGACCTCTTATGAGGTTGGGAAAGCATGACTCCGATATGATCTCCCACAATTTAATTCGGATTTATCTCAGTAATATTGTAAATCGTTCGGATATTAGCAGAATGGAAATGTTAGAGATGCAATTGTTGGAAAGCCGGAAACCGTCTCACTATTAGCAAAAGAAGAAAAACAATTATAAAATAAATTTTTAAACCCGCCTCGTAATTAATAATAATCTAAAATCAAACCCAATTTATGCAAAAAGTATTTATCGTTTTGTCGACCCTGTTCATTTTGTATTCCTGCGAAAGTAAACAACGCAGTGAAGCTGATATTACCAAAGACATGGAAACCCTTGCAGAAGCTACCAAAGGCGACAAAGTAGAAGAACCAGATACAGAAGATGATAAAACAACCAGAGCATGGCTTATCGGAAAAGAATGGAAAGCTGAAAGCGGCGCAGCACCAATGGAGTTTTTGAGATTTATATCTGCAGACAGTGTACAGATGGCAAGCAGCAGTTCCAAATGGTCCTACAAGAACAAGAATTTTACGATGTTCGGAGTTTCCTGGCCGCTGGAAAAGGTTAGTGATACCAGCTTTACTTTGTATGTTGATCCTACCAAAAAGACATTTCAGTATAACCTGGTGAAACCTATGTAAAAGAATTTTCACAGCTTGGTAGACGTTTCTTCCCCCGACCATAATAATTAAAACATACTACTATGAACAAAATATTAAATAGCAATCATGTTATTTAATATTTTGTTCTTCTTCCCAGCAATGTCTCTCGAAGGGGACGTTACGTATAGTAAACTTCCCAAACGATGTCTCAGCTAGCAGTAGTTAATAATAAAAGAAGGTTGCGGTCTGACTTACAGCTAAATTATAAAACTAATTCTCTGAGATGCCTTCCCGAATCAAGTTCGGGACAGGCTGTACTTCGGCAAGACAAATACAAACACTTTACATCATAACACCTTTATAATAAAATTCTCATTCTTCAGTATTTCGTCACAATCCTCGCCCAAAACCCTCCGTGTTGTATTTCTCTGTGTCTCCGTGCCTCTGTGGCAAAAAGACCATTCCAAAAAAAATATTTAATTTACTCCTCAAAAGCAATATGATGAAAATGAATGCAGGTGTCTGGATAGGCATCATTGGGGGAATCATTGGCTTACTCGTTGGGGTAGGTGCTGTAGTAGCCACAGCAGGTGAAACAGGCATCTATATGGGAGCAGGAATGCTTGTTATTTTCGGCGGCATGTTCTATTTATTCTATCGCCTTTTTTTCAAACCAATGTTTACAACAAACCGGTTACAAAAAACAGGCATCTCCGCAAAGGCTACAATTCTTGAAGTAAATGACACAGGTGTAACCGTCAATAACAGTCCGCAAATAAAATTAAAACTGGAAGTAAAAAATAGTTTCGGTCAAAAATATACAACTCAACTCCGCACCTTGGTTTCCCGTCTTAATCCCGGTGCCTTTCGTCCCGGTATGGAAATAGCGGTAAAAGTTGATCCAAAAAATGAAATGAATGTTGTGATTGATTATATGGGTCAATCTGCTGCAAACACAGATCAACCAAATGAAGCAGCTTTGCAGGCTCAACTAATGAAAGAGCAGGAAGAAGGACAGGCCATCAGTGCCTCAGGAAAATCAGCAAGGGCAATTATAAAAAAGCACACATGGCTTGGTATAAATTTAAACGGAAACAATCCGTATGTAGAATTGGAACTGGAAGTTTTGCCGGAGCAATCCGTTTCATTTAGTGGTAAAACCAAAGGGGTAATTGCCGAAGCATCAATACCTAAGTTTCAGCCCGGCCAGGAAATTTATGTTAAGTACGATTTGTATGACAACAGCAAAATTGTGATCGACCATTCCTGATAATAAACTTGGCTAAAAATTGTAATAATAAGCACTTTTTCCCAATCTGTTCCGAAGGGGATATTGCATATTGTACCATAGCTTTAACAAATACCTCTAAAGCAAACCTTTTTACTTTGTAATTAGTTCGCCATTAGGGAGTTTTAAGTAATTGAGTTATGTTGGCATTGCCTTTGAAATAGATATATAGTAAAAAAATAAAATAGAAATGGCTGGCAGTTAGTTACTACCAGCCATTTTTTTTGACCTCTACAAATTTGGATACACCGAGCTTCTCCTATATATAAACAGTCAACGAAATATTAAATTGCGGAAGAACAAAAAAAATCTGGGAACTAATATTGGGGAAATGCAGGATCTAATCATTGCAACAGCGTTTTAGGGATGATACGCAATGGCTTCCGTTGTTCGGATTTAGATTTTTTTTAAACTAATCCAATTTTATTCTTTCAACAATAACGTCCCAGTGAGCAATCAATAGTGAAAACCGGTGTTGTTCTTCTTGCATTAGTTTTGGAAGGTCAGGATAAAGTATTTTTCTATATCGGAGGGTAGGATCTTCCTTTCCAACTCCCAATTCAGCATTCTTCCAAACAATAGTTACTTTAAAGTCCCAACGGGTATCCTCTCCACTGTGCAACGTCGGTTTCTCAGCTCTTACTTCTATAATGTCGCCTTTCTCTTGTGTTTTCTTTAGCAAAGGGTAATGATTCTTTTTCCATAAATCAATGAATTCGTCAGCATATCCCCATTTAATTTTGTAGTAATCCTCAACAATAAAAAAAGAATCTTCAGGAGGAATTGCTTTTGGGATTTGTCCTGCTAACGGCTTTAAACAAAACAGTATAATTGTTAAAAAAATCACTCCCATACTTGTTTTTTGCATAAGTATAAATTTTTACAAAAATATAAATTAATAATACATAAACTGTTCAAAAAAGTTAAGCAAAATTTTTATAACATCGTTGCTTATGTTGTGTTTAGCGATCTATCCCAATAAAACCCTTTACTACTTTGCAAGAAAAAACTTCTCGTCTTCACCACTTCTCGGCCAATCCCATCCCAACCTGCCAAACTAAAAACCTAACATCCACCGTGCTGTATTTTCACTGTGTCTTTAAGAATCCGTGAAAAAAAAATCCCTTGTCTCTGAGGTAAAAAATCTCATTCCTGACAATCCATCTCCGCCAATTCCATTACATTTACTCTGATTATCATTTATTTTTCATTTTGCCAGAGTGAACTTTACAAAAAATTTCAGTCATTTTATTAAAGATATGACTGAAAATTTTTATGTACGTTTGCCGCAAAGGAAGCAGTATGAAATTGTCGCATTTAGCAGAAACATTAATCGGTTCAGAAATAGTAAAATTGGGTGGAGAGATTAGAGAAAAGATCCGCCAGGGCGAACGCATTTATAATTTCACCGTTGGTGATTTTGACCCTGCTATTTTTCCTATTCCAAAAGAACTGGAAGACGACATTGTTGATGCATACAGAAACCACTTTACCAATTATCCGGCGGCAGAAGGAAATCTTGATCTAAGAGAAGCCATTCATTCCTTTATGAAAGAGGAAGGCGGCCTTGATTATGGTATTAGTGAAATATTGGTAGCATCCGGCGGTCGACCGCTTATCTATGCATTGTACAGAGCCATTTGTGATAAGGGAGATAAAATAATTTATGCTGTTCCTTCCTGGAACAATAATCACTATACACATTTTGTAGAAGGCGAACATATAGTTATCGAGGCCACAGCAGAAAATAACTTCATGCCTTCGGCAGATGATATGCGTCCGTTTATACAAGAAGCAACTTTTATTTCTCTTTGCTCTCCGCAAAATCCAACAGGTACCACTTTTAAAAAAGAAACATTAGAAGCTATTTGTGATTTGGTGATTGAAGAGAATACAAGAAGAGGGGAAGAAGAAAAAAAATTATATGTACTGTACGATCAAATGTACTGGCAACTCACATATGGTGCTATTGAACATTATAACCCTGTAACATTGCGTCCGGCTATGAGGGATTACACCATCTTCATAGATGCAATTAGTAAATCGTTTGCTGCTACTGGTGTACGGGTTGGCTGGGCTATGGGGCCTGCAACAGTTATTGCTAAAATGCGGATGATACTAACTCATGTGGGTGCATGGGCACCAATGGCAGAGCAAAAAGCGGCAGCAAAGTTTTTGGGAAACAGAGAAGCAATAAAAAATTTCAATGCCAACTTTAAAAAAGAGTTGGAGATAAGACTTCGTGGTATATATGATGGCTTCATGCAATTAAAAAATGAAGGCTTATCAGTTGATGCTATTGCTCCGGAAGCAGCATTATATCTTACGATCAAAATTGATTTAGTTGGCAAGAAAACTGCAGAAGGTAAACCGTTAGCCAATCAAAGCGAAGTAACTTCTTATTTGTTGGACAATGCCGGATTAGCAATTGTTCCTTTTTATGCTTTCGGTGCGGCCAAAACATCAGCTTGGTACAGGTTAAGTGTTGGCACTTGTAAAAAAGAAGAGATTGGTGAAATGATTGGAAAGTTAAGAGAGACTTTAAATAAATTATCTTAATTGAATATTTGAAAAAGAAAATAAATGCTCTCCTTAGTTAGTTTTTATTAATAAGAAACCTGAACGGTCGTAGTCTCAAATATTTCGATTCCCGCAAAATAATTTTAGGCTTACCGGTAATTGTATTTCGATTTACCAATTCGAAGGCAGTGCAAAAATTTTGGGGAGTTTCTACTGTTTGTAAAATAGCA
>JBDSUW010000215.1:0-10632 GCA_039927535.1 Chitinophagaceae bacterium | reverse complement strand
GTTGCTGTATTGATTAGCAACGATATTTTTATGCAGAATGTTTTCTTCGCTGTGATGAAGATACTCTTCAGAAAATGTATTTACCGAAGGAGTCTTCTCCTCCGTTGTGCTTGCAAAAGGATTGGTGTCGCCCTTTTCAGGGGCAGATGATTTTGTTGCCTGCGTCTTTTCCATCTTTTTCAATTCCTGCTGAAAATGAAATACAAACGGTGCACTTATGGTAAGCCAAACCAATGCTGTTATCATAGCGACAGCAGAAACCTTTCGAAAAAGATTGTAGTATGACTTATTTTTTTCCATGATCTGCGAAAATAACTGATGGGGATTGTATTTTTAATAAAAGTTAAAAAATTATATTTTAATTACACTCATTTAGCAAAAAAGTTGATAAAGAGCCGGAAATATTTAAAACTATATTTGCATCTCAACCTTTTTAAGAGAGTATGATCTTATTTATATCGCTGATTTTCATTCTCGGCTATGTGGCCATAACACTTGAACATCCTTTAAAAATAAATAAAGCAGCTTCAGCTATGCTCACCGGCGTTTTGTGCTGGACGGTATATGCACTTTTCACAACGGACTCGCATCTTGTCAACGAGCATCTTACCGGACACCTTGGAAATGTAGCCGGAATTCTATTCTTTTTATTGGGAGCAATGACCGTTGTAGAGTTAATTGATGCACATGATGGCTTTCAGATCATTATTGATAGGATACATACCAGTAATATCTTTAAGTTTGTTTGGAGCATCTCCCTGATCACTTTCTTTCTTTCTGCTGTATTAGATAACCTCACAACAACTATTGTAATGGTTTCTCTTTTGAGAAAACTGGTTGACAATAAAGAGGAAAGATGGTTACTGACAGGTCTGGTTATAATATCTGCTAATGCCGGTGGTGCCTGGAGTCCGATTGGTGATGTAACTACAACTATGTTGTGGATTGGAGGGCAGGTGACAACTTGGAATATTATTATCAAAACTTTTTTGCCAAGTTTGGTATGTATGGCTTTGCCCACATTTGTTATTGCATGGAAAATGAAGGGCAGGAAAAAAGAGATAGCTCCACCCAAAAAAGAAAAAATAAATATTACTCATGCGAAAGAAAGAAACATTGTTTTCTTTTTGGGTATAGGCGTATTGCTGTTTGTTCCAATTTTTAAAACAATTACTCATTTGCCACCCTTCATGGGTATTTTATTTGGTTTAAGCTTGTTGTGGATTGTAACAGAAATAATACATAGCGAAAAAGATGAAGCTGAAAAGGGAGTATTAACCGTTAATCATGCATTGCGAAAAATTGATACACCAAGTGTCTTATTCTTCTTAGGAATATTATTAAGTATTGCTGCCTTGGAAGTAACAGGTGTACTTACCAACACTGCTGCCTGGATGGATTCTACTATTGGAAATATCGATGTTATTACTTTGCTGATAGGCTTCTTATCTTCTATAGTGGATAATGTGCCATTGGTTGCCGCATCACAAGGCATGTACAGTATGGATGTGTACCCGAAAGATCATTACTTCTGGGAGTTCCTGGCTTACTGTGCAGGTACCGGTGGCAGTTGCCTGATTATTGGTTCCGCTGCCGGAGTTGCTGCAATGGGGTTGGAAAAAATTGAATTTTTCTGGTATCTTAAAAAAATAAGTTTACTGGCATTGCTTGGATATTTGGCAGGAGCTGCTGTATATCTGCTACAAAAGCAAATAATTTAGTAAAGTTTATCTGCTGTCGATAATTAATTGCAAAAATGACAAAAAGCGAAAACTCCAATTCAAAACTTCCATTCGTTCTCACCAGGCTTTTTACTGAATTTTTTAATAGTGAAAAAGCATCCGGTTTTATTCTTATTGCCTGTACTGTTATTTCTCTTTTAATTGCTAACTCAGGTTTAGGGGAGCAGTACCAGCAATTATGGTCTTCAGAAATGGGTGGATTAACTGTTGCATACTGGATTAATGATGCATTGATGGCTGTATTTTTTCTTTTGGTTGGACTCGAAATAGAAAGAGAATTATATGTTGGTGAATTATCTAAAATAAAAAATGCAATGCTACCTGTAATGGCAGCTATTGGCGGTATGATGTTTCCTGCTCTTTTGCATTTTACTATCAATGCAGGTTCAGCTACTGCAAATGGATATGCCATTCCAATGGCAACGGATATTGCATTTGCTCTTGGTATTTTATCATTGGCAGGTAAAAGGGTGCCAACGGCATTAAAAATATTTTTGACAGCATTAGCTATCATGGATGACTTGGGTGCTATCATGATTATTGCTGTTTTCTATACTGAGTCAGTTTCTTTGATCAACCTGTTTATTTCGCTATCGATTTTTGGAGGCTTATTTATTATGGGTCGCTATGGTGTACAGCGATTGGCTTTTTATATTATTCCGGGAATAGCTATGTGGTACTTTATGTTTCAATCGGGAGTACATGCCACAATAAGCGGTGTGTTGCTTGCATTTGCAATTCCATTTGGAAAAGGTGGAGATGATTCTTTATCATACAGGTTGCAGCACTTATTACATAAACCGGTTGCCTATTTTATTGTTCCTTTATTTGCTTTGGCAAACACTGGCATACGTTTGCAATCCGGTTTTTATAATGAGTTATTATCAAAGAATAGTCTTGGTATTATAGCAGGTTTAGTAATTGGAAAGCCTTTAGGTATTCTTTTATTTACCTGGATAGCGGTGAAGACCAAACTGAGTCAACTACCGGGCATATTAAATTGGAAACATATAGCTGGTGCGGGACTCTTGGCTGGCATTGGTTTTACGATGTCTATTTTTATTACCTTACTTGCCTTTGATGATAAGCAGTTGGTAATAAATTCTAAAATTGACATTTTATTTGCGTCACTAATTGCCGCAATAGTTGGATTATTATTAATAAAAAATATTAAAGCTCCTTCGACTTCTGAGGAAGATGATCATACTCTCCCTTAAAAGCATACCAGCCAAAAATTACTAAACCGATTGCAATGGGTGTAAAAATGGCGATGATAATGATCCAGATAATCGGATTATTAATATCCTTTGTGCCTGTGGGGTCAATATTTTTTATAGCTCCATTCACCAGTTCAAAAATTACAAATGGCGCAATGAATAAAAACAGGAGTCCGAAATATCTTTTAAATGCATTCATGATTTTAGTCTTTTATATTTCTATCAATCTTGTTTCTCAAATACAAAGTTCCAATAACTAAACATAACACCGCCACTCCAATCGGATACCAGAGTCCGACTAAAGGATCAGTTTTATATGTGGTGCTTAGTAACAATCCAATAAAGGGAACCAGTCCACCAAAAACACCATTGCCGATATGATAAGGAAGGCTCATTGAGGTGTACCTGATTTTTGTCGGGAACATTTCAACCAGAAAGGCTGCAATAGGTCCATACACCATGGTAACATAGAGTATCATTAAGAAAATAAGGCCAACGAATTTCCAGTAAGTTGCTTTGGGAAGTACCTTGTTGATGATATTTATTTTTCCAATAGAAAGCTGACCACTATTAAAGAAAATGGTATCTATTTGTTTTGTTTGAAATTTTTTACCGTCGGGTAAAAGGTAATTGGATGTAGAAACGAGTAATGAATCCTGAGTTCCGGAAAGTAATGATGTTTTAATATCAAGATTTTGTGGCGAAATACTTTCGGGTACTTCGTATTTCGTATCGTCCAGAAAAGTTTGAAAAATTGGCCGGTATGTAAATATTGCCAGAGCCATTCCAACCATCATGATCCACTTTCTACCGATCTTATCGCTCAGCCATCCCCATAAAATAAAAAATGGAGTGGCAAATGCTATAGCAATCAGCATTAATGTTCTGCTTTGTTCGAAATCGACTTTACAGGTATTTTCTAAAAAACTTTGTGCATAAAATTGGCCGGTATACCAAATTACACCTTGTCCCATTACAGCGCCAAATAATGCCAGCAGCACCATTTTAAAATTTGCTTTATTCCGGAAACTTTCTTTTAAAGGATTTGTAGATGTTTTGCCTTCTGCTTTTAGTTTTGAAAACATCGGTGATTCCGACATCTTCATTCTTATATAAATAGAAACGCCAACCAATACAATAGAAATCCAGAAAGGATAACGCCAGCCGCCCCATTCCGCATTAAAGGCCGCATCACTCATATTGGATTTTACCAAAAGAATAATTCCTAATGCAACGAATAAGCCAAGTGTTGCAGTTGTTTGAATCCAACTGGTGTAATATCCTCTTTTGTTTACTGGCGAATGTTCGGCTACATAGGTAGCAGCACCTCCGTATTCACCGCCCAATGCCAATCCTTGCAATAATCTTAATAGTAAAACTAAAATAGGTGCTGCTATACCGATAGTTGCATAACTGGGTACGCATCCGATTAAAAAAGTTGAACCGCCCATTAATATCAGCGTAAGCAAAAAAGTATATTTTCTTCCAATCAGATCACCTAATCGGCCAAATACCAATGCACCAAAGGGTCGAACAATAAATCCTGCAGCAAAAATGGCCAGAGTGCTTAATAAGGCGGCTGTTGGATTTCCTTCGGGAAAGAACTGGGTGGAAATTGTTTTGGCCAACATACCGAAAATATAAAAGTCGTACCACTCTATCATAGTGCCTACTGAGGATGCGGTAATTACTTTGCGGATGTTTGCTGCTTCTATGTTGGTTTTTTTCATGCGGTGTAGCTGCGAATATATAATTGTAATGCTAAAAAATGCAAGTATACTTACTGTACGGTAAAATACAGAATAGATTTCGGACGTCGAAAAATTTTTGTCTTCGTACATTTAAGGTATAATAGAACTCTTATGTCATATCCATATCAAATAAAGTCGTTAGAAGAGTATCATGCAGCTTATAAAAAGAGTGTAGACGATCCCGAAGGATTCTGGGGCGATGTTGCTCTAAACTTTCAATGGAGGAAACAGTGGAGCAAAGTATTAGACTGGAATTTTGTCGAGCCAAAGATTGAATGGTTTAAAGAGGGAAAATTGAACATTACTGAAAATTGTATTGATCGCCATCTTGAAACAATGGGTGAAAAACCTGCTTTCATCTGGGAGCCAAATCATCCTGATGAAAGAGTGAGAATTGTAACGTATAACAGGTTGCATAAAAGAGTTTGCCAGGTGGCAAAAATGCTGGTGAACAATGGAGTAAAAAAAGGCGACAGGGTTTGTATCTATATGGGCATGGTGCCGGAACTGGCTTATGCAGTGTTAGGTTGTGCAAGAATCGGGGCTATTCATTCTGTAATCTTTGGTGGATTTTCTGCACAGAGTATTGCAGACAGGTTAGAAGATGCAAAAGCAGAATTTATTATTACTTGTGATGGTGCTTACCGTGGGGGAAAAGATATTCCCCTGAAATCTGTAATTGATGATGCTCTGATTGGCAATAAAATAGTAAAAAAAGTAATTGTTTATACAAGAACAAGAACTCCCGTTTCCATGATTAAAGGAAGGGATCTTTGGTGGGAAGATGAAATGCTTCATGCAGAAGACCAGTTAGAACAAAATGGTAAAATAGATTTTCCTGCAGTAGAAATGGATGCAGAAGATCCTCTATTTATTTTATATACATCCGGCAGCACTGGTAAGCCAAAGGGTGTTGTACATACTTGCGCAGGGTATATGATTTGGACTACATATACATTTGTCAATGTGTTTCAATACAATCCGGGTGATATTTTTTTCTGTACAGCAGATATTGGCTGGATAACAGGACATAGTTATATCGTATATGGTCCATTAGCTGCTGGTGCTACTTCATTGATGTTTGAAGGTATTCCCACTTGGCCTGATGCAGGAAGATTCTGGGATATAGTTGATAAGCATAAAGTAAATATTCTCTATACCGCTCCAACAGCCATTAGAAGTTTAATGGGCTTTGGATTGGAGCCATTGAAAGGAAAAGATTTATCATCTTTAAAAATTTTGGGAACAGTAGGCGAACCTATCAATGAAGAAGCCTGGCATTGGTATGATGAAAATATTGGAAAAAGGGAATGTCCTATAGTAGATACATGGTGGCAAACAGAGACTGCTGGTTGTCTCATCTCTAATCTTGCAGGAATAACACCATCTAAGCCAAGTTGGGCCACATTGCCCCTACCGGGTGTACAGCCGTTGCTAATAGATGAGAAAGGAAAAGAAGTATCTGATAAAGATGAGCAAGGAATGTTGAAAGGAAACCTTTGCATGAAAGCGCCTTGGCCTGGTATATTAAGAACTACTTGGGGCGATCATGAAAGATGCAGGACAAATTATTTTGCGACTTATGAAAATTTATATTTTACCGGTGATGGTGCTTTAAAGGATGAGCAGGGAAATTACAGGATTACTGGCAGGGTGGATGATGTATTAAATATAAGTGGACACCGTATTGGAACCGCCGAAGTGGAAAATGCGATCAATATGCATGCAGGTGTGATAGAAAGTGCAGTTGTTGGCTATCCGCATGAAATAAAAGGACAAGGTATTTATGCTTACGTTATTTATAATGGTAGGCATGTGAATGATGAGATGACCAGACAAGATATTTTGCAAACAGTAACAAGAATTATCGGAGCTATCGCCAAACCTGAAAAAATTCAGTTTGTGACCGGTTTGCCGAAAACAAGAAGTGGAAAAATTATGCGAAGAATTTTGAGAAAGATTGCTGAAGGCGAAACGGAAAATCTTGGCGATACATCCACCTTGCTTGATCCTGGAGTGGTGGAAGAAATTAAGAATGGGAAGCTGTAGAGTTTAAATAAATAGTTTAAATAATACCGTCAGATGGGTATATTTTTAAAGGATAGTCAGGATTAATTTTCAGGATGAAATATTTATCAGCTATTGTTTTTGTTTTTCTCAGCAGTTTTTGTGATGCGCAAAAACCTGTAATTGAAGAATTAGGACTTGATAAATTTAAACTTACAGGTTGTACCTCTGTTAAAGACCAATATTTATCTGCCACCTGCTGGAGCTTTGCCAGTAATTCATTTATAGAAAGTGAGCTGATTAAAAAAGGTAAAGGAAATTTAGATCTAAGTGAAATGTTTGTGGCCCGATATTCTATGAAGAGAAAGATTGAGAGGCATCTTCAGCTTAAAGGCGGAAATTTCTTTACTCCCGGAGGTCAGTTTCATGATGTAGTATGGGTAATGAAGAACTACGGAATGGTTCCTGAAAATATTTATACTGGGCAAACAAAGCCCGGCTTACAACATGATCATGGAAATCTTGATACTGTAATTAGTCATTTCGTTAAGAAAATGGTGCATGATGGTGTTACAAAACTAAATAACAAACAAAATAATTTTGTAGACAGTGTGCTTGACTATTATTTGGGAATTGTGCCCACGCAATTCAAATACAATGGAAAAGCAATTACTCCCAAAATCTATTTAGAAGAAATTCTGGAGATTAACCTGGATGATTATGTAGAGATTACTTCTTACAAACATCATCCATTTTACACAAAATTTATATTAGAAGATAAGTACAACTGGACTGGAGATGCCTATTATAATGTAACCATAGAAGATTTTTCTGCAATTACAGATAATGCTTTGAAAAATGGCTATACAATAGGATGGGATGGCGATGCGGCTGATGCCAATTTTAATTATAGTCAGGGATTGGCCTGGATGCCAGAGGAGATTAATGACTATCAGCAATACCGGCAACAAGCATTTGAAAATGAAAGCACCTTGCTGGACCACATGATGCATATTATTGGCTCTGCGAAAGACAAATATGGTACAAAGTGGTATTATATAAAAAACTCCTGGGGAAATAATTCGAATCCACTAGGAGGCTATCTATTTATGAAGGAAGATTATTTTAAAATACGAACTGTTGCTATTATTGTGAACAAAAATGCAATACCATTATCTATTCGCAAAAAAATGAATCTGTAAAAATAATGCAGCACATCCATGCTGCTTTAAACGGTTCTTCTAAACATTTTGTACGTTACTGTTACGTATATTAAATTCCAAAAATTAAACCATCATCATGCTTTCGATAAAGAATTTAAAAAAAAGCATGATTAATCCGCTTTACAAATTACTTTTGACTACTATATGATTATTTGCAGGGTATAATATTTTATGAATAAACAAAATTTCAAACTAAAACTGCGTTCAACACTTCGTTGGGTAGGTTGGGTATTACTGGTGCAGTTTATTCTCATTAACATCAGTGCTGCTTTGTATGCTCATAAGTATTCTCATTTTTATAATGATCCGGCTGTTGGTACTGATTTTTCAAAAGAGAATGTTTTTCAAAAAACATGGCGATTGTTTACGGGACCAAAGTTTCCTAAATCGGCTATTTACGAAAAGCCAAGCTTCCCATTTGAAACCATAAATCTTACTACAATAAATGGAACTAAAATAGAAGCATGGTATGGCAAATCGGATTCTGCAGCAGCCGGTACCGTTATTCTGTTTCATGGTCTTTCACAAAATAAGGCAGCCAAGCTTTCAGAAGCTTATGAATTTCGCTATCAGGGTTACAATGTTATGATGGTTGATTTCCGTTCTCATGGTAACAGCGAAGGCAATAAAACAACTATTGGTTTCAGAGAATCTGAAGAAGTGAAGATGGCCTATGATTATGCAATAAAAAATGGTGATCAGCCTATTTTTCTTTGGGGCACATCAATGGGTGCAGTGGCGATTGCAAAAGCAGTTGCTGATTATAATATTAAGCCTTCAGGAGTGATACTCGAAATGCCTTTTGCTTCCTTGCAATCTCATTTAAGAGCAAGGGTAAGGTCAAATGGTTTCAGTGGTTTTCCGGAAAAGCCTTTTGCATTTCTGGTCACTTGCTGGACGGGAATAGAAAGAGGCTACAATCCATTCAAATTTAAAACTGATAAGTATGCCGCAAAAATTAATTGCCCTGTATTGATGCAATGTGGAGCAAGAGATAATACTGTTTTAAAATATGAAACAGATCAAGTTTTTAATGCTATTGCATCAACAAATAAAAAATTGGTTATATACGAGAATGCAGATCATGAATCTTTTTTGCAAAACGATCCGGTTAAGTGGAGAAAGGAAGTAGAGAAATTTTTTGCCGACAATAAGTAAGCACATTATTTTTTAATGGTGACTTTAGTGCCAGATCCTGTAAAAGCGTAGATTTCTATTACTTCTTCATTTTTCATAGAAACACAGCCTTCGGTCCAGTTTTTATAACGGTCTACCATATAATCATCATGCGGCCATGTGCCATGGATGCCAATACTTCCACCAATACTTGCATTAGAAGGAATTTCACCTCTTTGCTTTCGTTGATTGAACCTTTCACGGCTTTCTTCATTGGGATAATCTAATGTGAGAAAGCGACACCATTTATCATGCACTCTTTTCGCAATGATGTAGAATGTACCCTCAGGAGTGTTTTTATCACCCTGCATTTTTTTATCACTAAGGCTGTTATTACCAAATACTACGGGGTAAGTGGCATACCAGCCCACATCGTCATATACATTTAGTTCATAATCTGATTTATCAACAACAATAGAGACCTTTCCCACTGGGCCAGCATTGCTCCAACTAAACCGCTTGTTTATTTTTGAACGGGTAGCATAATCAGCATTTGTGGCCAGCAAGCTGCTTCCCAGGAATAAAGAAGTAAGAATGAAAATGTTTTTCATTTGCGATAAAAGGTTTTCAGTAAGGCCAGTTGAGTTTGCAAACTCAGGTGGGTGATTGCATTCTTTTCATGGCTATAATTCAGTGACCGTCCAATATCTCAAACGCAGTGCCACAATCTTTTATTTTATGCTGTGGATAAAGCTTTCCAAACATACAATAAGTTTTAACTTGACGTTTAGAAAAGATACTGCGGATAAATCCTTCTACTTGTTTTCAATCAATAAAAAAACCGGATTCAAATACATGAATCCGGTCTTGAAATAATTTACATTAATTTAAAAACGACTAAGCCTGAAGCCGAAATTATACGGCGTAATATCCAAACCTCTTTCGTACATATTCTTGAAAGCATAAGAGCCGTAGAAACGAACTGGCCCTAAAGATAATTCAGCGATATAGGAAAGTTTCCATTTTTCCAGACCGAAATCATCTTTTGCCTTTTCTTTGTTTTCATCCGAAGTAATGGTTTTATTGCGGGCACTATACAGGTAGCCTACACTTACCCCAGCACTAAGGCCAAAACCATTTTTTCGCTTTGGCGTAAAGTTGAAGTCAACCATCATCGGCACGGTCAGGTAATCAGCAGCCAGTTTATTTTTTTCATATGTTCTTCCTGGTGTTGCATCAAGTATTACAATTGGAGCGTTTGGAATTGCCGGAGGATTAGCATCAAATCGGATCGGTCTTTTAAAATGATAATTGTTTAACTCTACTCCCAAACCGTATTTAAGATTGACAACATTTTTTGCCACATTTAACTTTTGCATAAATAACCAAATGTTTACATTTCTTGATTTACCATCTTTCAGATCAAACCAGGTTTCATTACTGCCAGGAGCATAAGCTTGTGCAGCAGCACTGGCATAATTTGTATTATCATTATAATTAGAAAATCCAATATCAAAGATCCACCAGTTGGTTTTTAGATTCGACTGTTTAGTAGTACGACGTTTTGAAATTTGTA
>JBDSUW010000214.1:0-15672 GCA_039927535.1 Chitinophagaceae bacterium | reverse complement strand
TCTTGTTAGCGAAGTCGCTTATTTCTTCAAGACTTTTACCAACTTTTACACCGTTGATGCCAGTTTCTTTTACAGTTCCTTTTCCTCTGCCACCCGCATGTATCTGTGCTTTTATTACTGCAAAGCTACTGCCCGATTCGTTCTTGATCTGCCGATAAGCTGCTTCGGCCTCATGCACCGTATTGCATGCAAAGCCTTCCTGCACTGGCACATTGTATTTTTTTAATAACTCTTTAGCCTGGTATTCATGTAGATTCATTCTGTAAAGATTTGAAGCGAAGATAAGGAATAGCCATGAAGCAGATACTCCTATGTCGTATCGCTTCATGGCTGAATAGGTTATAGACAAGATGCAGTATCTTTCGGTAATGAGGTTGATGTTTATTATTTTAAGTATGATTGTTTTTTCCTGTACTACTTCTAAAAAGATGCAGTGGGAGAATGTTGATAACACAACTTTTGTTACCGGCTCTTCATTTTATAAACAAGCGGCTGCTATGAACTGGGCTGCCAGAGATTCTTTTGCGGTGAAGGAAATATTGGCAGGAAATGTGCCTGGATTTTTGAGAGTGTTTAAACCGATTAATGTTTCTGTAACGGATTCGACTACCGGAAAAAAAATTGAAGCAACTTATTATGTGGCGCCGGATTATTTAAGCATTGGCACCAATGAAGATTGGGCAAGAATAAATATTTCTCCGAAAGCTGCGCAACAAATTGCGGATGATTTTGAATGTTTTCTACCAACCAAAAAAATGGTGAATGATATTTACAATGCTGCTACAGTGAAGCTAGAGCCTGTACCCATGTATGCTTACAGAGACAGCACACCCACTATGTGGCAACATCATTTAATAATAGAAGGACAACGAAAGGGCAGAAGTGGATTGATAGCAGGTATAAAAAAAGATATAGTAATAAGTGGAAAGATTACAAGAGATGGAAGACCAGACAGAGTAGCTATTTATGGGTGGCATCAATTGGATGGCAAACCAATTCAACCATTATATACAGGCCATATTTACTGGTGGGTAGATTATAGCCAGGGCATACGCTTAGTATTTCGTAAAATAAAAGTAGATGGTAAGTGGATGGACTATACGGATGTATTAAAAGATCCTTTGCTAAAAAGAATCTTGTGCGATGAAGAGTTTTGCGATTTTTACCGGTATAGCTATTAATAATGCCTGTTAAATAACACAGGCTATAAATTTATAATTAACAAATACGCTGTGCTGGTTTACCTTTGTAAGAGTATCTTGCAGCTGATGTTTACCGGTTTGAATTAAATAAAATAGCTCTGAAAAAATTTTCAACATATATACTTTTTGTACTCTTATTTTTCTTTGCTCAACGAAGCGCTGCACAGCGGGAACTAATACGAGGTGCTGGAAATAAACTCAGAACTGTTGATGGTGCTGGCAGATCAACAGGCACAGATAGTTTGCGAAGAAGAGACAGGAACGCAGATTCAATAACGATCAGCTTCAGGTATTTAGATTCTACCGATACTTACAAACTTGATTCTTCAATTAGTGATTTTGCAAGGAGGTTCCCGATACCAGCCACACATATTTTTCTGGGCAACACAGGTAATGCTTCTAAATCATTATTGTTTTCCCCACAATTTTCATCAGGCTTCAATACAGGCCTCAATGCATTCGATATTTATACCTGGAAGCCGGAAACTGTTCGCTTTTTCAATACAACAAGACCTTATTCAGAATTGAATTATCAGCTGGCAAGCAGGGCAGAGCAGATAATAGATTTATTGCATACACAAAATCTTAAACCGGACTGGAACATTTCGTTCCGGTACAGACTTATAAATGCCCCGGGCTTTTTTAAAAACCAGAAAACGAACCATAATAATTATTTGCTCAATTCATTGTATGCTTCTAAAAACAGACGCTACAAGAATTATTTTATGATTATCGGAAATAAAATACAGTCTGCTGAAAATGGAGGTATAGTAGATACGGTTGACTATCTAAATCATCCGAATTCAGTTTACAAAGACCGTTTCAACATTCCTACAAAAATCGGTGGAGATGAAGGGTTTTCTTCCAATTTCTTTACGACAAAAATTAATACCGGAAATAAATACAGTTTGTTTACGGTATTGCTGCGGCAGCAATATGATTTAGGTAAGAAAGATTCTATTGTTACAGATTCTACTGTTATTCCTTTATTCTTTCCGAGGCTTAGGTTCGAACATACATTTTCTCTTGAGCAGAATAAATATATATACCAGGATTTTGTTGCCGATTCTGTTTATTACAAAACTTATTATGACACTACACTTAATAAGCCAGTTGATACATTTTTGATCAGAGAAAGATGGAAGATAATCACAAATGATTTTTCCATTTATCAATTCCCGGATGCAAAGAATCTTCATCAGTTTATAAAAGCAGGATTGACCATTCAAAACCTCACAGGCGAATTCTCTTTCTCAAAAGGGAACTATTATAACTTGTTCGGCCATGCAGAATACAGAAATAAAACAAAAAATCAGCTATGGGATATAGAAGCGAATGGTAAGCTATATTTTACAGGTCTTAATTCCGGCGACTTTGAAGCATCAATAAGCCTGCAAAGATTACTAGGAAATAAAATAGGGTTTCTGCAGGTTGGATTTCAAAATACGAATCGGTCGCCGTCTAACATTTATGATACCAGAAGTAGTTTTTACCTGATGAAAACAGTTGCTGATTTTAAAAAGGAAAACAACACTCACTTATTTGCTTCTTATTTTCTTCCATCGTTTAAATTCAGATTAACTGGGCATTACTATCTGTTTACAAATTATACCTACATTAAAAACTTTTACGAGATACAACAGGAAACTGCATTGTCCAATGTATTGCAGATTGCAGTAGAGAAAACAATCAAGCTCGGTAAACACTGGAACTGGCATGCGGATATTTACTTTCAACAGGCAATCGGCAATGCACCGATCAATGTGCCCGTAATTTATACCCGCAACAGAATTGCTTACGAAGGAAATCTTGGCTTTAAAAATCTTGATATAGCGATGGGACTGGAATTCAGGTACAGAACAGCATACAAAGCAGATGGATACTCACCAGTACTCGGCCAATTTTTTTATCAGGACAGTATAACAATAAACAATAAGGTTCCTGATATTGCGGCTTATGTTCATTTCAGAATAAAGCCATTCAAAGCGTTTGTCAGAGCTGAAAACCTGAATACTGCAAGAGCTTCCAATGGTTTTGGATTTACAAGAAATAATCTTCTTGCACCTGGCTATCCGTTGCCAGGCCTTCTGATAAGAGTAGGAATTTATTGGGGTTTTGTTAACTGATTGACAATGTTTTGCAATTATTTATGAATCTGGTCAGGTGAGCTTTTTTCTACCAGTTTTTGATAGTACCTTTATCGGGTTCATGAAAAAAATTCTTACATCAATTTTGCTTGTTTGCTACTTCGCTGTTACCAGCGGATTTGTAATTAATCACCATTATTGTATGGATCGGCTTGCTTCCACACAACTATTCAGTTCTTCTGAGAAAGTTTGTGGTAAATGCGGAATGCACACCGATGGTTCTGATGGGTGTTGCCGTGATGAAGTAAAAGTTGTAAAGCTTGTACAAGATCAGAATAAGATTCCGGTTGTTAATTACGAATTGCCTTCATTAGATGAAGTTGTTTTTAGACCTTCATCATTTATTGCTGCATTATTTCAGAACGTTGATGTTCAACGTCATTTTAATAATCACTCTCCACCGCTTTTATTTGCACAGGATATTTATCTGCAGATCAACGTTTTCAGAATTTGATACTATTTCAATCTTACTGTCGTTTCTATAAATAGATAGGAATGATAATATATGCCTGACATGGTGTATTGCCATGCAGCTTCATTTTAATTTCAATTAACTATAATAAAAAAATAATTTATGAAAGCGTTAAAAATATTCTCACTGGCTGCTATATTTTCAGCCGTATCAATGGTAGCAGTTGCACAAACAAAAACAGAAACATTTAAGGTGTCTGGCAATTGTGGTATGTGTAAATCAAAAATTGAAAAAACTGCGAAAGATGCTGGTGCCACAGAAGCAAGTTGGGATGAGGATACAAAGAATCTTACCGTAACGTATTCAAGCAGTTCAACTAATACAGCAAAAATTCAACAGAAAATTGCTAAAGTTGGATACGATAATGCAGGGTTTAAATCATCTATGGAAGATTATAACAAACTTCCGGGTTGCTGCAAGTATGAAAAATCATCGATGGATACCAATGAAGGAATGATGCCCGCCCGGACGACCGGATCGGACGGGGACTGCTGCAAAGATGGTAAGTGCACAATGGAAGGTCATGATGGTAAAGATTGCTGCAAGAAAACTGAAGGCAAAATGCCCGCCCGGACGACCGGATCGGACGGGGACTGTTGCAAAGATGGTAAGTGTACCAAAGAAGGACATGATGGCAAAGATTGTTGCAAGAAAGAAGGTGCACACAAACATTAATTATTAATCGTAGTACTCCGGTTTTTGCCGGAGTACTTACTAATAGGTTATGATCAGACTATTTAAATCTTTTGGAGTGTTGTCTGTTTTTTTATTGATAACACAAATAAGTAATGCCCAACCAAAGTATGGTAAGGATGCATTTGAAATAGCATTGCCTTCTTTGAATGGCGACACATTGAAATTATCTTCTTTAAAAGGTAAAGTGGTACTGTTGGATTTTTGGGCATCCTGGTGTGGGCCATGCAGATCTGCCAATAAGGACATTGGAAAACTATATTCGAAATTTAAGGATAAAGGTTTTGAAGTGTTCAGCGTTTCGCTGGATGATAATATTAATGCTTGGGAAAAAGCTGTGAAGAAAGATAAGATTACCTGGCAGCAGGTAAATGAAAATGGAGGATGGAGTGCAAAAACTGCCAGACAATGGTTTATTGAAGCACTTCCAACAACATTTCTTATTGGTAAAGACGGCAAACTTATGGCAATGGATTTATCAGAAAAGCAATTGGAACAAGTACTTAAAGATTTATTATAGGTTTGTTCATAGTCATGAGGAACATGGATATGAAAAAGTTTATTATTTTTTTACTACTGCTCAGTAGTAGTACATTATTTGCGCAGAAAAATAAGGCCTCAAAGGACACCACCACAACATTTGAAGTCTTTGGCTCTTGTGAAATGTGCAAAATGCGCATTGAAGAAGCTGCCAAAAGTAAAGGTGTTAAATCAGCCGTTTGGGATGTTGATTCAAAAATGCTAACACTGGTTTTCGATCCATCGGTTACTACAAGTTATAAAGTTCAAGATCGTATTGCTGATGTGGGGCATGATACAAGGTTAGTAAAATCGTCTGACAAAGTATATAATGCATTGCCGGATTGTTGCCGCTTCAGAGATGTAGCAAGCACACATGTTGACGGGATGGATGATAAGGATGATTTAGCGGTAATGGGTGTTGTAGTAGAACAGGATGATAAAGGGAATTTGAAAGCATTACAAGGCGCTTCCATTATTATAGATGGTGTATCAGGTGGAGTCACTACCAACGAAAATGGTTTTTTTACTATTACAGTTTCCGGCAAGACGAATATCGTAGTCAGCTATGCAGGTTTCCAAACCAAAAGCATTGAAGTTAATGCCGGTCAGCATGTAAATATTGTTTTAAATGGTAAAAAAGAATTGCAGGAAGTGAAAATAACTGCAAGAAGAAAATCATCCTTTATTTCTCCGACTTCTGCTATCCGCACATTAGTAATGACGGAGAAAGAATTATTCAAAGCTGCCTGTTGTAACCTTAGTGAAAGTTTTGAAACAAATGCATCGGTTGATGTTTCTTACAGCGATGGAGTTACCGGTTCCAAACAAATACAGTTGCTTGGACTTTCAGGAATATATTCTCAACTAAATATTGAAAACCTGCCTGGCCCGAGAGGTATTGCAACATTGTGGGGATTGAATTCTATTCCCGGTACCTGGGTGGAAAGTATTCAGCTTTCAAAAGGAGTTGGTTCAGTTGCCAATGGATTTGAAAGCATTACCGGCCAGATAAACGTAGAGTTAAAAAAACCTGAAACTGCAGAACAGCTTTATGCTAATGCTTATGTAAATAATATGGGCAAGACAGATTTGAATCTGAATCTTGCAAAAAAAATCAACGGCAAATGGTCTACCGGACTTTTACTCCATAATGCATTTATGAAGAATCCTGATGTAGATTTTAATAAAGATGGTTTCAGAGATATTCCGACCGGCAATCTTTTTACTGCTTTGAGCAGATGGAATTACAATAATAATAAATCTGTTGAGGGACAGTTTGGAGTAAAACTATTGATTGATAATAAAGTGGGTGGTGAAACTATGTTTGAACCTTCGAAAGATCGGTTAACTTCCAACCGATATGGATTAGGAATTGACACCCGGCGTTTTGATGCATTCGGTAAGGTTGGCTATGTGTTTCCCGGAAAAAAATATAAGAGTTTTGGGTTACAGCTATCAGCATTCGATCATAAGCAAGATTCTTATTTTGGACAAACTGTTTATGATGCGCAGCAAACTAACTTTTATTCTAACCTGATCTATCAGTCCATCATTGGTAATTCAAATCATAAATTCAGAACGGGGTTGAGTTTTGTTGCAGATAAATATGATGAATTGTTTCGTAATACGAACTACAAGAGAAATGAAAATGTAGCGGGTGCTTTTTTTGAATACACTTACAGTTATTTAAAAAAGCTGGATATAATTTTGGGTTTGCGGGGAGATCATAACAGCTTGTATGCCCGCCCGGATGGCCCTGTCGGACGGGGATTTTTTGTAACACCAAGATTTCATCTTCGTTATCAGCCTGCTGAAAAAACAACATTTCGTTTAGCATTTGGAAAAGGACAACGAACAGCTAATATACTGGCAGAGAATTCCAGTGTGCTGGTTAGTTCAAGACAGGTAAATATTCCAGCTGCCGTTGCAGGAAAAGCATACGGACTAAACCAGGAAGTAGCATGGAGTACCGGTATTACATTGGATCAGCGATTCAGGTTGTTCAATAGAAATGGTTCTATTGGCTTGGATTATTACAGAACTAGTTTTAACAATCAGGCGGTTGTTGATCTGGACAGATCAGCACAACAGGTTAATTTTTACAATCTGGATGGCAAATCATATTCCAATAGTTTTCTAGCGGAGCTGAATTATGAACCATTGGATAAATTTGAAGTACGGTTGGCTTATCGCTTATTTGATGTAAAGACAACCTTTAGCGGAAACTTATTGGAACGACCGCTGGTTTCCAAACACAGAGGATTTGCCAACCTGGCTTATGAAACAGGAAGTTGGAAATTTGATTATACGGTAACCTTTAACGGTACAAAGCGAATTCCCTCTACAACGGATAATCCTCCAGAGTACAAGTTACCAGAAAGGTCTCCTTCTTATACGTTGATGAATGCACAAGTAAGTAAAACAATAGGAAAGAAAAAACCATTTGATATTTATGTAGGAGGTGAGAACCTGACAAATTTTTATCAGAAAAATGTAATCATTTCGCCGGAGCAACCCTTTGGTCCTAATTTCGATGCATCACTGATTTGGGGGCCGGTTTCCGGAAGAATGTTTTATACAGGTGTACGTTTTAAAATTCAGTAATAGTGTGAAGTTATTTATTAAAAATATGGTTTGTGCCCGTTGCATTACTTCCATAGAGCAAATTTTGAGAAGGAACAATTTACAAGTAAAATATGTGAGACTGGGCGAAGTGGAACTGGAGAAAAAGCCCACTGCCAGCCAGCTAAAAAATTTTACGCAAGAGCTCCTGGAAACCGGATTTGAATTGTTAGACGATCAAAAAACACAATTAATTGAGCAGGTTAAAAATCTGCTGATACAAAAAGTGCAAAGCGACAACGTAGAAGAACATTTCAGCCTTACAAAATTCATTGGCGAAAAAGTATTCAAAGATTATTCTTCCGTCAGCAAACTGTTCTCCCAATTAGAAGGCATCACGTTAGAGCAGTTTTTCAACCTCCAAAAAATAGAAAAAGTAAAGGAATGGCTGATGTACAATGAACAGTCATTAACACAGATTGCATTTAACCTTGGTTATAGCAGCATCCAACACCTTTCCAGCCAGTTCAAAAATCTCACCGGTATGACACCCTCACAATTCAAACAGCTTGGCGCATTGCACCGAAAGTCTATTGACGCTGTAAAAGACTGATTGATAGCTTTTGCATCGGCACAATTATCTGTAAATCTTTTCCAAAATGCTGTAACAATAAAGCTATGTTTATGCCAGACCTTTATATCCTTTAAAAAAATGAAAGATGAATAAAGAAATAAATACCATTAATCTTCCCTTGGCTGGAGTGGAAAGTGAACATTGTGCCCTGATTGTGGACAAGGGATTAGACAATGTTGACGGCATTAAAACACATAAAGTAGAACTGAACAACCACCGGGCAGTTATTACAACAGATGATGAACTGGAAACGATACCGAAGGCGGTAAAAGCCATCAGGGATTTAGGTTATGATGTAGATACGGTAAAGAAAACATTTCCGGTGCTCAATATGACTTGTGCATCCTGTGCCAGCAGTTCGCAAAGTATTTTGAAAAATACAGCCGGTGTAGTGAATGTATCCGTCAACTATGCCAATGCCACGGCGCAGGTAGAATATGTGCCTACCATTACCGATGCTCAGAAATTAAAGGCTGCCATGCAAAGTATTGGTTACGATTTGATGATTGATGAAAGTGAAGAAGCAAAAGACGAATTAGAAGAGGTACACCGTAAAAAGTTTGAGTCACTGAAGAAAAGAACTATTGGCTCGGTTGTCCTATCCATTCCTTTAGTGCTGATAGCGATGTTTTTTATGCACATACCTTATGCCAATTACATCATGTGGGCATTGGCTACTCCTGTAGTGCTTTTTTTCGGAAAGCAGTTTTTCATTGGTGCATGGAAGCAAGCAAAACATCGCTCTGCCAACATGGATACGCTGGTAGCGTTGAGTACAGGCGTGGCGTATTTGTTCAGTGTATTTAATACAGTCTTTCCTCAATACTGGCATAGCAAAGGACTGGAAGCTCATGTTTATTTTGAAGCCGCAGCAGTGGTAATAGCCTTTATTCTCTTGGGTAAAATGCTCGAAGAAAAAGCAAAAGGCAATACCTCGTCAGCGATAAAAAAGCTGATGGGCTTACAACCAAAAACTGTTACGGTAGTTCATGAAGGAGGGCATCAAATGGAAATGCCGATTGCTTCTGTAAAGGTGGGTGATACATTGTTGGTAAAGCCTGGAGAAAAGATTGCAGTGGACGGAACGGTAAAATCCGGAAATTACTTTGTAGATGAAAGTATGATTAGTGGTGAACCCATTCCGACAGAAAAGAAAAGCGGCGAAAAAGTATTTGCCGGCACCATCAACCAGAAAGGAAGTTTTCAGTTTACGGCAGATAAAGTGGGCGGCGACACTGTGTTGGCGCAGATTATAAAAATGGTGCAGGAAGCTCAGGGTAGCAAGGCTCCCGTGCAAAAACTGGTGGATAAAATTGCAGGAATCTTCGTTCCTGTTGTAATGCTTATTGCCGTTCTCAGCCTGATTGCCTGGATAATATTTGGAGGTGAAAATGGTTTTACACATGGTATGCTGGCATTGGTTACAGTGTTGGTAATTGCCTGTCCGTGTGCATTGGGTTTGGCAACACCTACCGCAATCATGACAGGTGTAGGTAAAGGTGCAGAGAATGGGATTTTAATTAAAGACGCAGAAAGCCTGGAACTGGCTAAAAAAGTAAATGCCATTGTGCTGGATAAAACAGGTACGATCACAGAAGGAAAGCCCGAAGTAGTTGCTATACAATGGAAATCGGGTGCTGGCGAAAAGGAACTTTCTGATTTACTTTTTAGTATTGAACAACAATCAGAACATCCTTTAGCAGAGGCGGTGGTTCGATACTTCCAACAACAAAATGTACAACCGCTTACCCTCGACCATTTTGAAAGCATCACCGGCAAAGGCGTGAAAGTAATGTATGCAGGCAACAGCTATTTGTTGGGCAGCCCTGCTTTGCTTCAGTCCGAAGACATTCATATTGAACCTGCTTTGCAGACGATAGCCAGCGAATGGCTGAACAAAGCGCAAACAGTTATCTGGCTTGCCGATAAAGAAAATGCCCTGGCGGCTATTGCAATTGCCGATAAAATAAAGACAACATCAGTTGACGCAGTAAAGGAACTACAGGCAGCAGGCATTGAAGTGTACATGCTTACAGGCGATAATCAGTTTACTGCAAAAGCCATTGCAACGCAGGTAGGCATTCATCATTACAAAGCAGAAGTGCTACCGGCACACAAGGCAGATTTCGTAAAGGAATTGCAGCAGCAGGGAAAAGTTGTGGCCATGGTGGGCGATGGAATAAACGATAGCAATGCACTGGCCCAAGCCGATGTAAGTATCGCCATGGGCAAAGGCAGCGACATTGCTATGGACGTTGCTAAAATGACCATTATATCATCCGACCTTACTAAAATTTCACAGGCAATAAAATTATCAAAGCACACGGTGGTAACAATACGGCAAAATCTGTTTTGGGCATTTATTTACAACATCATCGGCATACCCATTGCAGCGGGTATTTTGTATCCTTTTACAGGCTTTTTATTAAACCCGATGATTGCCGGAGCCGCCATGGCATTAAGTAGTGTAAGTGTGGTAAGTAATAGTTTGCGATTGAAATGGCTAAAGCTATAATACCAATAATTCTGTAACTCTTTTCCATAATCGTGTAACAACTGCCGGTCATTTAGCCGGAACTTTACAAAAAAGAAACAATGAAATACCAATATAAAACAAATATCAATTGTGGTGGTTGTGTGGCATCCATTACGCCACATTTAAATGCCAATAAAGAAATTAAAAGTTGGGAAGTAGATACCGCAAATCCGCAAAAAGTATTATCCGTGGAAACCGATACTCTTTCTGATGAAGCGGTCCGGGGAATAGTAAACAAAGCCGGGTATAAGGCAGAAAAGCTAAGCCAATAAAGATCTAAAACCAGCGGACAAAGTTACCGGCATTTAAAAAAATTGGTAGCCATCGCAAGCCACTTCATAAGATTTAATTACAGCCGGTATAAGAATATTTGATGTATTTTCTCCTAAACTATCCGCTGATGAATTCTAAATCATTTCATCAGCTGATACTTATCATAAATTGTATGAGTTTAAAACCATTTCTTTACAGATATTTAAAATGTTCAGGTTTATCCTGAATACTTTGTGAGTATATAAAATGAAAAAATTCATTACCGCCATATTAGCCATGCTGTACATTACTAGCTCCACAGGAGCTACCGTGTATATGCATTATTGCATGGGCCAGATATCGGATTGGGGAATTGGCCAGAACGATTCCAAAACCTGCGGCACCTGCGGCATGGAAAAAACAGAGTCTTCAGATAATGGCTGCTGCAAAGATGAACACAAGTTTTTAAAAGATGATTCAGCTCAGAAATTGACGGAAAGTAATCTGCAATTGTTGCAGTTATTCTCTGTTGCCATTCCTGCCACATATACTGAATTACCAACTGTTGATTTTCCATCTGTAACAGAAGAAAACCCTACCAGTCACGCACCGCCCCGAACACATGGTGTAGCTATATACATTTTTAAGCGTTCCTTCCTGATTTAGAAATTATTCCTCTTTATACCGGGCAATTACTCTTGCCAGGTTTTTGGCATTTCAGTATGCCAGCAATATTTCTTATTCACTAAACAAAAAATATAATAAAATGAAAACAATTAAAATGCTGATGATGGCAGCTTTAACCATCTTTTCTGTTACTGTATTTGCACAGGATACAACCAAACAAAAATCTAAAATGAAAATGGAGCAAATGAAATACAGTTGCCCCATGCATGCGGATGTCACAAGTGATAAGCCCAGCAAGTGTATCAAGTGTGGCATGGATATGACTAAAATGAAAAAAGATAAAATGGAAATGTATAGTTGTCCCATGCACTCCGACGTAACCAGTGATAAACCGGGGAAATGTTCTAAATGTGGAATGGATATGACTAAAATGAAAAAAGATAAAATGAAAATGTATAGTTGTCCCATGCACTCCGACGTAAGAAGTGATAAACCAGGGAAATGTTCTAAATGTGGAATGGATATGACCAAAATGAAAAAAGATAAAATGGAAATGAGTGCTATGAAAACCTATGCCTGTCCCATGCATGCGGATGTCACAAGTGATAAGCCGGGTAAATGTTCCAAATGTGGTATGGATTTAAAAGAAATGCCAGCCGTTGTGTATGCCTGCCCGATGAAATGCGAAGGAGATAAAACATATGATAAGCCAGGTAAATGTCCTAAGTGTGGAATGGATTTGAAAGAAAAAGCAGAGAAAAAAGAGGATCACTCAGGTCACAATCATTAATAGTAAAAAAATGGAATAGAAAAAATATTTATGAAATCGAATACTTAACGGAAGACAAATTGAATGAAATTAAAAAATTGCCTGTTGAAGCTAAAAAAGTAGCTATGACGGGCGAACTAAAATAATTCATCAACTGTGCAGGAATGACGAAGGGCCTTTATAAAAATGATGAATATGATGAACAATTATTGTGATAATATGGGACGGCTGATATGTCTGGGTTTGGTGCTAAGCAAAATATTTCCTATAACTCCAACTGTAATTGTTGCAAAACAGAAAATACAATAAGTATGGACCAATTAAGTTTATACGTTTTTATTATTCCGTCAGCAGCCTTGCTGCTTATGATTATTCTTGTTGTTCATTTAAAAAAAAATGCAGGCAATCAGCAGACTTTTATGCACCTGTTATGGAGCATCACCCTGTGCTCATTCATACTCAATTTAGCATGGGAGATGTTGCAGATGCCATTGTACCTTAACATGTCACCGGATTGGCAAACTACCCTATTTTGCACACTTGCGTCTGTAGCAGATACCATCATGGTACTATTAATCTATTATGGGTTTGCATGGCTGTATAAAAATAACTGGTGGATGATCAGACCAGGACCCTACCGGTTGATGATACTTGTATTCGCCGGCGGTGTGGGTGCTGTGCTGGCTGAACTGCGGCATATTAATTTGGGTACCTGGATTTATTCAACACATATGCCAATAATACTGGGTTTAAAAGTGGGCCTGGTCCCAGTATTACAGTTTATGATTTTGCCAGGCGTTATTTATTTTCTGGCGCTAAGTTTCAAAAAAAAATTAGATCAATCCAAAAAATTGAAAACAATTGATAACATAAAAGTTTAAAGAAAATGAAAAAAATAATTTTCTCCATTGTAATCTTTACCCTGCTAACTATGGTTTCCTGCAACAATAATAACCAGTCAGCTAAAGAAGATCACACTTTGATGAACCACGATTCAACTATGCCTAGACAGGATAATAAAATGATGGATGAAAGTGTAAAAATGGTATCAGCCACTTTTTCAACAGTTGATGTCGGAGTTTCCACTTATATGAAATCGATGTTACAAAATTACCTCAGCACTAAAAATGCATTGATTGATGGTAATCCTGATAAAGCAGCATCTTCGGGAGCTGCTATGTATAAAGCCATGAAAGGCTTTGATAAATCCTTATTAACTGCCGAACAGAAAAAAGTATATGATGATATTGAAAGCGATCTGAAAGAACATGCAGAACACATTTTTAAAAATAAACTTGATGATCAACGGGAACATTTCGCTATGATGAGTAAGGATATATATGATTTGGTAAAGGCTTTTGGTGCAGGCTTGACTTTGTACCATGACCATTGCCCCATGTTTCAAGACGGCTCTATGTGGCTGAGTGAATCAAAAGATATTCGCAATCCTTATTATGGAGAAAATATGATGACATGCGGCACAGTGGAAGAAATGTTTAAATAAGCAATAAGCAATGAGCAATAGACAATAGGCAATGGGCGGTTGCTGATTTTAAAACGTTCAAATTGCCGATTGCAAATTGCCAATTGCAGATTTTAACGCTTCTCAAAAAAAGAAAACTTATGATCCCTAAATTAATCTCCTGGTCATTAAAAAATCGCTACATCGTATTGCTGTTGGCAACGGGTTTGTTTGTATGGGGAATTGTAAACATTAAGAAAAACCCCATAGATGCTATTCCCGACCTGAGTGAAAACCAGGTAATTGTTTTTACAGAATGGATGGGCCGTGGTCCGCAGATCATGGAAGATCAGGTTACCTATCCTTTAGTGAGCAATTTGCAGGGCATTCCCAAAGTAAAAAACATCCGGGGTACATCCATGTTCGGGATGAGTTTTGTGTATGTGATTTTTGAAGATGACGTAGATGTTTATTGGGCAAGAACAAGGGTATTGGAACGCTTAAACTATGCTCAGCGTTTACTTCCGAATGGAGTAACGCCAACATTGGGCCCCGATGGAACGGGGGTAGGCCATGTATTCTGGTACACCCTCGATACAAAAAATCTTGACCTCGGTGAACAAAGGGCATTGCAGGATTGGTATGTAAAATTTGCATTACAAACGGTGAAAGGCGTTGCAGAAGTAGCTTCCTTCGGCGGATTTGAAAAACAATACCAGTTAGTGATTGACCCGGTGAAATTGCAATTCTATAACGTTTCTCTGATGGATGTAATGACAAAAGTAAAAGCAAGTAACAATGATGTGGGCGGCCGGAAATTTGAAATGAGTGATATGGCCTATATCATCCGGGGGTTAGGATACATTAAAAACAAAGATGATATTGAAAGTATTGCAGTAGGCAATAATAACGGTATTCCGGTACGGGTAAAAGACATTGGTACAGTACAGATGGGTGGTGACTTAAGGCTGGGCATTTTTGATGAAAATGGCGAGGGCGAAGTAGTAGGTGGTATTGTAGTGATGCGGTACGGTGAAAATGCAGACAAAGTGATTGCAGCCGTAAAAGAAAAAATAAAAGATGTCCAGAAGGGGTTGCCGGAAGGAGTAACCTTCAAGATAGCTTACGACCGCAGCGAATTAATAGAAGCTGCCATTGGTAATATCAAAGTAAAGCTGATAGAAGAGATGGCGGTAGTAGCATTAATTGTTATTATCTTTTTATTTCATTGGCGGAGTGCACTCAGCATCATTATTCAGATACCAATTACTATCGCAATCAGTTTCATACTGCTGAACTTTTTTGGTATTTCATCCAACATCATGTCGCTGACAGGTATTGCATTGGCAATTGGGGTGATAGTGGATAACGGAATTATCATGAGTGAGAATGCTTATCGTCACTTATCGGATTGGCAAAATCAGAACAACCCTAAAGTGTAAACAATGAAAAAACTACTTAATAAACTAAAAGGAAAAAACGATTATTATCGAATACCGGAGATGGAGCGGATGCGTTTGATTGAAAAAGCCTGTGTACAGGTATCAAGGGGTGTGTTTTTTTCTACCATCATTATCATTGCTTCTTTTTTACCGGTGTTTTTATTAACCGGGCAGGAAGGAAAATTGTTTCATCCGTTGGCATATACCAAGACTTTCATTATGATAGTTGATGCTATACTGGTGATAACGCTGGCTCCGGTACTAATCTCCTTTTTTATGAAAGGCAGGTTCAGGCCCGAAACAAAAAATCCGGTCAACAGGTTTTTAGAAAAAATCTATGAGCCGGTAATAC
>JBDSUW010000213.1:0-22557 GCA_039927535.1 Chitinophagaceae bacterium | reverse complement strand
CAGATGAATGGGTAATACGGGGCAATCATCATGATGGTTGGGTAAACGGAGCCGCTGATCCTATAAGTGGAATGGTATCAGAATTAGATGAAGCAAAGGCCATTGGCGAATTAGTAAAAAAGGGATTTAAGCTAAAACGTACTTTAGTTTATTGTGCATGGGATGGAGAAGAGCAGGGATTACTTGGCTCAACAGAATGGGCAGAAGATCATCAGGAAGAACTCCGTAATAAAGCCGTAGCCTATGTAAATACAGATGGCAATAGCCGTGGGTTTTTAAATGCTGCAGGTTCTCATACTTTAGAACCATTCCTGAATGAAATTGCTAATGAAGTTACAGATCCTCAAACAGGAGTAAGTATTAAAGAAAGAAGATATGCCAGCAATATTGTAGAAGCAGATAAAGCTACCCGTACAAAACTGTTGGGGAATAAAAATATAAAGTTAGAAGCATTGGGTGCTGGCTCTGATTGGTCTGGGTTTTTACAATTTCTTGGAATAGCTTCTTTAAATCTTGCGTTTGGTGGTGAAGGACGTGGAGGCGAATATCATTCGATTTATGATTCTTATGATCACTTTATAAAATTTAAAGATCCCGGTTTTCAATATGGAATAGCATTATCAAAAACAGCCGGTCGTGTTATGATGCGTTTAGCAAATGCAGAGGTATTGCCCTTTGATGTTAATAGTTTTTACAAAACTGTTTCAGAGTATGTTTCAGAATTAAAGAAGTTGCAGGATGATACAAGGTTAGAAACTGAGCAGGAAAATAAAATGATTCAGGAGAATTTATACAACTTAGCAAATGATCCGAAAAAAGGATTGCAATCACCGAAAGCAAAGGAAGTTGTTCCATTTTTAAATTTTAGTAGCCTTGAAAATAATATGATGGCATTGAAAAATAATGCTGAAGAATTTCAGGGCTTGTATCAAAATACTACACTTTTATCTGTTGACAAACAGCGGCAATTAAATACAATACTTTTTAAAATTGAAAGAAGTTTGATCAATGAAAATGGATTGCCAAGAAGATCCTGGTACAAACATCAGATTTATGCACCTGGTTTTTATACCGGATATGGTGTTAAGACATTGCCCGGTATTCGAGAGGCGATTGAACAACGTAATTGGAAAGAAGCACAGGAAAATATAGAAATTGTTTCGAAAACCATGGAAATGTATACTGCTGAGATCGAAAAGGCAAAAACAATTATTGAAAAAAAGGCTTTCTAATTATTTTTGATGTAGTACTTAGATTTGTTACATGAAGTTACCAGTTCAGTTATTAAATTCATTACATGTTATCAAAGGGTTTGATATAAATGCTTTTGAAAATATTCATTTATCCGGAGCACAAATAACTTCTATACGGCTCAATCCATTGAAGAAATATAAGCAAACTGATTTCGGGAATAAGTTATCGACTATTCCCTGGTCGGATTGGGGTTATTATTTGGAATCCCGTCCTTCCTTCACTTTCGATCCATTATTTCATGCAGGTTGTTATTATGTACAGGAAGCATCATCCATGTTTCTGGAACAAGCGTTGAAACAAACGGTTGATTTGTCAAAACCAATTAAAGTATTGGATTTATGTGCTTCGCCGGGCGGAAAGTCTACACATATTCAATCGTTAATCTCAAAAGAAAGTTTATTGGTCAGTAATGATGTTATCCGGTCAAGGGCAAATGTTTTAAAAGATAATATTATTAAGTGGGGATGTGAAAATGTTATGGTAACGAATAATGATCCGAAAGACTTTGCCAAACTGGAAAATTATTTTGACGTAATTGTAGTGGATGCTCCTTGCAGCGGCAGTGGTTTATTCCGCAAAGACCCTACAGCTATTGAAGAATGGAGTGAAAATAATGTACAGCTATGTTCGCAACGTCAGCAGCGGATTCTGGCAGATGTTTGGCCTGCTTTAAAAAAAGATGGGATACTCATTTATTCTACTTGTTCTTATTCAAAAGAGGAAGATGAAGATAATATGGATTGGATCAGCAGTCAGTTGTCAGTTGCCAACTGTCAGTTGAGTATTCAAAATGATTGGAATATTACAGAAACTATTTCTATAAAAGAAAATTACGGTTATCGCTTCTGGCCTGATAAAGCGAAAGGTGAAGGATTTTTCCTTTCCTGTTTTCAAAAGAAAGATGGAGAAAATGATGACATTTTTAGATACAAGAAAAAACCCGAGGAAGCGAAAAAAAATGAGTTGGAGATGATTGAAGAATGGGTAAATAAAGAAGGCTTTAGCTTTATCAAATATAAAAATACCGTTTATGCATGGCCTGAAAGTTTATTAAAGGACTTTAGCATGCTGCTGGAACAATTACATGTAATTTACTCTGGAGTTTTAAATGGAGAATTAATGCGGAATAAAATGGTTCCGGATCATGCACTGGCGATGAGTAAAATTATGGTTGACGCTGTAGTCAGGACCGAAATCAATTATGAAAATGCAATCAAATACTTACAGCGAAAAGATTTGAACATTGAAATAAGCCACAAAGGTTGGCAACTAATCACTTACGAAAATCATCCTTTAGGCTGGATAAATAGTTTGCCCAATCGGATTAATAATTATTATCCCAGGGAAATGAGGATATTAAAGGATAAATAACGGCCGGAAAAATCAGAAATTACGCATCTTTGCACTCAAATCATATTAGTATGAAATGAGCCATAAAGAATTTTGAGCACCTTTTACAGCCTGCGACGAAAATTTTTATGACGAATTCCATCTGACAAATTGTAAAAATAAAAAGATACGGATGAAACAGTTCTCATTTTCATTGTTGTTTATTTTATTTTCTGTACTTATTTCAACAGCACAGAAAACGGAATTATTGGTAAAAAAAAGTGATAAAGGATTATACCTCGAGCATAAAGTGAAGGCCAAAGAAAGTTATTATGCTTTAGGTCGTATGTATAATATAGACTACAAAGTAATTGCTGCTTTTAATTCAGTGGATTATAACAAAGGAGTACAAGTAGACCAGAAGCTTCGAATTCCACTAACAAGCGAAAATTTTAAACAAGAAGGAAATAAGGGAACTCCTATTTATTATAAAACAGGAAATAAGGAAAGTTTAGATAAAGTAAGTCAAAACAACAATAATGTACTTAAATCAAATCTTCGCTGGTGGAATGGAATTACATCAGATGAAGCAAAGTCTGATACGAAATTGATTGTTGGTTTTATTGAAAGCCCTTCGATGGCTTCTGTTACAATAGCTGGAAAGCCTATACCAGAACAATCAAACCTTGATCAATCTATAAAAGATGTTAAAAAGTCTGAGGAAAAAGCAGAGGAAAAGAAACCTGAGCCTGTTGTTGAGAGAGAAGAAGTGAAAAAACCAGAATCTGCCGTTGTAAAAGAGGAACTGAAGCCTGTAACAATAGATCAGGGTTATTTTAAGAATCATTTTCAACAGCAAATAAAGACTTCACCCATTAAAAAAGAAGAAACTGTGACGGCAGGTATTTTTAAAACTACAAGTGGTTGGCAGGATGCTAAATACTATTTACTAATGGATAAAGTTTCTCCAGGGACGATTGTAAAAGTAATTAACCCTACGAATAATAAAGCTGTGTATGCAAAAGTATTGGGAGAGATGAGTGGTATCCGTCAAAATTCCGGATTGGATGTACGAATCAGTAATGCAGCAGCATCGGCGTTGGAAATATCGGATGATGGTAAATTTATTGTGAAGGTTAATTACTAAAACGATAGCCTCTTAGGAATTCATCAATCTTCATTCTTTTTTTTCCTTCTAATTGTATTTCCAATAAATGGATAAATCCATTTATTCCAGCAAACTTTAAAAATATTTTTCCATCAGTTTCGAAATCACCAGCTTTTATTGTTGGTGTTGTCACTTCTTTTTCAGCTGTAAATATTTTTAGCTTCTTATCATTCAAAAAAGTAAATGCAGTAGGATAGGGGCTTAGTCCACGGATAAGATTAAATATTTTTTCTACTGGTTGGTCCCAATCAATCTCACATGTTTCAGTATGAATTTTTGGTGCATGTTTCAGTATTACAGATTTCAGATTTTTGATTGCAGATTGAGGAGTTTCTTTTAAAGTATCATCCGTTAATCCTATAACAGTCTTTACCAATAGTTTTGCGCCAACCTCTTTCATTCGGTCATGTACAAATCCAGCATTATCATTTTCTCCAATAGGAAAACTTTCCTGCAATATAATATCTCCTGTATCTATTTCATGTTTTAATTTAAAAGTAGTAACACCGGTTTCTTTTTCTCCATTAATTACCGCCCAGTTAATAGGTGCAGCCCCACGATATTGTGGTAATAAACTTCCATGAAGATTGACTGTTCCCATTGAAGGCATATTCCAAACTACTTCTGGTAGCATTCTGAATGCGACAACAATTTGTAAATCTGCCTGCAAGGATTTTAGTTCAGCTAAAAATTCTGGGTTTTTTAATTGCTCAGGTTGAAGTAGATACAGGTTGTTTTCAACTGCATATATTTTCACTGCACTTTGCTGTAATTGCATTCCTCTTCCTCCGGGTTTATCGGGAGCGGTAATCACTGCAACGATATTACACTCTGATTTTACCAATGCATCTAACGAGGCAACGGCAAATTCAGGAGTTCCCATAAAAACAATTCGTAATGATTTGTATTCCTTCATGGCTGCGAAGGTAAATATTCATAGCAGTAAACAGATGACTTAGTTTTTCATTCCGCTTTTGCAAAAGGCCTGTTATTTAGCCATAAAATTCTTAGCCCTTTGATACAAGAAAAATAAACATCGTACACAGCAGCCTTCCCTTCTATGTCGGAAAAATTAATTTTCCAGTTACCTAACATGGTAAACCCGCCGCTTGATTTTTTACTTTGAAATTTAATATTTCCAACAGCACCGCTTGCTACAGAGATATCCCAGGTATAAGTGTTTCCGGAAACGATTTTAAAATTCTCAACTGATGCATGCGTATCCATGCCTGCATCAAAACCTGTATAGGCATTTACATACTGAATGGCACCTGAAAAATCATTGCTCCATTTTCCCTGCAGGTCCGAAGCAGCTACAGCGAATTTGTTACGGAAAGCCATATTCTCCATTTTTTCCCACCCAGAAGTGGTTGGATGATAGGGGCCGAATTCTTTTTCAAAGGATTGTTTATTGGGCGTTATAAATTCTAAATATTTCCCACTTCCATTTGAATAATTCATTTTGAAGAACACTACATGTACTGATTTGCCGGTTATTTTTTCTAACATATCTGCTTCGGCAAATTCAATCGTTTGCCAGCCGGTAATAGGTTTGAATTCCATATTTGAAGCGGAACTATATCTCGGAGAAACTAAAATATCCCATGCATTTTTAAGACCATCCATAACTACTGAATTATAAGCGTCTGCTTTCTTGTTGGGATAATGGATTAGTACTTTACTATTCCCTTTTATTACTTCCACCCAGTCTGCCTGTTCGGTGGCTGTCCAGCCATCATCAAAATTTGTGCTGGTAAAAGTGAATTTATTATTGGTTACAGGTATAGCTGGTGCTTTATTAATTAGAGTTGCCGGTTTTTTCATCTTAACGGAAGCAAGAAATTGAGCAATGATGTGATTGTAATCTCCACTGTTGGTCAGTGCAAGAATACTTGCAGCTTTATTGTAACCGCTCATTGTATAAAGCATGACAGCAGACTGTCCGCCACTATAAGTAAATGGGGCTAAACCCGATTTAGTTTCCCAGCCATCTTTAGGGGCTGTCTCCGATAATTGTGCAGCTGTTGTTAAATTGTATTGTGAAGAAACCAGGTTTTGCCATTCACTGTCAAAGTCTTCTTTTATCCCACCTTTGCTACTGGTGCTGGCCAGTATAAAAATTCGGCAATATACATTTTTTTGTTTATTATTTACGGTAAAGCTTGTGAAGGTTCCTGCTTTTACTTCTTTCACCCAATTTTTTGGAGCTGTAAAAGTAACCAGGTCAAATGTTTGTTGCTGGGCAAAAGCATTTGCTGCAAGAACAAAAAGAATAAGAGATAAAGTTGTTTTTTTCATCTTCGGAATTTAATCTTTTGTGATCTTTATATTGCTGATATAAAACTTTTCTGTTTCGCCGTCACTACGGCCATGAGAAAAGGAAATGCTATTAAATAATAGTGCTGCAGGAATTGCTTTTTCGTATTCGGCTATTTTATTCTTGTCAATAAATAGTTGTAGCTTTACTTCTATCTTTTTAATGGTTACGGTAATGTGATTATTTTTTTTGTTGTTGGAAAAACCGGGAGCAGTTACCCATTTGGTTCCGTTTAAGTAACCGGGAGGAGATGCGAATTTTGTATCGATCACTGCTTCACCGTCACTACCATTAGATCCGGGTCTTATTCTCAGATTCAGATAAGATTCAGCGTTACCCGGCGATGTTTCTTTTGATAATTGAAATGCTAATCCTTTGCCACCCCAAGTAAAATTTTGCGGAACTACCAATTCATAACTTATTGTAAAATTCTGTGGTAATGGTTTTTTAAGCTGACTGGCAGTTAATGATTCGTTGCCCTTTATTTCAACCCAGTTGCCTTTTTCTACTTCCAGTGTTGTAATAGTGCAGGTTTTGCCATTACTATTTAATTTTGATTTCCAGCCAATTGGAGTTTTACCAACGCCGGTGGTAGAAAAATCTTCAAAGAAAAAAATATTTTTATCAGCTTTATTATTTTTGCTGGCTTCTGAAGCTTCATTAATTACAACCGTTTCTTTATAAGAAGGAGAACGAAGTGGTTTATATTTCAGCCCCTTTACTTTGTCCGTGTCAAAGAAAAAATTATATACATAATCAAAATTAAAATTATTAATGATCGATTCATGCAGGTGTTTTTCAGTCGGGTCATTGGCAGCCCACCACCAGCTGATTAATATCCATTGTGGTTTATCCGTTTTACAAAGTTCTGCCATCACGGGATCAATTTTGTAAACGGGCACTCTCCCTGATGTAGATTCTGGATCTGATAAATAACCATTGCTGAACACATCCCTTCCGTCATCTAAATCTTGAACTGAAGGTTGTGCACCTGTAAGTGCTATTTCCCCTAGGCGGTTTTTATATTTTTCTTTCGTACTTTTTAAATTGGCTAACCGCTTTTCATTTTTATCATCTAAATACTTTATGAAATTATCGATGCTCTTTTGGTTTCCTGGATTGGCTTCGTAAATTTTCTTCTTTACCCGCTGATAAACAGTTGGCATTGCCGCATCCAATAATTGCAAGTATTGGCCTTTAGTTAATTTTATAAACGGCGACTTATTGTTTTTGCAAAGCAAAACATAATCAGTTCCTCCACCTGATTCTATGTTCTTTACCCAAAAACTGATGTACGGTTTAAGGTTTGGACTCTGAGTCAGATCATGGTTTTTTTTCACTGATTCAGGATCTTGTGAAGTTTCAAAAGAGGGTGACGTAAAATAACATTGTTGAGGGTTGCTGAAATCACGGATCACCCAACTTCCACCATCTGGTACTGCATTAGCCATAATACTCCAGGTAGTACCTAGGTTGTTTGCTGGTATAAGTTTGTGGTTGTTATTGTATTTTAAAAAAACATAAGTTGTTGCATAAGCCCCGTAACTCTGGGGCAGAGCGGCTGTATGCTGATTGTAATCATTTAATTTTTTAGAAACAGTTTTTTTTACATCACTTAATCCGCCTTTGGCAATATAGCTGGCCTGCATCCAGTTTGCAATGGAATCACCGATAGAGAGCTGGGCTGCAGAATAAATTTTGGTATCAACTTTCAAAGATTCTTTAACACCTTTAAAGTTGTACACTTTCATCCAGCCGAGTACACTGTCTTCAATTTGGCTGCGGGGGATTTCCTGTGCAATAGATATTGCTGCATAAAGACAGAAATACAGAGGAAGAATTATTTTTTTCATTTTATTTTATTGTATTGATATTAAAAACGTCAGGATAATCTTTTCCAAAAGCTACCCCATCAACATTAATTCCACTCTGCATACCCATTACCCCAGTAAGCTTTGCTTCTGTCATAAAGGGGCCAATTCCTCCTTCTATACCGGCTTCGCCTTTGTCTCCTATATCAATAATACTTCCATCGCTACCTAATTTTATAAAGCAACCTGCTTTTGCGCCTACCTCAATTCCTCCTATTCCAAACCCTTTTTCATAAAGACCAACACCTAGACCTAAAAAAAGAGTTATTTCTCCCGAACGGAAATTTTTTTCAAATCCCCCTACTATTAATTCACCGCCTTCTACTTCAAAACCTTTACAATCCCATTTCATCTTTGCCACAGTTATGGGAACTTCTATTTTAAAAGGGCAATCTTCTTCTTCAATTTTAAGTGTATCTACTATAGGTTTACCATCTTCCGGCTTCTTTACATCTTTACAATTCTTTGCAATCCATAAAGGTGTAGGATAGAGTGTCTGCATTTTATCATACTCATGCAGGTTAACAAAAAAATCTTTAATGAATGTGTATGCCTGTAGTTTATACATTTCATTATTCAAAAGAAACCGGTTCCAATATAAATTCTGATTTATCCAGTCGTAGGTTTTGGGTAGCATTTTCCGTTGGTATTCTTCATGATTTTTCGTTGACAAGAGTAAATAGTTATTTAATATTTCAATTTGTTTTACACATTTCTGGTATTCATTATCATAACGCTGACCGCCTCCATACATATTTTTTAGCTCTTTCTCCATCTGTTCGTAGAATGCTTTATTCTTAGTTTCATAATCAAATGGAGTCATGTTATTTGCTGCCATAAAATCACCATAATATTCACTTAACAACAACAGTATTAACTGAGCCTTTTTTACTAATGGAGCTTTCGATATATATCCTCTTGTTCTGTCAGCAAGCTGGGTGTTGGTTTCTTTTACCATTTTCTCAGTTTGCTCTGTATAGATTTCGCTATACCTTGTCTGCCAGATACGCATTAACCCTTCCAGCTCTTTTCTTGCAGCTTCTGTTGGATCTACCATTTCAAAACTTGTTGCAGGAACAACTGGTTTATATTTTTGGGGATTAAAGTATTCGGGAATCACTGGTTTAATATCACTGAATTTGATTTTTATTTTGTTCTCTTTTATTAGTGCGTCTGCAACATCGGTATATCCATTTTTCAGAGATTTAATGATGTAGGGGGTTGCTTCTGAAATTTTTCCAGATTCGGTAAGAAGCAATCCCATAGCACAATTTGCTTCGCAATGATTAGGGTCTTTTCGCAAACAACCAATAAAAAATTTCCGGGCATTGGAAGTATCACCTAAAGTCAAATAGCACTGACCGAGGTTGTTTAAAATTTCGGGGTAACTGTATGTTTGTGCTAAATATTGAAGAACTGGAATTGCTTTATCCGGATAACCTGTTTGATGCAGAATAACGGAAAGATTGTTTTGAACCAATAAAGCTTCCGGTTTCAGCATGGCAGTTTTGATAGCCGCATAAACTGCTGCCTGTGGTTTTTGCTGAAGCAGGAATAGCACAGCATGGTTGAGTATTCCATTCGGATTGCTGCTGTTTTTTGAAAAATGGCTATCGACTTCTGCAATAATAACAGGAGAAATATTTTTTTTGCAGCTAGTTAAAAGTTGAGCCAGGTAAGCATTGTATTGAGTTGCTGTTGACAACAACGGAATCGTTTGCAGCAAGGCTACTTTTTTAGAAGGTATTTTAATAATGTTGCCGGTGCCTATGTTACCTGTAATTCCATTTGACTGTATTACTTTTGCAGTTTTGGTCGCTTCCTTCATCATCTTTCTCATCTCAGCTTTTTCTTCCTCACTCATGCCTTTCATAGCGTCTTCCATTGCCTTATCCATTTCAGATTGGGTTGGCTGTTTTGGTTTTGGCTTTGGTTGCGCCAACACAATTAACTGGATGGTCAACACACAAGTAATTGTCAGGAGTATTTTTTTCATTAGCATTAGTACTGTATATGATTAATAATGCTGTAAATATGGCTATTTGAAAAATAACTTACTATCCCTTAAAAACGGGATATTTTCCGAAAATCAAAAAATCATGGAAAAAAGGGAGATATGAATGTGGATGAATGTCTTTATTTGTAATCTGATTGTAAAGGATTATTTTAAAGTATGAGAAAAGCTTCGCTGATATTTACGTTATGCTTTTTATCAGTTGTTGCAAATGCACAACAAGCAGAACATCCGCATAAAGTAGATAGTTTACTAAAATCGCTTTCTATTTCTAAAGAAGATACATCGAAAGCAATGATTTTGCTCAACCTTGCAAGTTGGTATGAAACAAATAACCAGGATTCTTCAGCTTACTACCTGCAAAAAGGCAAGGCCCTATCTGAGTCATTGAAGTTCGACAGAGGTATCTATTACTTTTACCAGCAAAGCGTTATTTTGTCTTTTACAAAAGGTAATTATGACAAGGCAATGGAAGAGTCAGTTAAAGGACTTGAATTGGCCAGGAAAATGAAAGACTCTTCAAATGTAATTGCAATGCTTAATAATATTGGTATCATACATGGTTATTTTGGAAATTTTAAAGAGCAACTGTATTATACCCTTCAGGTGAAAGATGCAATTGTAGCTATTAGAGATTCTTCAAAGATGTCTGGTCTTTATCATAACCTCGCAAACTGTTATCAAAACCTTAAGCAGTATAAAAAATCTATTGAGACAGCCAGCTACGCTGTCTATTTATATTCCGCATTGAAATTGCGTAATGATTATATAAACCGGGTTTATGCAACGCTGGCACAGAGCTATGAGTTATCGAATATAAATGATAGTGCATTGTTTTATTATGACAAAGCCATAAAGGAATCCGTAAGATTGAACGATAAATATGCGGAAGGCATTATTTATGGCTATACCTGTAATCTATATGCAAATCTTAACCGGTATGCAGATATGCTTATGGCAGCTGAAAAATCTCTTTCTCTATCAAGAGAATTACAAAGCAGGCAAATGACAGCCAGTTCACTTTATAATATAGCGTATGCCCAGTTTTTAAATAATAATCAGAGTGAAGCAAAGAAAAATCTAAATGAGGCTCTCGCTATTGCAACGCAAGATAGTTTAAAGGATGAGCTTAAGAATAGCTATAGTGTTCTTTCTTATATCGCTGCAAGAGATGGTGATTTCAAAACCACAGTTTGGGCAAAGAAAAAATCTGATTCTATACAAGAAGCTTTTTTAAACGAACAAGTGATAAAGAGTGCTGCTGAAATGGAAAAAAAATATGAATCAGAAAAGAAAGATAGTCAGTTGAACCTTCAAAAAGCAAAACTCCAAAGGAAAAGCAGTCTTAATTATATTCTTATTGCTGGTGCTGCTACAATCCTTGTTATTTCACTGCTTTCATACCGTAACTACAATCAAAAACAAAAACTTCAGCAGCAAAGGATCAATGAACTCGAAACAGAAAAACAATTAACCGCTACCGAAGCAGTACTTAAAGGCGAAGAACAGGAGCGAACAAGACTTGCCAAAGATTTGCATGATGGTTTGGGAGGAATGTTATCTGGCATAAAATATTCAATGAATAGTATGAAAGGAAACTTGATAATGACACCTGAGAATACACAAGCTTTTGAACGCAGCATCGATATGCTTGACAGTTCCATTCAGGAAATGCGCCGTGTAGCGCATAATATGATGCCCGAGACATTGGTGAAATTTGGATTGGATACAGCGTTGAAAGATTTTTGCAATGATATTAATCAGTCAGGTGCATTACAGATCAATTATCAGTCGATAGGTTTGGAAAATGCAGAGGTCGAACAAACAGCATCCATAACTATATATCGCATTGTACAGGAACTTATAAATAATACGATGAAGCATGCTGCAGCCAAATCAGCCATAGTGCAAGTAAGCAAGACGGACAATGCAATTAGTATCACAGTAGAAGATGATGGAAAAGGGTTTAATACTTTAGTTTTGGAAGGATCTAAAGGTATAGGTTGGAGTAATATTCAGAGCAGAGTTGAGTATTTAAAAGGTAAATTAGATGTTCAATCAGAACCGGGTAAAGGAACTTCTGTTCATATTGAATTAAATGTATAATGACTATAAAAATTTTTATTGTCGATGACCATTATATGGTAATTGAGGGTATCCGCTCTTTACTGCAAAATGAAAAAGGTATTGACTGGGCTGGGCATGCTACCAATGCCGGTTCATGTCTTGCTTTTTTACAGCAGCAGCAACCTGATATAATTTTAATGGATATTAATTTGCCCGATAAAAGTGGTATTGATTTATGCAAAGAAGTAAAAGAAAAATATCCTTCTGTTTTTATCATTGGTCTCAGTACATTTAATCAGCAAAGTTTTATTCAGAAGATGATAGACAACGGGGCATCGGGATATGTATTAAAAAATGCAACACAGGCAGAATTAATGGAAGCAATCAAAGTTGTTGCAAATGGAAAAACTTTTTTAAGTAACGAAGCCGCTTTATCACTCAGGAATAAAGATAATAATGAAGCTCCCGTTATTACACGGCGGGAAAAAGAAGTGCTGGAACTCATTGCAGAAGGAATGACAAACAATGAAGTAGCACAGAAATTATTTATCAGTCCCTCTACTGTTGATACACATAGAAAAAATCTTTTGGTAAAGTTTGAGGCGAAAAATACAGCCTCACTTATAAGATTGGCTGCCCAGCATCAACTTATTTGATTATTCAAAATCTTCATATAATAAATACTTCTTTCTTATTTTTTTAAACTCATTCAGCTTCGGCTCCCAGCTTGCACGGATTTCTTTTTCCGATTTGCCAGCTTTTACTTGCTGCCACAGATCATTATTGCCTGCCAGTTTATTAAAAAAGGATTGATCCATTTTACCAGATTTGGGCAACAAAAAGAAATTGTCTTTATCAGGAAATAATTTATACGCTTCTATTAACCATTTTAATTGTATTTTATTGTCAACCTTTGCTAGCACTTCTTTAGGAGTACCGCTTAAATCCCATCCATAACAAACCTGACCGTATAACTTAGAGTTTTTTGCACCTTCGTTAGGATTAGGAGTAAAAGAATACAAATTTTTTGGATAAGACGGGTGGCCAAATACTTGGAACTGTTTATTAGTTCCCCTGCCTTCACTTAATACAGTTCCTTCAAAGAAGCAGGTGGAAGGATATAAATAGATAGATTGAATATTAGGAAGATTGGGTGATGGCCTTACAGGTAGCACATATTTACTATTATGAGTATAACCTGAACATTTTATTACCTGGAAGTGAAAAGGAGTATCTACAGAATTTTCTGCTGTTTTATAAAAGGTATATCTCGCATTTGCTTTTTCAGTGAGCCACTGTTCTCCTGCAATCATAAATGCATATTCTGCAATCGTCATTCCATATACTATCGGTATTGGTTGTGAGCCTACTCCAGATTTGTATTTCATATCCAGCACTGGGCCATCCACATAAAAACCATTTGGATTGGGGCGGTCAAGTAATAGTAATGGCTTACCCAATTCAAAAGCGGCTTCCATAAAATGTTGCAAAGATGTGATGTAGGTATAAAAACGGATTCCAACATCCTGCAAATCAAAAATAAGGATGTCAACATCTTTTACATCTTCGGAGGAAGGAGCTTTTTTGTTTCCATATAATGATACTACTTGAATTCCTGTTTTCTCATCTTTATAATTCCCAACTTTTTCTCCTGCATCGGCGGTTCCTCTAAAACCATGTTCTGGCCCGAAAATTACTTTAATATCAACACCCAGTTTCATCAATGTGTCTACAAGATGTGTCTTACCAACCATAGATGTCTGGTTCGCAAATATGCCAACAGATTTTCTTTTTAATAATGGGAGGTATACATGTGTTCTGTCTGCACCTGCAAGAATTTTATCAATTCCTTTTTGATGTATTTTGATTGTGGAATTCTGTGATATGCAACTTTGTGCAATCAGAAAAAATGGAATTATTAATGTAAACAGTTTCATTTAAGTGATTTATCAGAAAGTAAATTAATAAAATTCTAACATTAGATAAAGTTATATGTTTAAACGGTTGCATGGCTCAATTTGGTTACCTTGCAAGCCTAAATTTATTTTCTAATTAATAAAAATAGTAAAATGGTGCAAGTTAAGAGTGGTGATAAAATTAAAGTACATTATCACGGAAAATTAAATGACGGAGAAACTTTTGATTCATCAGAAGGTAGAGATCCGTTGGAATTTGAAGTAGGAAGCGGAATGGTAATAAAGGGATTCGATGATGGAGTAACCGGAATGAGTGTGGGTGAGAAAAAAACGATACAAATTCCTTTTGCAGAAGCGTATGGCCCTGTAAACCCCGAAATGATAATTGAAATGTCTAAAGACAGATTCCCAACAGATATGGAACTTGGAATTGGTATGCCATTAATGATGAGTGACCAACAAGGGCAACAATTTCAGGTAAAAATTGTAGAAATAAAGAAGGAAGCAGTAATGCTTGATGCCAATCATCATCTTGCTGGAAAAGATTTAATATTTGATCTTGAACTGGTAGAAATTGTTGCTCCAGCTTCAAGAATTATAATGCCCTAATTCAATAAGCAATAGGCAATAGACAATATGCAAATGAAAGCTTTCTGCATATTGATATTAAGTTACAAAAAGCTTAGTCTGAAAACCATATAGCAGAATGAGTTTTGTTTTGCCTTTGTTAATCTTAATTGCTAATTGCCGATTGCCTATTCTAACTTTTAAAGTATATTACGTTCCCTAAAGATAGAAAACATGTTTTCAAATTATAAGTTTACAGCAGCAGAGCGGTTTCTGAAATATGTGCAGATAGATACCCAAAGTGACCCGCAATCAACTTTGTTTCCTTCTACTGAAAAACAAAAAGATCTGAGTAAGATTTTAGTGGAAGAATTGAAGCAAATAGGTATAGCTGATGCTCACTTGGATGAATGGGGTTATGTATATGCTACCATTCCTTCTACTTCGGATAAAAAAGTTCCCGTAATTTGTTTTTGTGCTCATGTGGATACTGCACCAGATTGCAGTGGCACCAATGTTAAACCAATTGTGCATACTAATTATCAGGGAGATGATATTGTATTGCCTGATGATACAACACAGGTATTGCGAAAATCTGAATATCCATATCTGGCTACACAGACAGGTAATGATATTATTACGGCGTCTGGAAAAACCTTGTTAGGTTCTGATGATAAAGCAGGCGTAGCAGAAATAATGGACTTGGCAAATTTCTTAGTGAAAAATAAAAATGTAAAGCATGGCGAAATAAGAATTTTGTTTACACCTGATGAAGAAGTAGGAAGAGGAGTGAATCATGTAGACATGAAAAAATTGGGAGCAGATTTTGGATACACATTAGATGGAGGCGAGGCTGGATCATTGGAAGATGAAACTTTTAGCGCAGATGGTGTAGTGGTAACTATTCATGGAGTAATTGCTCATCCGGGATATGCAAAAGATAAATTGGTAAATGCAATGAAGATTGCAGGCGAAATTTTACAAGCTTTACCAAAAGACAGATTGTCGCCGGAAACCACCGATGGTAAAAGAGGTTTTATACATCCAGTACGAATTGAAGGTATTGCCGAAAAATGTACCATTGAATTCATTATCCGGGATTTTGATACGCCGGGATTAAAAAAGAAAGAAGATTATCTACAAACACAAATTGAAGAAAGGTTACGAACTCACCCTAAAGCCAGATATGAATTTAAGGTAACCGAGCAGTATCGTAATATGAAGGAAATGCTGGATAAGAATCTTCATGTAGTTGAATATGCAAAAGAGGCAATTAAAAGAGCCGGTCTTACCTTAAAGATGGAGAGTATTCGTGGTGGCACAGATGGCAGTCGTTTGTCTTTTATGGGATTACCTTGTCCCAACTTATTTGCCGGAGAACAAGCCATTCATTCCAAGCTTGAATTTATAAGTGTACAGGACATGAATAAGGCTGTGGAAACAATGGTGCATCTGGCAATGGTTTGTGAAGAAAAAAATTAATCTTATCTGCATAGTTTATTCTGCCAATCAGTTTAAGTCGTACATTGTGTTTTAAATTTTTAACTATGGACTATGGAACATTGTTCGCCAGCTACTGGTGGGTGCTTATCGTACTAATTATTTTCTTTGGGTCGTTCTTTACGATCAATCAGGGTTATATCGGTGTGATTACCATGTTTGGTAAATACCGCCGTATTGTACGTCCGGGATTGAATATGAAGATCCCAATACTGGAAACTGTTGCAAAAAGAGTTTCAATACAAAACCGGTCGGTAGAGCTGGAATTTCAAGCAGTAACATTAGACCAGGCGAATGTATATTTTAAAAGTATGTTGCTATATTCTGTTCAGAATGCCGATGAAGAAACAATAAAAAAAGTAGCGTTTAAATTTATTACAGACAGAGATTTGATGCAGGCATTGATAAAAACGATTGAAGGCAATATAAGATCTTTTGTAGCAACCAAACGGCAGGCGGAAGTGTTGGGTCTTCGTCGTGAAATTGTTCAATACGTAAAAGTAGAAGTTGATATTTCTTTAGAAGAGTGGGGTTATCACTTACAAGATTTGCAAATCAATGATATTACTTTTGATAAAGTGATTCTTGATTCGATGAGTAAAGTGGTAGCATCGAACAATCTGAAAGCTGCTGCTGAAAATGAAGGTCAGGCACTATTGATCACAAAAACAAAATCAGCAGAAGCGGATGGTAATGCTACCAAGATTGCAGCAGAAGCAGAAAAAGAAGCAGCCCGTCTTCGTGGACAAGGTGTTGCATTATTCCGTAAGGAAGTGGCAGCGGGTATGTCAGAAGCAGCTGAACAAATGAAGCAAGCAAACTTGGATACCAATGTAATTTTATTCAGCATGTGGACGGAGGCGATAAAGAATTTTGCAGAATATGGAAAAGGCAACGTAATATTCCTTGATGGAAGTCCTGATGGAATGGAAGGTACAATGAAGCAGATTCAGGCACTGATGGTGAAACAAGCCGGTACGAAAGGACAATAGAACTGTTGCTGGTAAAGTATTTCAAAGGTTCGGTTAATTTATTGATGAAGTAAGTATTCAATAAATTTTCCGAACTTTTTTATTTCGGATACTTGTTAAATTCCTCTAAAACTTGATAAACCAATACAACGTGGCACCATTTTTCTCGTTCAAGGAAACGTTATTCAGAACTGTTGAAAACACAAAAAAGATAATTAATAGGCAACACCTACTTTTACACCTAAAGAACCATTATTATGATTGACCTCTTACAGATTGTCGACACAGTAGCTCAAGTAACAAAAAAAGTAGTCGGCGACAGAAACGGCGATGGATATTTAAGTTTTGGAGAATTATTAACCACCGGCGGATGGATCATGATTCCGTTAGGAATGATGTTACTGGCAGCAGTATATGTGTTTGCAGAAAGAAGTATCGGTATCAAAAATGCTTCCAGGATTGATCCTAATTTTATGAATATCATCCGTGATAATATCATGAGTGGGAATGTAACAGCTGCAAGAAATTTTGCGAAGAACACTAGTAATCCTGTGGCCCGTATAATCGATAAAGGCATTCAGCGTATCGGTAAGCCTATTGATGCTATTGAAAAAAGCATGGATAATGTAGGGACACTTGAAATGTATAAAATGGAAAAGAATATGGGTGTGCTTTCCGTTGTTTCAAAAGCCGCACCGATTTTCGGTTTCGTAGGTACGTTGATGGGGTTGATGCAGATGTTTTCTAATATTACTACTTCCAATGAATTTGAAGTAGGAACGATTGCAGGTGGTATCTATACAAAACTCATAACCTCTATTACAGGATTGGTGATTGGTTTGATGGCCTATCTTGGTTATAGTTATCTGAATACACAGATTGATAAAACGGCTAATAAAATGGAAGCAGCTTCGTCTGACTTCATTGATATTTTGCAAGAGCCAACACGATAAGTTGCATCAGATAATTAATTCATTAAAAACTACTGATGAAATTCAGAAAAAAACATAGAGAAGAAACAGCAGAGGTATTTACTGACTCATTAAATGATATTCTTTTTATCCTTTTAATGTTCTTCCTTATCGTGGCAACACTAGCCAATCCGAATGTGGTGAAAGTTGGCTTGCCCCGGGGAACAAAAGATGTGAAGGCAAAACAGAATATTATGGTTTCGATTGATAAAAACCAGCAATATTTTATTGGTACAACAAAAATAGAATCAAGTATGTTTGATTCATTACTTAGGATGGAGATAAAAAAATACAAAGCTTTTGTAGATACACCTACAGTGGTAATCAATGCAGATACTACGGCTTATTATGGGGAAGTGTTTCGTATTATGCGGATTGCTAAAAAAGATACAGCAAAAGTTGTAGCAAGGATTGACTAGATTTTACTTCTCAATTAATTTATACAAGACTGGCCTTAATCATCCGGTCTTTTTCTTGCATATCCTTTTTTATTTCTGTTGAATAACCAGCTTGGTGAAAAAGTTGAGTTACCTCCTTTCCAAGACTTTCATGAATTTCCATAAAAATGCTTCCGTCTTTTTCAAGATGTTCTTTTCCAAATGCGGCTATGGCTTTATAAAATAGTAAAGGATCATTATTAGGAACGAAAAGAGCAGTTGCAGGCTCATATTGCAGCACATTGCGTTGCATAGTCTGTTTATCGTTTTCAGGAATATAGGGTGGATTGCTGACGATGATATCAAACTTTGGTAATTGTGTCCATGAATGCTGATCTAAAAAATCAAGATGAATAAAATTTACTTCTTGTCCTAAATCTTCAGTATTTTTTTTAGCCACAGTCAATGCTCCTTCACTTATATCACAACTCCATACTTCAGCTTTTCGTATTCTTTTCTTTAAGGAAATGGGAATACAACCACTGCCGCTGCCAATATCCAATATTTTTAATTCGTCTATTGGAAACCTACAATTGCTGATGACCCATTCAACTAATTCTTCGGTTTCAGGTCGGGGAATCAACACATTTTTGTCAACATAGAACTTCATATTGCCAAACCATGCTTCATTCAAAACATATTGTACAGGTTCATGTTTTAATAATCGTTCTGTGTATTGATGCAGCAACAATTCTTCTTCAGAAGTAATGGCTTCGGTTTTATAAATCATCCGTTCTGCCTTTTTCGATCCGGTCAGTTTTTCCATTACCCAATCTGTTATCTGACTGGCTTCACTTTTATCATAAATTGTTTTGAGCTTGTTTAGTAAATAATATGTCGCTTCCTGCATGGTCATATTGGCAAACTTACAAAGTGAATAACGAATACAGCCATAGGGAAACGGTTATATTTGCAGCAATCGTTAATCACTTTTGGATATCCATCAAAAATATATGCAACGTTGCCTTGAACTGGCAAAGAATGGAGCCGGTTTCGTTGCGCCAAACCCAATGGTGGGAGCTGTACTTGTATATGAAGACCGCATAATTGGAGAAGGTTGGCATCAGCAATATGGAGAAGCACATGCAGAAATAAATTGTATTAATGATGCGATAATGCGTCTGAACCCTGAAAGCGGTCGGAAGCATACTATAATAGAAAAATCTACATTATACGTTTCCTTAGAACCCTGTGCACATTTTGGAAAGACTCCGCCTTGTGCTGATCACATCATTAAGCATAAAATTCCAAAAGTTTTTATTGGCTGTCGAGATCCTTTTCAAGAAGTAAACGGGAAGGGAATCCAAAAGCTGAAAGCAGCAGGTGTAGAAGTAATTTCTGAAGTGCTGGAAAATGAATGCAAAGAATTGAATAAACGGTTCTTCACTTTTCATGAAAAGAAAAGACCTTATGTGATTTTGAAATGGGCACAAACATCTGATAAATTTATCGGTGCAGAAACTTGCGAACGGCTACTTATTAGCAACGAATACTCCAATCGTCTTGTTCATCAATGGCGGAGTGAAGAGGCTTCAATTTTAATTGGAACGAATACTGCATTGCATGATGACCCTGAATTAACCACCAGACTTTGGGAAGGAAATTCGCCAATACGTTTAGTGCTGGATATGAATTTACGTTTGCCTTTACATTTGAAACTGTTTGATAGAAAAGAAAAGACAATTGTTTTTAATGCTTTGAAGCAGGAAGAAAATGAAAATCTTATCTATTATAAGATTGAAAAAGAGAAAAATACCGTTTTAGAAATAGTGAATGCTCTTTATCAATTAAATATTCAGTCTGTTATTGTCGAAGGCGGTGCTAAACTATTGCAAAGCTTTATTGATGGTGCTTTGTGGGATGAAGCAAGAGTAATTAGTAATGAAGAACCTGCCCGTCCGGCAGGCGGGTTAATAATCAATAATGGCATAAATGCACCAAAATTAATTGCTTCCATAAAAGTGAATGAAGAAAAAATACTTTCTGACAGAATCGACTATTATACAAAAGCGAATGCTGACTAACGACTCTAGACTAATGACTACCGACTCACATTATTATACTATTGAAAAACCATCTGTTGCTGTATTCAAAGAAAGAGGCAGCAAGTTTATTGCCTATGCTTTTCCTATTGCTGATGTTGGTGAATTTAAATTGCGGCTTGCAGAAATTAAAAAGGAACATCCAAAAGCTACGCATCATTGTTTTGCTTATCGCCTTGGATTGGATGGTAATACTTACAGAGTGAGTGATGATGGTGAACCTTCCGGCTCTGCTGGTAAACCGATTCTTGGACAAATAGACAGCAAACAGATAACAAATGTGCTGGTTATTGTTGTTCGTTATTTTGGTGGCACTCAATTAGGCATTCCGGGATTGATAACAGCGTATAAAACCACAGCAGCTTTTGCTTTGCAAACAACAGCCATTGTGCAAAAACCTGTGCTGCATCATTTTCAGTTACAGTTTGATTATACACAAATGAATGAAGTAATGATGGTGGTTAAGCAGTTTGATTGTGTGGTGGAGAAGCAAGATCCCGAAAGTATTCGGGAGCAATTATTCTGCTCAATGAATATTGGAGTGCCACAAAACTGGTTGGTGGAAGTAGAGAATAAGTTGAATGATTTAAGAGGAGTGGAGATTAATTTTGTCAAATAGGGTTTTATTTGGGCAGGCAATTAATTTTGAAGGTTTATATCGGTGATAAACAGGCACAAGCAGAAAGCCTTTGGGCAAAGTTTTTTTGAATATTATGTTTTAAGTTATAACTTAGGATTAGGTTTTTAAATTCCTTTTACTGCTGACTCACATGATTTTATTCTAATCCCTGTGATTTATTGCAATAACAAATGGTAAAGGTTTTAAAGTTCATGATTAGAGCTATTTTGATTTTCGTCTTGTTATTTAAAACAAGTTTGAGATAGGTAAATCTGTTTATTAAACTTTAAACTAAACTGTTATGAAAATTGCACACTCAAAGCACTTGCTTGCGATTCTATGCATTATCCTTTTCCTGAACATTAATATTTTTTCACAAATCCAAACAAATATCTGGAAAGAAAAAACAGAAACGGCTGATATGAAGTCTGCTAAGCGACAGATAGTTCCTCAGCTTTACAGGACTGTATCAGCTGATGTAACTATTTTGAAAAATTTATTATCAACAGCACCTCTAGAATCTAAGGATATCAAAGCTAAAAATTCGGCTGTTATTTTATCTCTTCCAATGCCTGACGGAACAATGCAAAGCTTTTCTATTGTGGAGTCACCTGTAATGGAAAAAGGATTAGCTGAGAAGTTTCCGGAAATAAAAACATACCTCGGTCACAGTGTTGAAAATAATGGTTCGGGTCTTCGTTGTGACATAACACCTAAAGGATTTCATGCAATGATTTTTACATTGGACGGAACGGTTTTTATTGATCCATATAAAAACGGCGATATGGAAAATTATATTTCCTATTACAAAAAGGATTTTATTCCGCCACCCGGTAAAATGATGCCTGAATATACACCCGATGAAAAGCTTCAAGCCGAAATAAAATTGTTAAATGTACCTAATGCAGCGATTGGTACCCAGCTAAGAACGTATCGACTAGCTCTTGCTGCTGACAGTAATTATTATAATTTCCAAGGGGGAACCAAGGCTCTTACTATGGCAGCAATGGTAACTTCAATTAACCGGGTAAATTTTGTTTATGAAAGAGAAGTGGCAATTCACATGAACATCGTTGCAGGAAATGATGCATTAATATTTCCCGGAAGCACTTCTCCTTATCCTTACACAACTACTGTTGCCTGCGATCTTCGTCCGGAAAATCAGACTAAAATTGATGCAGTTATTGGAACCGCCAATTATGATATTGGTCATTTATTTGCCATGAGTGCTGGTGGTTGTGCAACTGGAAATTCTGTTTGCAATGCAGCCACAAAAGCGTATGGTGTTACCGGCACTGGAAACCCAGTTGGAGATCCATTTGATATAGATTATGTTTCTCATGAAATGGGACACCAGTTTAATGCCGGCCACACCTGGAATGGAACTCTTGGAAGTTGTTCACCAGGTCAATATGATGCAACTTCTGCTTATGAACCCGGAAGTGGAACTACTATCATGGGTTATGCTGGTATTTGTGGTACTGATAATCTTCAACCAAACAGTGATCCATATT
>JBDSUW010000212.1:0-19285 GCA_039927535.1 Chitinophagaceae bacterium | reverse complement strand
TTAGCGATCGATTTTCCCATGTTCAGTATATACACGAAAAGAGATTACACCACTTATTGTAATATTTTATGAACACAATAATCCAGGATTTTAACTAAACACAAATCCAGCCATCAGAAAGAAATCTGATAGTAATAGAAATTTTCTCATATTTGAATCCTTTCAAATATAAAATGCTGATTTAAATATTAATCAAAGATGCAGCTCTTTCCGGCTAAAAGTATTACACTATTAACTAAATAGATTGCATAGTTCACACATAGCAGGCTTAATGATTCTTTATAATGTATTGATTGCAAATAAAGAAGAGAGCAAAAAAGATTACATCCTGGCCATATACCAGTTCAATTCGTTTTCTATTTTTTCGAAATGAAGATAGGAGGTGATACTTTTTTGCAGGCGCAGAAAAGCCGTTTCACTTTTTACAACATAATCAAAAGCACGGTGATGCATACAGCTTATCGCCACGTCAATTTTATCCTGGGAGGATAACATGATAACAGGGGTATCTGGAAGTATTTCTTTTATCTTGTCGAGGGTTTCTATTCCGTTCATCGCATTTTTATTTATCCCATCCAGGTGGTAATCCAGAATAATTACATCCGGGTTGTTAGATAAATTCGCCAGGCAAAGTTCGCCGGTTGGAAAAGTTTCAACACCGAAACCTGCTTGCTGAAGAAAATCAATTTCCAGCGATTTCAGGAATACGGCATCATCATCCACCAGGAAAATCTTTATTTTAGTTCCGTTTTTCATGCGTTTGTTTTTTAATTGCTTTAAGCTCTGTTTCAAGTTCATGGCAGGCCTGTAGACAAACACTTTCAAGTTTTAAAACCATTTCAGGTATTCCAACTGCATCCTGCTGATTGCTGGCATACTCCTGTACTTTTTTAGCCATGTTTTCAATATCAAGACTAATGCCCATGATTGAAAAAGAGGGAATCATTTTATGCACCGAGGCATATAATGAAATCCAGTCTTTATGCTCAAAACTCTTTTTCATCGTCTGGATTAGTGACGGAGTTTGTTCCAGGTAAAGTGAAATCATTTCCATCATCAATTTCGGATCAGATTTGGTGCGTTTGTTTAAATAAGTAAGGTCTATACATCTCCGATTTTCAATGGGCTTTTGATTAATTTTTTGAGCTTTTTTCTTTTTAGAAAACCCCTGGTTCATTGTTAACCCGACTATTTTACTGTACAATAGTCTTTCGTCAACTGGTTTTGCTATATAATCATTCATGCCAACAGCAATGCATTTTGACAGATCTACAGTAGTTACATCAGCAGTTAGCGCAATGATAGGAATTTGTAATTGCAGGGTATTTCGGATGTATTCAGTGGTTTCAAACCCGTTCATTTCGGGCATCTGCAGATCCATCAGAATAATATCATACTCATTTGTGTCGCCGTTCGAATTCTTTTGTGTGAGCAATTCAATAGCAATCTTTCCATTGGAAGCAACATCTTGTTCAAATCCAAAATCATCCAGCAGTGTTTTCATCAATAACTGGTTCAGCGCAATGTCTTCCACCACCAGTACTTTTATGTTTTTTATCATCTCATTATCCAGACTCGTATAGGGATCGTATGTTTCTGTTTGCCAATCACCCTCTGCTTTTGTTTTTTTAAACTTTAAAATAAAACTAAACACAGAGCCCTCATTCACTTTACTTTTCACCAGAATTTTTCCACCTTGTGGTTCTACCAATTGTTTAACGATAGAAAGTCCTAATCCTGTTCCTCCATATAATCTTGAAGTTTCGCTGGATGCCTGCTGAAAATTTTCAAATATTTCTTCCATTCTTTCTTCTGGAATACCAATCCCCGTATCTGCAACAGAAAACTTAATCGCTACAGTTTCTTCGTCTTCTTCCAGCAATTGAACACTAACTGTAATTTTTCCTTTTGAAGTAAACTTTACAGCATTACTGATTAGATTTAAAATTATCTGGTGCAAACGAATCGGATCTCCAATCAGGACTTCCGGAATTCTGCTATCGTATTCTTTCACCAGTTTCAGATTCTTTTCATGGATTTTGGGTTCAAACATATGAACCATTGTAGATATGGATAATGACATTTTGAAGGCTACTTGCTCAAACGTCATTTTCCCAGCATCTACTTTTGCCAGATCCAGAATATCGTTAATGAGTACAATTAAGGCATCGCCACTCATTTTTACAGCAGTTAAATACTCTTTTTGTTTTGCTGTTAATTCTGTTTTGAACAACACTTTTGTAAACCCGATGATCGCATTCATAGGTGTCCGTATCTCATGGCTCATGTTACTCAAAAACTGCTGTTTGGATTTTACTGCATCTTCGGCAACCTGTGTTGCATGTTGGGCTTTACCTTTGGCTTCTTCTGCAATAACAGTTGCCATTTCAGCAAAAATAATGGCCTCAGTTAATTCTGTTGAAATCCTTTTCTCCTCTGTAACATCTCTGGCCACTATTACAACACCTGCCACATTGTCTTTAGCATCTTTATAAACCGAACCGTTTAAAAATACATCGGTAAGTTTACCATCCACATGGCGGATCGTTAAGGGAGAGTTGGTAACAGAACCTTTTACAAATACCTGTTGGAAAATCTCCCGGGCTTTTTGTGGTTCAGTAAAATAATCGAAATAATTGCTGCTGGTAAGCCCATCTTTTGTGATACCTGTAATATTTACAGTTGCCTGGTTCATGTCGGTTATCTTGCCATTCATATTTATAGTAACCAACGGATCAAGGCTGGCTTCAATAAGGCTGCGGGAATATTCGCTCATTAATTTCTCTCTGGCTTCTTCTACCTCTTTATTTTTCTGCAGCAGTTCTTTATTAGCTTCCAGTAATTCAGCAGTTCTTTTTTCCACCGATCTTTTCAACTCATCTTTCAACTGCCGCTGCTCCTGAATTTCGGTTTTACTGCCTACCCACATTTTTATTTTACCGGCATCATCTTTTAAGGGCACTGCCAGGGTAAGGTGCCATAAATATTTTCCATCTTTACGCAGTAACCTGTTTTCGGCCTCATAATGTTTTCCGGTGCTGATGCATTCTTCCCATTGTATTTTATCTTTTTCCCTGTCATCGGGATGTATAATTTTTTCCCAGCCCGTACCTATTAATTCTTCGGTGGTTAAGCCTGCATAATCGAGCAACGTTTTATTAAAATAGTCTTTATTGCCTTCGGCATCGGAGGTCCACACTTTTTGCGGCATCAGCTCTGCCATCATCCTGAACTGTTTTTCACTTTCTTCAATCTTTTTTTGCAAACTTACTTCGTTGGTTACTTCATAAGCAATACAAGCTACACCCGATATGGTTTCATCTGCTTCTAAATAAGGCTGGTAAACAAAATTAAAATATACATCCTCCAGTTTGCCTTTACGATGTATAGGTACAAGCATTTCGTAACCGTAATAAGGAATACCAGTGGTATAAACATTATTTAATAATTCAGGCAAGGGGCCGTTGGTAATTTCGGGTAATACTTTTAGCAGGGGCTTATTTTCTATATCTTTTCCTTTCCCCAAAATTTCTTTAACACTGTCGTTGGCAATTTCAATTACCATGTCTTTTCCTTTAAACACGGCAAAAGCAAAAGGCGATTGCATGAACATCATACTAAACCGCTTTTCACTTGCTTCAATAATTTTTCGGGCTGTAGCTTTTTCAGTAATATCTTCAATGGAGAGCAGGATAAGTTTTTCTTCTATTTTTTCTCTTGTTATTTCAAGGGCACTTAATAAAATTACCCGTTCGCCAATTGATAAAAAATTATGTGTTACTTCAAAATCTGTTATCTGTTTTTTTTCCGGCAAAATTTCTTCCAGCAATTTCCTTAGTTTGGGTATATTCCATTGCCGGTTGCCCAGATCATATATCAATACACCTTCCGTTTCCTGTTCATTTACCTGGAATGTTTTATAAAAAGCTTTGTTGGCAGTTTTTACCCGCAGGTTTTTATCCAGTACCAGTAAAGGCTGGTATAGGGTGGCCACTATACTTTCGGAATAATTTCTTGCATCTGTTACCTGCTCGTTCAGGCTGTTTAATTCAAAGTTTAAAACCGTCAATTCTTCGTTGGTACTTTGTAATTCCTCTTTGCTGGTTTCCAGCTCCTCGTTCAGGCTCTGTAATTCCTCGCTGCCACTAAGCAGTTCCTCATTGGCACTTTGCAGTTCTTCGTTGCTTGCTTCCTGGTCTTCGGTAATGCTCCGCATATCTTCACGGGCCTGTGCCAGTTCCTGTTCTAACAACTTTATCTGAATATCTTTTTCATCTTTTTTTGTTTTAGCCGAAACTTTTTTTCTGTTGCCTGTTTCAGGTCCGTCGGTGTCTGTTAAAATATTGTCGTGAAAGAGTACCAGGTAATAAGGCTCTGCTGTATTGGGTAGTGGCACCGCTTCGATAGAAATATTGCGGATGCTGCCATTTTCAATCAGTGGTATATTTTCTTTTACAACTGATACCTTATCCGTTTTTGCTTTGTGCAAAATATTGCGCAACTCAAAGCCCAGGCCACTTTTTGCCATCATCAATAAATTATGGCTGGGTTTGCCGGGGGACTGCTCCAGATACTTTGCGGTGTTACCCCTGAAATGCACAATATCCATGGTTTCATTTACTACCACACCAGCTGGTGTGTATTTAGTAAGCAAAATATCATCGGCTGTTTTTTGAAAGTCGGTGCGGCCGGGTTCGCTTTTTAAACTGTCTGCAGAGCGGTTCAAAATTTGTTCACTTCGCAGGCTTGCTACCTGCATAAACCTGCCGGGCACATCTTTACGGGTGTATAGTTTATCTGTTTTTTCCACAGCAGCAAAAAGATCGGGTACACCGCCGGTGGTTTCCGATTTGCCAAGCAATAAAAATCCTTTGGGGTTTAATGCATAATGAAAAGTTGTTAATGCTTTTTTTTGCAGGTAAGGCTCCATATAAATAAGCACATTGCGGCAGCTTATACAATCCATCTTGCCAAAAGGCGGGTCTTTTAAAAAATTGTGGTGGGCAAACACACACATATCCCTGATGCTTTTATTTATCTGGTACCCGCCATTGCTTTTTGTAAAATATTCTTTCAAACGCTCCGGCGATATCCCATCTATTTCGCTTTTTTCATAAAGGCCCGTACGGGCTTTGGTAATGGCAGGTTCGCTGAGGTCGGTGCCAAAAATTTGTATTCTTTCATGGTTTTCGCCTAAAAATTCTTTAAAGCATATAGCAAAAGAAAAAACTTCCTGTCCGGTACTGCAGCCCGCCACCCAAATCCTTGTTATTTCGCCGGGTATTTTATTTTTTATAATTACATGAAAAACAGTATGGCATAAATTATCAAATACTTTTTTATCCCGAAAAAAAGAAGTTACCGGTATCAGCATATCCTGGTACAACATATCCTGCTCAGGGTTGTTGCCCCTTAAAAATTTAAGGTAGTCACCTGTTTCTTCGTTTTTGTTTACCACCATCCGGCGCAATATCCGGCGGCGGATAGTGGTTTGTTTGTAATAGGTAAAATCTACTCCCTTGCGGATGCGGAGCAGTGAAAGTATTTGTTTAAAAACATCTTCCTCCTGCCTGGGAATGTTTTGCAGCTCCTCATCACTCAGTATAGTTTTATTAATTATTTCTAATAATTTTTTTGGTATTTCTCCCGGTGGAAGAATAAAGTCAACCACACCGGCCTGTGCCGCACTATGGGGCATACCATCATATTCTGCCGATGCTTCGTCCTGTGCAAACGTAATACCGCCATGGTCTTTAATGGCTTTTAATCCCTGTGTTCCATCCGATGCTGTGCCGGACAATACCACGCCTATGGCATGCTCCTGGTGTACTTCTGCCAGTGATGTAAAGAAAAGATCAATGGGCAGGTTACGTCCGGTTGTACTTTTTTCAGGCCTGGGTGCAAGTAGTAAAACACCATCTGTTGCCACCATCATTTTATTGCTGGGGATAACGTAAATATGATCGGGGTGTACTTTTATATCATCCGTAATTTCCAATACCGGTATTTTGGTAACTTTTTGCAGCAGCTCGGGAAGCAGGCTTTCATGCTTGGGGTCTAAATGCTGCACCAGCACATAAGCCATGCCCGAATCTTCGGGAATAGCTTTCAGTAATTTTTTAAATGCATCGAGACCGCCGGCAGATGCGCCAATGCCCACTACGGGAAACAGGTTGGGTGATTTGATGGCTGGCTCATCTACTTTTTTGACGGCTTTCTTTTTGATGTCTTTCTTTGCTTTCATTAATGCATTATTACAAAGTGATTATTTTTACCATCACAGTTTTATCTATTTGATACCATCTGTAACAATAGTTTAGTCCAGGATATCCATCCGGTTTCCAATTTCTTCAATCGGGCTTCTTCTTTTATCTTTTAGTTTTTTAAAATGAGATGGTGAAAGCCCTGTCGCTTTCTTAAACTGGTGGGATAAATGAGCTACACTACTGTAATTCATCTTCCAGGCAATTTCTGTAATGTTTAACTCATCATAAATGATCAATTCCTTTATACGTTCAATTTTATGAGCAATAATAAAATGTTCAATAGTGATTCCCTGAACCTCTGAAAATAAATTGGCCATATACGTATAATCGTGGTTCAGCTTTTTACTTAGATAATCTGAAAAATTTGTGGTGACTTCGACATCAGAATGATGGATCATTTCAACAATCGTATTTTTAATTTTTTCAATTAATATGGCTCTTTTGTCGTCCATTAATTCAAGACCGGTGTCGAATAAGGCAATTTTAATTTGCTCCCTTTGCGTTGCAGATATGTTTTCCATAATATCTACTTCGCCCAAATCCACAACAATAAAGTGAAGGCCAAGTTTTGTCAGCACTTCTTTTACCGCCATTTTACAGCGGTTGCTTACCATATGTTTGATAAAAATTTTCAATTATTCAGTTTATTTGGAAAATACGCATAAAGGTCTTGCCTTTAAGGTCGTTCAATTTTATATAATTCTTGCAATTAGTTACATGATTCACATATTACAGTATAGAAACTGCTCTAAAATGTATTATTAAGGTCCTTTTTTTGAAAAAGCAAGGATGAAAATTCCTCAACAAACAAAATTGCACCAATAATTGGAGACCATTTAACAGGTAATTTTTTTTTCTAATTGATCTGAACGGGAACCAGATCAACCACTTTTTCTGTTGTTACATAATTGAACCCTGTAAATGTGAGCATTCTTAAACTAACAGTGATAAGAACAAAGACAGAAATTGAGAATATAATTAAAGAGAGGATGAAGAATGCAATCCAACTGTTTTTTTAATATGCTCCTGTAAAAAACTTTTCAACTGGTAATTGAATTCGTAAGGATTTTCAAGGTTGGCTAAATGTCCAGCATGTTCGATGATCGTCAATTTTGATTGCTTAATTTCACCATGCATCAGCCAGGCTGTGGCCGGAGGTGTAATTATATCCTCTTTCCCTACCATAATAAGTACCGGCACATTTATCTCCTGAAGTTTACTACAACTATTTGCCCTTTCCGATATGGCAAGCAGGGTATTCATCAGCGAAAGTTTTGACGTATTTACAATCATTTCCCTGACAGCAGCAATTACATCTTTTTTTGTTAAGAACGATTCAGGTGCAAAAAGATTATTTATGCTTTCGTCAGCAAATTCTTCCACACTGATCTCTTTGATATGTTCAATGGTCTTCAATCTTTTTGCTTTACCTTCTTCTGTATCTGCAGCACACTGTGTATCACTTAACACAAGCGCCTCAAATCGTTCGGGGAATTTTTCAATTGCTTTTAATGCAATATATCCTCCCATTGATAAACCACACAGTACCACTTTATCCAACTTCAGATTATCCATCAGACCAATCAGGTCGGCAACAAAAAGATCAATACTGAAAATACCATCCCCCGCATTAGTGTTTCCATGCCCCCGAACATCGTATGCAATCACTCTGTAATTACCTTTTAAAGCCGCTGCTTGTTTATCCCACATGGATTTATTAAATGGAAAGCCATGAATAAAAATGATTGCCTTTGAGTTATCGGAACCTGAATCATTGTAACTAACTGAAATATCATTGATGGCTATTTTGATATTATTACCTGCTTCGCTCATAGGTTTGAATTTTTTGAATAAATAAAGCTCAACAGATTATTCATAGAACTATTTTACCGTCATTTGATTAACTATTGATGTTGAATCTTGTAACATTCCCTTATTCTCATAAGAGAATGAATAACCGGAATAGCTGAATAAAATTATAAAAGCCGAGATCAGAAAAATAGTTATTAAAAACAATCCAACTATAAAACCGGTTCCTTTCTGAATTTTCATTTTTAATATTTAAAATATCGAATGTGCTTAACGATTCAAAAGTCCTTATAGCAAATGATTAAATTGTTATACATTTTTAAAAAAATATTATCTAATTCACACATTGAATGAACACTGTTGATTTGTAAGAAACAGATGTCAGTAGGCCGATGCTTTTGAGTTTTTGAAGTGTTGCTGACGGTAGTAATTTCTGAATTCACAGCAGAGCTGGCCGGTAAATTCATCGCCATCAAGATAGCTTGTGATCCGATCCGAAGAATGTTTTTACGTTATTTTGTTTATTTTAAAATTTAATTGAAGTACACTTCGTTTATCTTATTATTTTATTACTCCGAAGGACAAAGTTAATATTTGGAGAAAGATAAGATACTTCATACCTACAATCATTGTACGATATAGGAAAAAAGTTACAAAATTCACACATTACCATCACTGCTACATATGCATTTATCTGTGAATAATGTAAGTATTTTTTTAAGTTGTGTAACAATCGCCGGCGCAAATGGAATCATCTTTGTTAAACGATCTATTTAAGTTTTCAGCTTATACTAACTTAATTTCTTCAGCTAAATCATTTTGGGAAAGAATGGTTGCAGCCAGAGGAGCAAAGTCACCTGAATTTTTAAGCAGTCATTCGTCTGATGCAAACAGCGTAGCAAAAATAAAAGCCATTATGCCGCAGGCGATGACATTTTATAAACCTGTAAATAAAAATTCGTCAACGGTATAAATGAACAAAATACCAGAAAGTATAGTATCATAATTTCTCTGCTTCAACATTAAATTAAAAAAATAAAAATGAAAACAATTAAAATTTTACTAGGCTGCATTTTAATAATAGCTGTTACATCTGCCGGATGTAAAACAATGAACAAATCTCAAAAAGGGGCTGTAATAGGCGCAGTAGGCGGAGGTGTAGTTGGTGCTGTAATTGGCAAAGTAACCGGTAACACAGCTTTAGGCGCCATCATTGGAGCAACTGTTGGTGGAGTATCCGGTGCAATAATAGGTCGCCAGATGGATAAACAGGCTGAAGAAATGAAAAAGAATTTTCCGGATGCCCAGGTAATAAGAGTTGAGGAAGGAATTGTTCTTGAGTTTAGCAATAAAATCTTATTTGGTTTTGATCAATCTGATCTTTCAGCAGAAGCAAAGACGAGTTTAGATAAATTGGTAGCCATACTGCAAAAATATCCAGATACCAATATTGAAGTACAGGGACATACGGATAGCAAGGGATCAACTAATTATAATCAGTCATTATCAGAACGAAGGGCTTCAACCGTTTCCTATTATTTATCCGGAAAAGGAATTACTGCTACACGACTCACCATTCACGGATTTGGTGAATCAATACCAAAATATACGAATACTACCACAGATGGTCAGGAACAAAATCGCCGGGTAGAATTCCTTGTTTCAGCCAATGAAAAAATGAAAGCAGATGCTGCTAAAGAAGCTGAAAAAAATGGTGGTCAATAATACACTGAAAAACATGCTACTATTTTATAAAAAATAAGTGAAGATAAAATTATGATTATGGAAAGCAAAGGAAACTGGAATGATTTGAAAGGAAAGATCAAACAAAAATTTGCAGCATTATTGGATGATAACATGCTTTTTGCTGAAGGAAAAAAAGATGAAATATTCGGGAGGTTACAGGTGAAACTTGGAAAAACCAAAGAGGAGTTGCTTGCAATAATCAAATCACTGTAACTGACAGTTTTGCTAATGCGGAAATGAAAAGTATGGGCAAAGCTATATGTGAATAATGTAATTTTTTTGCAAATTTATGTAACAGAAACCCGGATAAATAAGTACAACTTTGTTTTAGATCTTGCATAAAGTCAGTCTCCCTATATAACAGTTAGTTTTGGTTAAAGTCCCTGTTTTTACAGGGACTTCTTATTTGAAACTGATAATAATTCAATAGTATAATCACAAACCTTAGAAAATTAGAATTATGAATCAAAAAAAGAAAATCACAAAAATGGTTAGTGAAAAAATTAAAAAATCAACACCAACCATCCCTGAAAATAAAAAACTTCATAGCCTTACACTTGAAAAATCAAAATCACACATCATTGTTGAAATTATTGAGTATATGGCAAACGCTGAAGTGATCAAAACAATAATAAAAAAATCGACAGGAAATATCAGCATCATGTCGTTTGAAAGTGGGGAAGGATTAACGGAAAAGACATCGCCATTCGAATCTTTTGTCCAGATCATTGAGGGAAAGGCGGAAATCGTAATTGATAAAAAATCTAATATACTCGGATCTGGTCAGGGAATTATCATTCCGGCGCATTCACCCAATTTTATAAAACCTAACGGACGGTTTAAAATGATTTCAACTATCATTAAAAGCGATAATGAATAAATCAACCCTGATGAATTTAAATAATACGCTATATGGGAAATTAATCTCATAATTATATCAATGACTGAAAAAATTCTTACAAATACAAAAGAGATTAAGAAAACGAATCTTATTAATGGATTTCCGAAAAAGTCTTTTACGGAAACCATGGCTAATGGATTCTTTACTGTCGATCACAAATGGACTGTACAATATTGGAACAAAGCAGCAGAAAAATTATTAGGGGTACCTGCCGTAGATATAATCGGGAAGAATTTATGGGGGAAACTTGTTGGAATCATTCCGGTAAGTTTTTACTCAGTTTATTATAAGAAGATACAACCAGATAAGCCCGTTTATTTTAAAGAATATTGGGAAGAAATGGATGACTGGTTTGATGTAATTGTTTATCAAAGCAATGATATTTTATCCGTTTCTTTCAAAAGCTTCAACCAGTCACCGCATATAGAAAATCCAGAAAAGCAACTTAAAGCATTCAATGAGCTATATAAGTTTATAACAGAAGTTACAAACGATTGTCTTTGGGAATGGGATCTTCAATCAAGTGAAATATTCTGGATAGATGGGGGCCATAAAAGAACATTTGGTTATCCGATTGAGAATACGCTTATCTCACAAAATTTTTGGGAAAGTCGCCTGCATCCTGATGATAAACTACGCTTATTGACAAAGTTGAACAAAATTATTTCCGGGGAGCCCGGAGCTATTTGGGAAGAAGAATACCGGTTTAAAAAAGCCAACGGCGAATACGCTTATGTCCATGATCGGGGGCATATCATTTATGGACTGGACAACAAAGCATCCCGGATGATTGGCGCTACTCAGGATATTACTGTGAAAAAATTACTGGAAAATAAATTAGAACAGGTAAGATTGTCAAAGCAAAGAGAGATAACTGATGCAGTGCTCACAGCTCAGGAGATAGAAAGAACAGCTATAGGAATGGAATTGCACGATAACGTAAACCAGATCCTTGCTGTTACAAAACTGTATTTACAACTGGCTAAAGGAAATGAAAAGAAAAGAGAAAAATATCTTGAAAAGTCTCTGGATTTCATAGTAACAGTTATAGATGAGATCAGGAAAATCTCCAAAGCTTTGATATTTCCGGATACGCATATTATAGGTTTATTTGATTGTATAAACAATTTAATCGTTGATCTGCGTATCGTTAATCCAATCAAAATTGAATTTCAAGAAGATGGAATTATAGAAGAAGAAATTAATGAAAAAATGCAGGTAACTATTTTCCGGATTGTGCAGGAACAAGTAAATAATATATTAAAACATGCTGAAGCCACTCAGGCAAGTATTAATATAAGCAAACATGAAAATGAAATAGTATTACTTATCTCAGATAATGGGAAAGGCTTTGATACTTCTTTAAAGAGAGAAGGAGTTGGCATTACAAACATTATAAGCCGGGCTGAATTATTTAATGGGAAGGTCGAAATTAAATCAAAGCCATTGGAAGGTTTTCAATTGAGAGTTGTATTGCCCTATATTTATCCCGCAGAACATTCATGATCATGGCGGGTAAAACAATTTGTGTAGGAATTAATTTTTTTTGAATTTTAGGTAATAAAGGCCGGAAAAAAGAAATCCATCTTCGTATAAGTTCTACTACACAAACAAGTTTTTTTTTAAAAAGTAAATTTTGATTTAAGAGGCTGTCTCAAAAGTCGTTGAATCGTCATTACGAGGGAGGAACAGCCTGTCCCGATAATTAATCGGGAACCGAAGTAATCTGATGAACATCAATTGATGAATTTTCTTAGATTGCCCGTCCGAACGGCTTGGCCGGGCGGGCTTCATTTTATTCGCAATGACGACTTTTGAGACAGCCTCTTCACATTTGGGAAGATTATAAAAGAAGGATCAATAATAAAATAACTATTATGATGGCTCCTACAGAAAGATAAACTCCACCTTTGATTTCTTTCATCTCTTTTTTAATCCCTCTTACTTCTTTCCGTAGATCTTTCTTTTCAGAGCCTGTCAACTCCGATTTATCCATACCCTTAATAACTTCCAGGCGCTGCATCAATTGTTGTGCCCGGGGGTCTTCTGTTTTTGCAGGACTGCTGGCCGGATCGACAATAGCAGAGCTTGCTGGCGAAGCAATCGCAATAAATAATGCCAGCGATACAATTGGTAAAAATTTTGTTAATCTCATAATATATATTTTTTTGATTTACCTCTATTCACTGATCTGTATTTCGTAACTGAAAGTTGAGAAACATTCAATTCATAAACGTTACATGATTAACCAAATAGATTACATAATTCACACATTATTCTTCTTTTCGGAGAACAGATGCCTTTATTGTGGCCTTTTCGGGGAAACTCCTCAGGAAAAAGGTGATCTATTCTAGAAGACCTGTGAATCATATAAACTTTTCCCGGAATGATATAATACTTATATCAAAGCAAGTAAATAGCTTTCTACAATGTAAAATTGTGATCATTTCCAGAAGCCGGTTATTGAACCGACTGCCCGTTAATCATTACTGGTATCCATAAAAATAAAATATGTCATTGTACATTTTGCTGATCATTCCGTTACTTATCGTTATCATATCAGGTCGTTTGTATTTCGTAAGGAAAAGAAAAAGAAATATTCCAGTAGTATTATTTGTGGAGGCGCTGAGGAACGAAAACGACGGGCATTTTAAAGAGGCTGTCTTTTCTTATGAAAGAGCCCTCCTGGAAGCTAAAAAAAATAGATCTCAGAAATACCTGGAAACAAGGATCACCGAAAAGCTTAAAATCTTACATTCTACGATTAACTATGAAAATAGTTTTCATTCATTACCCGGCATCACCAAGTTTGGCTAAAACAGTATATAACGACATATGTAAAAAAGTGGGAATTATGTAAGTTATTTATTGAGTTCTGTAATAGTAAAAGAAAAAATGAAGACGATCTTTATAGTAGAATTTCTCATAAGCAGTTAGGTTTTTGGTTAGATCCCTGTGAAGACAGGGATTTTTTTTAACCCTCCTGCAATAATGTGTGAATGATATAACTTAATTACTAAGTTGTATAATGCTTACCGCAAAACAGAAAGCGACCTTTACCTTTTCAACGTGTAACCCGATCATAAAAATATTTTGAAACGAGTTATTTTCTAAAATCAGTATTATGAGTGAAAATATTACAACAGTAAAGCCGGAAGTAAATGAACTGGAAAAATCAGTTGCACACATCATAGTTGAAATCATAGAGTATATGGCCAATTCAGTAGTAATCAAAACGATCATTAAAAAATCGACTGGTAATATCAGTGTCATGTCATTTGACAGCGGTGAAGGATTGACAGAGAAAACTTCGCCGTTTGATACTTTTATACAAATAATTGAAGGAAAAGCAGACATCGTAATTGATAAAGTGTCTACTATAATTGCATCGGGTCAGGGTATTATCATACCGGCACATGCACCCAATTATATAAAACCCAACGGCCGCTTTAAAATGATCTCGACTATTATTAAAAGTGGATATGAATAAAGGACTTTACAAAGTAATCTGTGGGAATTATATAATATTAAAACAGATAGATGTAACACTTGTGATGCTGAATGAGTGCATCTTTAATGCAACAACTAAATACGCTTAAGATGAATTTATCAGCTACCATTCCTAAAGCTCCGAAATCATTTCTTCATTTATCTGCCGTAAAGCATATTAAATCAGGCTCACCAGTCGAAGTAATCGAGGAAGATCCCAGAAAGTATATTTATACATTGGTGCATGAGATCCGTAATCCATTAACCAATATTAACCTGGCGATAGAAGAATTAAAGCATACAGCCAGAGAGGAGGTGCATGCAATTTACCTGGACATTTTAATACGGAATTCAAACCGGATTAAGAATATGTTAACCGATCTTCTTACTTCTGCGAATAAAAAAGAAATAAAGCCGAAAACACATTCTATTCCTTACCTCATTCAGGAAGTATTGATGACGAATAAAGACCGGCTTCAACTTAAGAATATCACTGTCACTAGAAACCATAGCACCGAGGATTTTAAAATAAACCTTAACAGTTTTAAAGTAAAACTTGCTTTGACGAATATTATCATCAACGCAATCGAAGCAATGCCTGCTAAAAATGGTCAATTAGAAATCACTACAAAACTACTGCGCAGCGTTTATTATATAGTAATTAAAGACAATGGCACTGGCATCAGCAAAGAAAATCTAACTAATCTGTTCAAGCCATACTTCACCAATAAGCCTGGTGGCATGGGCCTGGGATTATCAGGTTCGCTATCTATCCTCACTGCCAATCATATTGGAATAAACGTTCGGTCGGAAGTGGGAAAGGGCACAAGGTTTATATTGTCGTATAAAAAGAAATCAAGATAATTGTTACAATTATATAAAACCGAGGGTCGATTTGAAATGATTTCAACAATTATTGAAAGTGGTTATAAATTAAAAGGGTACCCAGGAAATTTAAAATCTTCCCTGTGCATTCAATAATAACTAAAGCCCCAAAATATTTATACATGTCCGGTATGGAGGGGCTTTTTTTACTTTATGAGTTTAAAATGAAATAAGATGAAAAAAAAGACATTCAATACGATCTTACTGTTTGTTATGATACACCTGTTAATATTCCATGTAGCGTACAAACGAGAAAATGGAGAACAGCTGACTAAAACATCCATTAGCAACAAAAAGATTCAAAACTCCATCTTTACGCCGGTTTATAGTAATTATCAGTTCTAATTAGCGTAGCAGGTTTTGTTACTTTAATATGGCATATTTGAAATACGACATGGCTCTAATAATAGTCGCTATTTTAATATTAATTCCCAATTGTCGGCTAATTCGCAGCCTAGGTTACAATTTTTTCAACTTTTCTTCCTAAGTTTATCATTATTTATAGCCTTGAACAGTTAATTATTCTTAAACAAGGAAAAACAATGTACTATGGCAAAAGTAAATGACATAATTCAGGCAAAAGGAAATCAGGTATATTCTATATCTCCAGACTCAACTGTTTACAGTGCATTGGAACAATTGTTTGAAAAAAACATAAGTGCATTACTGGTAATGGAAGGCGAAAATCCTTCAGGTATTTTTACAGAAAGAGATTATGCCAGGAAAGTAGTACTGAAAGGAAAATCATCAAAAGAAACATTGATAAGGGAAATCATGACTTCGGAATTGATTACCGTACCAGAAGAATGCACTATCGAAGATGCCATGCGGATAATGACGAAAAATCATATCAGGCATTTGCCAGTTATGAAAGGAGATAAATTGGCTGGCATTATTTCAATAGGTGATGTTGTAAAATACCTGATTGAAGAACAGCAATTTATTATAGGCACATTGGAGAGCTATATCAAAGGCGCCTGATTTCAACTTACTCAGCCGGTTTTTTCATATGTATAGTCCGTATCGGGAATGGAATATTGATACCTTCCTGCTGATATCGTTTGTGTAATAATTTTATAAATGCTGAAGTAATCGCAAACTGGTCTGCATATTCCATAACCTGCAAAAAAATCTTCAAGTCAATACTACTGGCTCCAAAATTATAAAATCGCACATAAGGTTCAAACTCCTTTACACCGCCAAACTGATTCTGTAATATATCTTTCCCTACCTGAACAGAAACCTTTTCAACTTTGTCCAGCTCACTTTCATATCCAACCCCAACTAATATACTGAAAGTTATTTTTTTGTCAATAAGAAAGAAGTTTTCAATAATTGAGCTTGCCATTTTGCTGTTCGGCACAATGATTACATTATTTTGTGAAGTCTCTATTGTTATGTGACGCCATGAAATATCTCTGATAAAACCTTTTTGACCACCTTCTAATTGCACAAAATCTCCAGAATTAAATTTTCCCGAAGAAATCAATTGTAAACCAGCAAACAGATTGGATAAAGTTGGTTGCAATGCCAATGCTACGGCAATACCACCCACACCGAGTGCCGTAACCAAGGGAGCAATCGCAACTTTAAATGTCTGAAGAATAAAAATAAATCCAATGACATAAATAATTGCCTTTGTAATATTGCCAAGAATTGAAATAGTTGGTATTACACCATGATGCTTTTCAGTTCGGTTATGAAGCAAGCCTGCCGCAATTCTGGCAATCGCAACTGAAATAGAAAAAATATAAAGAGAGGCTATAATCCTTTCAATCAATAAAGAATGTTTGCCAATATAGGAGAAAGTTTCAGTAAAAATTGGAGTTATATAAGCAAAAGCTGCCAGTAAAAACCAGAATATCACCCATTGTCCAATATTTTTAATAATAATGTCGTCACTCTTCCATTTTGTTTTCTTTGTAAGCTTATAAAGGAGAGGAAATAACAGCTTTTTAACCAGCCAGCCTATAATGATAGCTCCGCCAACAATTATTACAATTTCAATGATATGTTTATTCTGTAATTTTTCCATTTGTTCAAATTATTTCAAGTGCAAAGTTTGCTGAATTTATAACAATCAATCTGTTTTACAAAAGCAAGGGGCTTTGCTTAAAATGATTGCCTGATTCAGAAGACTTTTTTTATCAATTTACCAACTGTTAACCCTTGCACTATTATAGAAAATATAACTATCACATAAATCATAAACACAAACTGTGTTTTGGGTAATGGAGCTGATAATGATAGTGCCATTGCAATGGATAACCCTCCTTTTAAACCTCCCCACGTCATTAACCCTATTGTTTTTCTGTCGGTGTTAATATATTTTTTAAATAAAGAAGCAGGAATAATTAATGATAAATATCTTGACAGCAGCGTAATTGGAATGGCAACTATACCGGCGATCAAATAATTAAGATTAAACTCCAGTGTCATCAATTCCAATCCTATCAGCACAAAAAGTATTGCGTTCATCAATACATCAATCAGCTCCCAAAATTTATAGACATACAATTCTGTCGTATCACTCATGGCCTGCTCTTTCGACCTGCTACCAGTAAATAAACCTGCCACCACCATTGCCAATGGTCCGGAAAGATGCAATAATTGCGCCACCATATAGCCCCCCATTACAATAGCCAGTGTAATCAATATTTCAGTCTGATAATGATCAATCCTCTTCATCAACCTGAAGCCAACCTGACCAAGCATCCATCCAAATAAAATTCCACCACCAATTTCCTGTAAAAGCAGCAAACTTATATCTCCGAAGGAAACATTATTTGTACCAATGGTTATTATTTCGAGCAACGACAAAAACAATACCACACCAATACCATCATTAAATAACGATTCGCCGACGATCTTTATCTCTACATCTTTTGGTGCACCGGCCTTTGTTAAAATACCTAACACTGCAATCGGATCTGTTGGTGCCACCAGTGCTCCAAATAAAAGACAATACCAAAAACTTACAGGGGCCATAAAAGTTTGAAAGAAAAAGAAAATTAATGTGCCAACGAATAATGCAGATAAAATAACTCCTGCAATGGCAAACACTGTAATTGAACGTCGGTTTGCGTTTAACAATGATCCATCTGTATGCAATGCTCCGGCAAATAATAAAAAACTCAGCATTATATTTAGCAATACTTTGCTGAAATCAATATTGCCGATAAAATCTCTTGCAAAGGAAGAAACTTCTGGAATCAATAATCCCGCACCAATAAGCAACAAAGAAAATATTAATGAAATAATCATCATGCCAATTGTTTCGGGTAATTTCAGAAACTTTGTATTGAGATAAGCAAAAACCGCAGTTATAACAACCAGTATTGTAATGATGGCAAATAAACTCATGTATAAGATTAAGATTTATTCTTTGATAGGTAAATTCCTATTTATTCCTTTTGTAATGTAGTAGTTGGTTCCGCAATTTCTTCTTTCACTTCTTGTAAATATTGTTTCTTCATATGGTCATATAAAGAATGTTTGTCAATCAGTAATGATACAAGATTTGCAATCATTGCAGCAACCATCAGGTGCATAATTACATTGTGACGATCAGTCATTTCAAGCACAAGAATTGCAGAAGTAAATGGAGTTCTTGTAACTCCGGTTAAAAAACCAACCATTCCTGCCAAAATAAGCAAATTAGAATTAGAATCAGACAAACTCATCCAACCGGCCATCACAGATCCCACACTGGCACCAGCACTTAACGACGGAGCAAAAACGCCTCCCGCAGCTCCGGTTGTAAATGACAAAACTGGTCCTGCAATTCGCAAGCCCGGCACATACCATGCTGAATATTTATCAGCTGTAAACAAAGTGTTTGCCATTAGATCTTTTCCAGATCCTATAATTCTATTATCAAAAAAAAGGCTATGGTCGCTATTATCAATGCACAAATAATCAAATATAAAATGTGCTGATACCTGAATTTAAATTTTGACTTCCACTTTAGCAGCGCAAGCATCAACTTTGCCATGCTGCTGCCAAGTAACCCCGAAATTATTGCTACTCCAATTACAGCAAAGAAAATATAGGACGAAAGATTACTCACCAATGGGTACCCAAGATATAAATAGGGACCCAGCAATGCCTGAGCAGTTAATCCCGCAATAATAATGGCGGTAAATAAAGCTGTTTTAAAATAGCTTATGTGCGTTTTTGTTAATTCTTC
>JBDSUW010000211.1:0-4972 GCA_039927535.1 Chitinophagaceae bacterium | reverse complement strand
GCAAAACTTTGCTGGTTAATACGAAATGCGTAGTCAACTCTTTTTTCTTCTGCTGTCAGCTTTTCCAGCACTTTATTTAACTGGTCATTTGCATCAGCTGCCCCTTCTTTCCGAATACGAATTATTTGCTTGTAATAATCATCAAAAGCTTTTTTGTAAAACGTAAAAGAATTAACTGCGGCCTCTCTGAAAGTACTATCTTTTTTAAAGGCCGGCATTCCTTTTATGTCTTTGATCATGACTGCGGCTTCGGCAGAATATTTGTCCAGTAACTTATCTGCTGAATCAAGATCAATTTTTGCAGCATCGGCAAACTTCATTATTCTTTCAAGCAATATTGTTTGCTTTCCTATTATGTAATCATTGTATTGTACCGGTGTTTTGTAGGTTACACCGTTTTCTCCTTTTTCGGGACTATTGCATGCCATAAAACCTACTGCCGCAATTAGAACAAAAGCTAATTTTTTCATGTGCTATTTTTTTGTTTTGATTAAATATTTACAATAAAGTTCAATAACCTTCTGCTACTGAGTCAGCGTTCACTATACCTAACTTATCTACTGCAACCTGTGCTGCTATCTGGGAGGCATCTTTTTTATTGAAAGCTTTACCCTCGGCAATGTTTTTTCCATCCACCACGGCAGCAACTGTAAACAAACGACGGCCATTTTCCAGTTTCTCATTTAGCGTTTCAAATTCCAGCACTTTGCCATTCTTATTGGCCCAGCCATAGAGTTTATTCTTATGATTGATCTCCAGGTTCTCCAGATCATCCATAAACATATGGGGTAAAATAATACATTCCATAACCCATTTTGATGTCTTTTTATATCCATGATCCAGGTATATTGCACCGACCAGTGCTTCGAGAGTGTTACCAAATATCTGGCTTACTTTCAATGCACCATCCATTTTATTATACAGCGTAACTTTTTTCAACCCCATTCGTACTGCTATTTCATTCAGCTGCTGTCGGTTCACCATCTTGCTCCGCATTTCTGTAAGATATCCTTCTTCTTTATACGGATAACGTTTAAACAAATAATCGGCTACCAATGCACTAAGAATAGCATCGCCAAGATATTCAAGCCTTTCATTATTCTCATCTGCATTTTCTCTGATCGACCGGTGTGTAAGTGCAGTCTGGTATAAAGAAATGTTTCCAGGCTTGAAGCCAAGAATATTTTTCAACTCTTTCTTGAAGGATGAGCCGGTGTATTTGCCGGAAAAAAATTTTAGAAAATCCACAGTTGTTAAACTACGAAAAATGGTTGATTAGTTAAATTGTTAATTGCCTGCCCGACTGATTGAATCAGGCGGGGTTGATTAGTGCTTTTATGCAAAATCTTTATTTTTTCAAATCATTTACTTTAAAAAAGTAGTCAATTTTCGTTCAATCTCTCTATTTCTATTTCCCAATTAACTAATCTACAAATTAACTAATTAACCTTTGAATTCCTTCACAATCACACAAGCATTATGCCCGCCAAACCCAAATGTATTACTGAGTGCCGCCCGAACCGGCCGTTCTTGTGCTTTATTAAAAGTAAAATTTAGTTTTGGATCAAGATCAGGATCATCTGTAAAATGATTAATTGTGGGGGGAATAATACCCGTAAGAACTGCCTGTATACTTGCAATGGCTTCAATAACGCCAGCTGCACCCAGACAATGTCCGGTCATGGATTTGGTAGCACTTATATTTAAATTATAAGCATGTTCACCAAAAACTGCTGTTATTGCTTTTACTTCTGCCCCATCACCAATTGGTGTTGATGTTCCATGAGTATTTATATAATCAATTTCGTTTGCTTGCATTCCTGCATCGTCCAAAGCAACAATCATTACGTTCCTGGCTCCTAATCCTTCCGGATGTGGCGCTGTAATATGATGCGCATCGGCTGTAGCTCCGCAACCAGCTATTTCGCAATAGATTTTTGCACCTCTTGCTTTTGCATGTTCCAATTCTTCAAGAATCAAAATACCACAAGCTTCGCCCATTACAAAACCATCTCTGTCTTTATCATAAGGACGGCTGGCAGTTTTAGGATCGTCATTTCTTTCACTCATAGCCTTCATTGCATTAAACCCACCAACACCTGCTTCGCTGATAACAGCTTCGCTTCCACCTGTAACAATAATATCTGATTTGCCAAGGCGGATCAGGTTAAAAGCATCCATAATAGCATTCGTACTGCTGGCACAAGCACTAACAACAGCGAAGTTTGGCCCCCGCAGATTGTGCCGCATACTGATTTGGCCTGCGGCAATATCCAATATCATTTTAGGAATAAAGAAGGGACTAAAACGGGGAGTTCCATCTCCTCTTGCAAAGTCAGTTACCTCATGCTGAAAAGTAATTAATCCGCCGATACCGCTGGCAAAAACAACACCCACTCTGTCGGGGTTTATATTGTCCTTATTTAAACCGGCATCAGTCATTGCCTGATCACTTACAACCAAAGCCAGTTGTGTGAAGCGGTCTATTTTTCTTGCTTCTTTTCTATCAAGATAATCAGTAGCCTCAAAGCCTTTTATTTCGCAAGCAAACTTTGTACGGAATTTAGAAGCATCAAATAAGGTAATCATATCGGCACCTGATACACCGTTAATTAACCCGTTCCAGTAATCAGAAACATTATTCCCAAGTGGTGTTAAAGCACCCATTCCTGTAACTACAACTCTTTTTAATTCCATATGTGTTAAGATAATGTATTTATATAAAAATACAAGACACTTTAAAAAAGCAGAAAAGAAAAAAAACCGCCTTCGCTGCTAATGACAGTCAGAAGGCGGTATAAAAATTTTTCCCGTTACACCGGGACATTCCAATTCTTATTTGGCATGTTCTTCCAGGTAAGCCACAGCCTGACCAACTGAAGTTATGGTCTCTGCCTGCTCATCAGGAATAGAAATATTAAATTCTTTTTCAAATTCCATAATTAATTCCACCGTATCTAATGAATCGGCGCCCAGGTCATTTGTAAAAGAAGCTTCGTTGGTTACTTCTCCTTCGTCAACGCCTAGCTTGTCTACGATGATTTTCTTAACTCTTGATGCAATGTCTGACATGTTCTTAAAGTTTTGTTTATTGGGTGCAAAAATATACTTTTTGAATTAATATGCGTCGTAAAGGTGTTATTTTCCATATTTATTCCAAAAGGTTGAGAATTAATTATTAAGGACCGGAAAGACTTAGCTTCCTTCCAAATAAAAATGCAAGCAAACGGTTGGCAGTGTTGTAAGTTCTTTGTATTTTGAACTTCCGGTGGATTAATTACAGGTTATGGCATTGAAAATTATTGATCATGGAACTCCCGAATACTGGCAGATGGTCAAGCTGCGGAATGATATTTTGCGCAAACCACTCGGTTTAGTTTTCTCTGAACAAGAACTTGAATCTGAAATTAATAATATGCTCATTGCCGCATTTGAAGAGGAGGATATGCTTGGATGTTGTATGCTGGTTGAAGAAAATACCAAAACTGTTCGTCTACGCCAAATGGCTGTAGTAAATGATTTGCAAGGTAAAGGCATCGGAAGAGCTTTGATGAGTTTCGCAGAAAATATTGCCAGAGACAGAGGTTATAAAATATTATCAATGCATGCCCGCAAAAATACCTTGGGCTTTTATGAAAAAATGGGCTACGAAATTGCCAGCGATGAATTTAATGAGATTACTATTCCACACTATGTAATGGAGAAAAAGTTATAACTCTCCTATCCTTTTTTTACTTTGTTTTTTATTAGCCCTCTTAATTCAAATACTTCATCACTATCCTTGCATCCGCTTTTGGGTACTAATAGAAAGGATCGGCTATCAAAGTACAAATGAAAAAAGTGAGGACTCTCAAGGTAGTTTTTTAGTGAAGTCCATTCCCATGATTTTGATCCGTGTTCATGCACAAGGCTAAAGCCCTCTTCTTCAAAAGTCATACTGAATTCATGCTTGAATGTTATTGCCTTTCGATATACCATTGCAGGTAGCAAATACCAAAAACTAATCATCAATACTATCCAAAGCAATGATCCGAAAAGAAATGCCAATGGTTGAATAATTTTTAGAAAGTAAAGGGTAAAAGTGAGTATCGCAAATACGTTTACAAGAATTATCATTAAACGAATCTCAGGCCTGCTGATAAAATGGTAACGTAAAGCCTGCAATACTTTTTTCTTTTCGTATCCAAAATAAATAGTCATGCCTGCAAAATTATTCATTTCCAATTTTAATGATCTTCCATTTGTCACTTTCCTTCTTTAAACGAATGACTATCAAATCATACTCCCGGTTTTGTTCATCATGAACTTTCACAGTCGATACGTTTCCATTAACTGATATCTCCCACTTATTCTCTTTCTTATTGATCTCTTCCAGTAAATATTGCGGGTCTTCCTGACTATTAGTGTACCAGTCATAATCAAAGCCATAGGGTATTTCATCTTTCACATCAATTTTAAAGGCAGAATCGCATTTTTTAAAGAAAGTCATTTGGTCAGTTAAAAACTCTTCCCCTAACTGCGGAACTGAAGAGCGGATAAAATCCTGGTACTTTTTTACTTCATCCCAGTTTATTTTATAGGGTGGAGCATCGGCTTTCTTTAACCCATTATATAAATTATAGTCCTGGAATTTTTCATAATTCTTATTGTACCAATTATAAAAGTCAAGAATTACTGAACGTATCTCCGCAGTATCATTCGTTGCAATTTTACTTGATTCAATATTCAGATTCTTATCAGAATTTCTTTCTGTATTGTCCTTTTGATTATTGCAAGCAGCATTTATAAAAAAAGCAACCACAAATATTCTAAAGATTAAACTTTTCATATTAATTAGTTTACATTTTTTTCAATTCATTTTCTGTAACACTCCATTCTCCCAACTTGTCCCCTTTCACTCCCAGAAACTCTACTGTGAGTTTTCTTTCGTTTTGTTTTCCGCTGAAAGAAATTCTGCCATAATTCTGTTTTT
>JBDSUW010000210.1:0-7720 GCA_039927535.1 Chitinophagaceae bacterium | reverse complement strand
GAACCCGGGTGATTTAAAATTTTTGTTAGTTCACTTCTGTCGAACACACTGTGCTCAAATGTTTGTGCCATCTTGATCGCATCCGAAGGACAAGCCTCGATACACAAATTACACATGGTACATAATTCAAGATGGTAGACCAGCTTATCAATTGCTTTTTTCTTTCTGCCGTCAGGTTGAATGTCAAATTGAGTAACTACTTTAATCGTTCCGTTCGGGCAGGCAATTTCACAAGCCTGGCAACCAGTGCAACGATGTTCATTCTTTTCATCATGCGGCATTACCACTTCACCTTTAAAACGTTCCGGTAAATTCAAAGTATCTCTGTTGTCAGGATATTGCTGCGTTATTATTTCTTTATGGTGGGTAAAATAATAACCTGTACGCCGCATTCCTTTCAACAGCGATTTAACAGCACCCCAAATCTCATTTAAATATTTAGCCCCCCAACCCGCCGAAGGGGGGCTTTTTGATTCATTATATTTTGTTTGGCCTTTACTCATTCAACTTTTTTTGTCAACGGTTTGATAAAGTATAATTTTTTTTCATTTTTACATACTACTCTGTTTTATCACTCCCAGCCTTTGAAATTATTAATAATTTCGGACCCTTTCCTAACTCCCCTTAAGGGGATTGGGGGCTTAGAAATGCCATCCTAATATCGCCATCGCCGTTACTATCAATAAATTTATCATACTGATCGGTAATAAATATTTCCACTCAAGATTTAAAAGCTGGTCAATCCGTAATCTCGGAAAAGTCCAGCGGAACCACATGATAAGAAATATTAAGAAAAATGTTTTACCAAAAAACCAAATGCTCGACGGTATATAATCCATCACATGATTAAATCCTTCCCAGTTGCCAATATGAAAAGGCATCCATCCACCTAGAAATAACGTTGCTCCAATCGCACAGACAATAAATACATTTACATATTCTGCCAGAAAGAACAAAGCGAATTTCATTCCCGAATACTCTGTATGAAAACCTGCTGTCAATTCTGATTCCGCTTCTGCCAAATCAAAAGGTGCTCTGTTTGTTTCTGCCGTTACTGCAATAATAAATGTAACAAAGGCGATCAGCATCGGAAGATGTCCTTTAAAAATCCACCAGCCATTTCTTTGCGACTCGATTATTTCTGAAACCTGCAAACTTCCTGTCATTACAACTACAGCCAATATGGATAAGCCGGCCGATAATTCGTAACTCACAATCTGTGCGCCGCTGCGCATGGCACCCATCAACGAATATTTATTGTTGCTTGCCCATCCCGCCATCAATATACTAATGACCATGATGGAAGAAACGGCTGACACAAATAATACACCGATGTTCAAGTCCCACAACTGAAAATCTTTTGCAAAAGCGATTGGTGCCATCAATAACATGGCAACAATCATCGCAATAAAAGGCGCCAGGTTGAATAAAAACTTATCTGCACCGCCCGGTGTCAATCCTTCTTTCACCAATAATTTCAATGTGTCTGCAAATGATTGCAACATTCCTTTTGGTCCCACACGGTTAGGGCCAAGTCGTATCTGCATCCATGCCGATACTTTTCTTTCCATGATCACCAGCACCAATCCCAATATGGCAAACAAACTGATTACCGCCACACCGGCAATCACCATTTCAATGATGATCGTCATGGTCGGGTTGAAATTATTACTCAACCATTCATGAATGCTGTTTGCAATATTTGAAAAACTCCACATAAGGCCTCCCCAAACCCCTCACAAGGAGGGGCTTCAGGTCGTTTATAATTTATAATGTTCTATAATTCGTCATTCATTATTCTCTGTTCGATGTTCTTTATTTTTTTTGTCATCGCCTGTACTACTATCATCGTCTATTGCGTCGCACTCTTCATCGTTCTGTAATTCTATTCGACAACCCACCCCAAGTCGTTTAATTTTTTATGTTTCCTAAATCCGCCCCGACCGGGCGGGGATGTGTACTATTATATTTATTATAATCTTCTATTCTATATTGTCTTTTCGATCTAAGTCTCCCCTTTAGGGGGACAGGGGGATTACCTATCAATATCCGGTATCACCAAATCCAACGTCCCCATCATCGCTACCAAATCACCGAGCTTACTACCTTTTGCAATATGATTTAAAACAGAAAGATTTGAAAACCCCGGTGAACGAAATTTTATTCGATACGGTGTACTGGCTCCTTCACTCACAATATATACTCCCAGTTCGCCTCTTGCTGTTTCCACTCTTGAATAAAATTCTCCCTTCGGTAATTTCAACACCGCTTTTGTTTTTGTTTGAAAATCACCTTCGGGAATATTATCAATCAATTGTTCAATAATGCGAATGGATTGCTGCATTTCTCTTACCCTAACCATATAACGGGAAAAAGAATCACCACCGGGTTCAAGCACTTCATCAAATTCAAGTGTATTATAAATTTCATAAGGATATAGTTTGCGGATATCACAACTAACTCCGCTGCCTCTTGCTGTTGGCCCGGTGCAACCGTAAGAAATAGCATCTTCAACAGAAAGCATACCCACCTTCTTCATTCTGTTCTGGAAAATAATATTGTCAGTCAACATTTCATCATATTCATGCACTTTACTTTTATACAATTGCATAAAGTCCTTTACTCTCTTTTGAAAATTTGGGTGTAGGTCATGCATGACTCCGCCGGGAACCATATAATTCATCGTCAACCTTGCACCGCAGGTTTCTTCCATGATGTCGTTAATGGATTCTCTTTCTCTGAAGGCATGAAAAAAAGGAGTGAAGGCACCAAGATCCATGGCCATGGCTCCCAACCATAATTCATGCGATGCAATTCTTGTCAGTTCATCCATCAACACTCTTATTACTTGTGCCCTTGGCGGAATCCCGACTTGTAAACCCTGTTCTACACAAAGTGCACAGGCATGGTTATTAATATGCGCCGATAAATAATCCATCCTGCTGGTAACATAAATAAATTGTCTGTAAGAAAGGCTTTCACACATTTTCTCTATGGAGCGATGGATATAACCTAGATGGGGCTCTACATTTTTGATCGTTTCTCCATTCAACGTAATCACCAAATGCAATACGCCATGCGTTGCAGGATGTTGAGGTCCTACATTTATTATCATATCACCCTCCTCAGCAGCCCCCTCCAAACCTCCCCTCAAAAGGGAGGCTTCCGAAGAGTCATTTAATATTTTAGTTTCTCTATACATTCAAAATTTTCAATTCCAATTTTACTATTCAAATAAGCTGGCCATGTGTGTTGCGAAGCCCCTCTTTCGGAGGGGTTTGGGAGGCCGTCTTTTATAGTCGTATCATATTTATCGGATCTTCAAAATCTTTTCGCATTGGATTTTTTCCCTCCCATCCATCTGGAAGAATTAATAATCTCAGATCTGGATGATTTAGAAAATCAACGCCAAACATTTCATACACTTCTCTTTCATGAAATTCTGCTGTTCTCCAGATATGTGATACGGTTTCTATTTCAGGTTTCTCTCTGTCAAGTTTTGCTTTTACTACAATATTGTTATGAAAAATTGTTGAACGTAGATGATATACCATTGTCAAGTGAGTTTTCCAGTCAATACATGTAAGGCAGAAAAGAAAATTGAATTGTAAAGCTTCTTCGTTACGAAGTTGTTGAGCAAAAGCTAACCACTCACCAGGTTCAACATTTACAGTAATCCAGCTGGGTCCAATTTCTGCTGCATCTTCAATAGTTGCAGTGGGCAGGATTTCGGCAAGTTTTATTTTAAGTTCTTCGTTAGTCATTAAATCTATACTTGGATCAGGTTATTTCTTAGCTATTTATTTATAAAGAATTTTTCAATTCTCCCCATCGGGGCACAAGAAAACTTACTTTTTATTACTCTCCTTGGGGGCTTTTATTTGTTCTCTTGTCATGCCGCTTTTTATTTTTTGTTGTAAGGTGATCAATGAATGTAACAATGCTTCAGGTCTTGGCGGACAACCAGCCACGTATACATCTACAGGTATTACATGATCGGCACCTTTTACAACCGAATAGGTATTATAAAAAAACGGCCCGCCACTGATAGCACAGGCTCCCATTGCAATTACATATTTCGGATCAGCCATCTGGTCATACAATCTTTTTAAAACCGGCGCCATCTTGTTTACGATTGTTCCGGCAATAATAATTACATCGGCTTGTCTTGGAGTAGCTCTTGCCACTTCAAAACCAAAACGGGAAAAATCGTATTTCGCTCCGGCTGTTGACATCATTTCAATTCCGCAGCAACTGGTAGCAAACGTAAGTGGCCAAAGCGAATTTGACCTTGCCCAATTGATGATGTCATCTAGTTTACTCAATACAATACCACCGCCGGGTAATTCCTGAATTTCTCCGGGAAAGGCCCCCTCCAAACCTCCCCTCAAGGGGGAGGCTTCCGAAGAGTCATTTGATATTTTATTTTCTTCCTGCATTCAGAATTTTAAATTCATTCTTACTTTTCAAATAAGTTGGCATTGTGCCTTGATGTCCTCCCTTTCGGGGAGGTCGGGTGGGGCGCTTACATCCATTTCAACGCTCCTTTTTTATGTGCATACAAAAAACCCATAAAGAGAATAAAAAAGAAAATCACAATTTCAATCATCGCAATCCAGCCCATTCCTTTTGCAACTACAGCCCAAGGAAAAAGAAATACCAGTTCTACATCAAATATTAAAAAGATTAAAGCAAATAAATAGTAGCCAACGTTTAATTGTGTCCAAGTTTTCCCTTGAGTAGGAATGCCGCACTCATAAGGTTCGCCTTTTTGCTTGTTGGTAGTTGGTTTTAAAACAAGTTTGGAGACAAGAATAGCAATGCCCGAGAAGGCAATGGCAGCAATAATTAATACAATTAGTGAGGAAGCTCCCATACGCCAATTGATTTTTACGAATATAGCAACAAAGCTTTGAAAATCAAGAGGTCGTTATGCACTAAAAATGAAGAAAGGAATATTTATCCGTACAATTCCTGGTGAATGGATTTTTTATCGTAGCCCATTTCTACGATTCTCTTTTTGGCTTCGTCAATCATCACTTTCCACCCACAGATAAAAAACTGAGCTTCGGGTTTGTCCTTGCATAGCTCCTCATAAATAGGGTGTACATAACCATGATGGCCTTCCCATTCTTCCCGGGACAGGGTAGGGTAATAATGAAAACCAGGAACTTTCTTTTCTAATTCTTTTAATTCATCAAAATATAATAAGTCTTCTTTTTTTCTGCAGCCGAAAATCAGGTGAATATTTTTAAAAGGAATATTATGCAGGTGAATATAATTGATCATACTTCTGAAAGGTGCAATGCCCGTTCCGGTACAAATCAGAAAAATATCTTTCTCTAATTTTTCGGGTAATACAAATACTCCTTGTGCTCCCCGAAGTATCAACTCACTGCCGATTTCTATTTTGTCAAAAAGAAAATGCGTCCCCAATCCATGTTCGGCTAATACAACCAGTAATTCAAAAACATTAGTTTTATCAGGCCAAGAAGCAATGGAGTAGCTGCGAATTCTTTTGTTTGGCTTTTCATGAATAGGCAGGTCGATAGTTACAAACTGACCAGGCTTAAAATCAAAAGCTTCCAGTTCTGGAATTTCCACCCAAAACTGCCTTGTATTATATGTGTGATCGGAAATCCGTATCACTTTTCCCGTTCGCCAGGGTTGAAGAGCCATGCTAAGTTGGTTTTGATAAAGGTAAAACCAATTCTGTGCTTAATGTTTTTAATTCCGGAATAAATATCACATCAATTTTAAAGTTGAAGTATATTTGCACCTCTCATGGGTGCAAAGGATTTGCTGGAAATGTATCGAAATAACCCCCGCCTTTTTCAATTGGCGGACAGGTTAACTATTGCCCCTCCTCAAAAAATAAGTTTAAAAAATTTACAAGGAAGCTCATCGCAGTTTGTGGTAGCCGCTACACTTGGCCATGATGCCTGTTCACAACTCAATCATCTAATCATTTTAAATGATGCAGAAGAAGCGGCTTATTTTCATAATACATTGGAAAACCTGACAGGTGCATTGGATCTTTTTTACTTTCCATCTTCTTTTAAGAACAGGAAGAATTACCAATTGCTGAATGCTTCGCATGTAATGCTGAGAACAGAAGCATTGATCAAGATCACCACAGGTGGCAATAAAAAAATTGTTATCACATATCCAGAAGCGATTTTTGAAAAAGTTGTTTTACCGGAAACACTTTCTGCCAATATTATTCATATCAAATCCGGTTCTCCGTTAAATGTCGAGCAATTACTGTTGAAATTATCTGACTATGGATTTGAAAGAACTGATTTTGTCTATGAGCCGGGACAGTTTGCCATACGAGGTGGTATTTTGGATATTTATTCCTACGGAAACGAAAAACCTTACCGGATTGAACTCTTTGGAAATGATGTTGATTCGATACGTATCGTAGATCCGGAAACACAATTGAGTGAAAGAAAATTATTGCAGGTAACAATCATTCCAAATGTTGATACACAATTCACAAGTGAAGAAAGGATTTCTTTGTTTGAATTTCTTCCTGAAAACACTGTTGTCTGGCTACAGGATTATGAACTTTGCAATGAAAAAGTAAAAGATGGTGAAGATGAAGTGAAAGCTTTTTTAGAAATACAAGAAGACGTAAAAGCATCAGGAAAAAAAGAAAGGCAGGATTTAGAAGATAAGCTTTCCAAAAAAGATGTGAGTGTAAATGATTTTATTTCTTCCAATGATTTTAATAGAGAATTAGCGAAAAAGCATTTGGTGGAGTTTGGATTTCAGTCGTACAAAGCTGCTTTCGTAATTGAATTCAATACAAAAGAACAACCTGCTTTTAATAGGCAATTTGAGTTACTGATAAAAGATTTAAAAGCCTGGGAAGCAAAAAAATTTCAGCTTAACATATTTGCAGAAAACCCAAAACAATTAGAGCGGCTGCAAAGTATTTTTGATGATTTGAAAGCAGAGATTGTTTTTAATCCAATCACTTCATCCATACACGAAGGCTTTATTGATGAAGACCTGAAAGTGGTTTGCTATACTGATCACCAGATATTTCAGAGGTATCATAAGTATAAAGTAAAGCAAGCTTATAATAAGAACAAAGCATTAACGCTTCGTACTCTGCGGGAATTACAACCGGGAGATTTTGTAACACATCTTGATCATGGCGTTGGAATTTTCAGTGGCTTGCAAAAATTAGATGTCAACGGCAGAATGCAAGAAGCTGTACGATTGATCTATAAAGACACCGATATTCTGTATGTAAACATCAATAGCCTACACAAAATTGCCAAGTACACTGGTAAAGATGGAAGTGTTCCCAAAGTAAACAAGTTGGGAAGCGATGTCTGGAATAGATTAAAAGAGAAAACGAAAACCAAGGTTAAAGAAATTGCATTTGACCTGATCAAATTATACGCTAAGCGTAAAGCACAGGAAGGCTTTCAACATGCTCCCGATAATTATATGCAAACCGAATTGGAAGCATCCTTTATTTATGAAGATACTCCTGACCAAAGCAAAGCAACGGCTGATGTAAAGAAAGATATGGAATCTCCATCGCCGATGGATAGATTGGTTTGTGGTGATGTTGGTTTTGGTAAAACAGAAATTGCTATACGGGCTGCATTCAAAACGAATTTAGATGGAAAGCAAGCAGCTATTTTAGTTCCTACTACTATTCTTGCATTTCAGCATTATCAGACTTTTAAAGAAAGACTGA
>JBDSUW010000209.1:0-6071 GCA_039927535.1 Chitinophagaceae bacterium | reverse complement strand
CTATTGAAACGTAAGCGGCTGATTAAATGGTGACGGGTATTTGGTTCGGGAAAGAAAGGTTCAAATGGTAATTGAAAGAAGGAATGAATAGTGACGCCGCCTGCATTAATGGCCGCCACACCTGTTGGTGCCACTACGACCATTTGCTTGGGACAATGTTGTCGGATGTATTTGAGAAAGGTTGTTTTGCCTGTACCGGCTTTGCCGGTGAGGAAAATGTTTCGATTACTTTGATTAACCAGCTGGATAGCCAGTTGAAACATTTTATTATCGGTATCTGGGGTAAAAACTACCATGTAGAAAAATATTATGCCACGAAAGCACACGAAATAACACGAAATAGTTTACATAATAAGTCGTTTGTATTCCATTCTGGATTTTCCAAAGTTGATAATAAGACCAACTTTACAGCCAGCTGCTTTAATGTAATTTAAGGTTTGCGAAATGGTTTGGTCGTTTATTCCTTCATCACAAGCTTTAACCTCAATAATAATGTTGTCAAATAAAGTAAAATCAGTATTGAATCTGTGTTTTAGCACTCTGGATTTGTAAAATACTGGAAGCTGCTCTTCTCTTTTAAATGGAAGGTCGTTTTCCAGAAATTCTTGCTCCATAGCATCTTTATAAACAACTTCAGAAAAGCCATAGCCCAATATTTTCCAAACTTCAATGCAGCATCCAACAATAATGTACACTTCGGTTTTATGTAATAGCTCCATAAATAGTTGTATTTACTTGTAATTATAAAGCCACGAAATCACAAACACCTTTCGTGTTTCTTTTGTGTGATTTCGTGGCTAAAAAAATTACGCTTCTACTGGGTTGCCACCAAGCATCAGCAATTCACTCACCTGTATTTCGGTAAAGAATTTCTTGTTGCCGTCTTTATCATCATACTGGCGGTTTACCAGTTTGCCTTCGATGGCTACTTCTTTACCAACTGTTAAATACTTCTCGGCAATCTCTGCCAGCTTGCCCCACATAACTAGGTTGTGCCATTGCGTTTCTTTTACTTTTTCGCCTTTGGCGTTGCGATACACTTCGCTGGTGGCCATGCGGAAGTTGGCTACTTTTTTACCGCTGTCGAAAGTTTTTACTTCTGGTGTGTTGCCTAGGTTGCCAATCAATTGAACTTTGTTTTTTAATGCGTACATGATGTTTTGTTTTGTGCCTCCGTTCCTTTACGGTGTTGCGGAAGCGGTTTTTTAATTTATTTCAACCAACCGGATATATGATTACCGATTGACAACACAAAGATGATAGGGCGATGATTCGATAGCCGGAGATTAGTCGTTTCTTCCCGAAGCTAATCGTGTAGAAACGTTTGCACACGGATAGTTTTTCCTATATTCATAGTATGAAACCCTTGCTATGACTGTATCTGACACTAAAAAATGCCTGGCCTGCGGCAAAACATTAAAAGGTCGTGTAGATAAAAAATTCTGCGATGATTATTGCCGGAATAATTATAATAATCAGCAAAAAGCAAAAGGAAATCATAGTAGTCTGGTGAGAAATATCAATAATACGTTATTGAAGAACAGGAAAATCCTGGAATCGGTTTTGCCCGATACAGAAGAAACGGCAAGAACTAACCGGGATAAATTATTGCAGCTTGGATTTAATTTTAAATACTTCACAGAAATACTCGTAGCCAAAAATGGTAATACCTATCATTATTGTTATGATTATGCCTACCGGTCTTTAGAAAATGATTGGTTTATGGTGGTGAGGAAGAAAGAAGAATAAAACTGAAAAGAAAAAGACGTTCTTCTTTATGAAAAACGTCTCTTACTTTAAACTATTTTCAAGGGATTATTCTTTCTTACCACTTCCTCTTAACATTGCCACCAATAAAAGAATAAATACTGCACCACCGACTATCCATACCCACGGTTGTTGATACCAGTCGCTGCCGCCGTCTTTGTCGAGACTAATGTCTACGTCTACCTTTTTATCATCTTGGGCAAATAAATAAACTGTTGAAAGAATCCCCAAAAACAAAAAGGTGATTTTTTTACTTAACCAATTTTTCATGTTGATTGTGTTTTGATTTTTAAAATAAATGTGAAAACCGTGCCAAAAATAACATGGTATAAAAATAGGGTTTTTAAACAAGTAATTATTGAGCAATGGAATTTGGGGATTATATTTCTCAAGTAGTGTTCTAAGCCATTTAAAAAATATAAGCTGCTACATTTGCAGCTTGTCAAAACGGTTATTTGTGTAGAGACTCTTTTGGTAGATGAACTCTTTTATATCCCCAGCGAATTATTACTGAATCCACCCCCGATGCATTTGTTACTAAACTGCAAGCGTTGTTTGCCATAACATTGCTCAAGAAGTGCATAAAGATGCAAATCAAGATGAAAGCTTGGAAGCTAATATTGTATTGATGATGTAATATGCAAAAGTTGGTACGGAGGTGGAGTATATTATTCAATATCATGAATAATTTCCAGCTTTTTATCCTCCATTTTTTTATAGTTTAATTTTTCTAAAGTAGTTGCTAACATCAGTTTAATAGCCTTCTTTCCCATTGTTGTTTTAAAATACATCTCTCTTTTTCTTGCATCTTCTTCAAAAAGATAAAATTCGCAGAAGATAAGTTTCAATGGTCTTCGATAAGCAGTGCTTTTATTTCCTCCAGTATTATGTATTTCAAGTCTCTTTTCAATATTTGAAGAATAGCCAATATATAAGAGGTAGTCTTTTTCGCTAAAGAGAATATAAACGCAATATGATAATGGGATATTCATAAAGCAAGTTATATTTTTTTAAATAGCCCCGAAGCAGACCTCCCCCAATAGTAGGTTTCCTTCTTCAACCATTATAGGGTCGGTCGCTTCGGGACACCATAATGCGAAATGGCCATAAAAAAACCCAACACTTATTGAAAAGTATTGGGCCATTTCTGCTTTATGGTGGTGTGGGCCGGGGTTGAACCGGCGACACATGGATTTTCAGTCCATTGCTCTACCAACTGAGCTACCGCACCATCTAGCTAAAATTCTAAATTCTAAATCCAAAATTCCAGCCGGGTTGCAAATATATATGGAATTGCTTAAAAATCGAAGAGAAACAACATTTTCCGATTGGAATTTGTTATTTACAATTTGGGATTTTTACTCCCTACATAGCATATTCGCTTAAAAACTTGATCCGCATGATCTTTAACTGCTCCCAACTGAAATTATATTCTGACAATTCATCCTGGGCCACCTGCAATGATGAGGTTTCGCAGCTTTTAAAATATTCTATTATTTCATCCTGATCGTCCTCGTCCAGCATTTCATCTATGGCATAGTCAAGGTTTAGCTTGGTGCCGCTGGCGGCAATGGTTTCCATTTCTTCCAGCATTTCTTCCATTCTCCAGCCCTTGTTTTTTGAAATGGTTTCCAGCGAAACTTTCTTATCGGTATTCTGAATAATGTACACCTTGCTGCCACTTCTATTCATTACACTTTTCATCACAAAATCATCGGGCCGCTCAATATTATTATCTTCTACATACTGTTTTATCAACTCAACAAAAGGTTTGCCATATTTAATTGCCTTTCCTTTACTTACACCCTGGCATTTTTCCAATCCTTCCATGGTGATGGGATAGAAAGTAGCCATATCCTGTAAGGAATTTTCCAGGAAGATGACGAACGGCGGCAGATTTTTTTTCTTTGCTTCTTGCTGACGAAGTTCCATCAGCATCTTTATTAATTGCTCATCCAATGCTGCGCCGGTTGTTGATTCTGTTGACTCTTCATCATCGGCATTTGCATCATCATACAATTTGTTGAGAACAATCTTGAATGACTTTGGTTTTTTCAAAAAGGATTCTGCATTCTTAGAGAATTTTAATACACCATATTCTTCTATATCTTTTCTCAGCATTCCTTCCAAAATCATTTGCCGTATCAAGGAGTTCCAGAAATGATTGTCTTTATCGTTTCCGCTGGCAAAACATTTTAACTCATCATGGCGGAACATTTGTATCTGTGGTGTTAGCTTTCCACTGATTATTTTAACCACATAATCCGTTGCAAAACGTTCGTCCAGTTGTTTGATTGCTTTTAGAACCAGGATCACTTCTTCTTTTGCTTCTATTCTTTCTTTGGGATGTTTACAGTTGTCGCACTGTCCGCAGTTCTCATTTTCATAATCTTCTCCAAAATAGCTCATCAATAACTTGCGGCGGCAAACTCCTGTTTCTGCAAAGGCAACCGTTTCATTGATCAGCTGTGCTCCCACTTCTCTTTCACTAAGTGGCTTATCCCGCATCAGGTGTTCCAGTTTGCTTACATCTTTATGTGAATAATAAAGAACACATTTTCCTTCCAGTCCATCTCTTCCGGCACGGCCGGTTTCCTGGTAATAATTTTCAATTGACTTAGGAATATTATAATGAATTACAAAACGGATATCAGGCTTATCAATACCCATTCCGAATGCAATGGTGGCACATATAACCTGCATCTCTTCTCCCAGAAATAAATCTTGACGCTGTGATCTTAACTTACTGTCCAATCCCGCATGATAGGCAACCGCTTTTATACCATTGGCCATTAATATATCAGCCAACTCTTCCGTTGTTTTTCTGTTAAGGGTATAAATGATGCCGCTTTTCTTGCCCATACTTTTTACAAAACGAACAATGTTTTCATCAACCTGTGTCTTTTTTATTTTTGGTAATACTTCATAATAAAGATTAGCCCGGTTGAAGGAAGAAATGAAAATATTTGGCTTTCGGAGATCAAGATTTTTTACAATATCACTCTGTACCTTGGGAGTAGCGGTAGCTGTTAATGCAATTACCGGAGCATCAGGATTTATCTGAATCATCATTTCCCTCAACCTTCTGTACTCCGGACGAAAATCATGCCCCCATTCTGAAATACAATGTGCTTCATCTACAGCGAAGAAAGATATTTTAAGGTCGGCAAAGAATTCGATGTTGTCTTGCTTGGTCATTGTTTCCGGCGCTACGTAGAGCAATTTTGTTTTGCCGGAAATCAAATCATCATGTACCTCTTTTATTTCTTTTTTATTGAGCGTAGAGTTTAGAAAATGAGCCACATTGTCATTGCTGCTGTATCCTCGAACAAGATCTACCTGGTTTTTCATCAAGGCTATTAGTGGCGAAACGATTAACGCTACACCTTCACTTATCATTGCTGGTAATTGGTAACAAAGACTTTTGCCACCTCCTGTTGGCATAATGACAAACGTATCATGTCCGGCCAGTAATGATTCAATTGCTTTTTCTTGAGTGCCTATAAATTTGTTGAAACCAAAATACTCCTGAAGTGACTTGTGAAGATCAAATCTTTTTATACCTGTAGTAGTTGATTTAGCTTTTGTGGTTTTTCCTTCACTTGCCTTTGCTTTTTTTGCGGTAGGCTTCTTTGCTGTTGATGTTGCCATTTTTCTTTTATTTCCTTACGCATTCTTCATAAATGCATATTCATTTAAGATACTTCTTTTTACCCGACTACGGGAGTCTGTGCAAGTATATTTTTTGCACAGCTTGATTTTTTTTAGATAAATAAGTGTTTCTCCTGTCTTAATGGCCGGGGTTTCAGTGGTTAGCTATTAAACTAATCAAGGCCCCGCAGAAACGGGGTCGCAAAACTTTCTCCAGTTTAAGAAACTGTCCCGAGGATTTTCGGGAGTTTGCGAATTTATACCATTTATAAAGATTAGGTAGCTCAATTTTTCTGGTATAATGCCGGTGTAGCAGCCGTTTTCCGATGGAATCGGGATTACGGATGCACAATCGGTATTACGAACATTTCAATCTGATAAAATGTATAAAAAGCTAAAAATGAGCTGTAACGATAATAACTATTAGTTCATAGCAAAACATCTAAATTTGCCGCCATTAGTATTTTATATTTACAGTTGCAATTTCAAGCATGTCTGATTCTATTAAACAAGTGGCACTCAGAACCATTGAGTTAGAAGCTAAGTCAGTAGCAGGACTAACTGCTTTTATCGATGATGATTTTGAAAAGGCGGTAATGGCGATTGCTAATAGCAAAGGCAGGTTGGTCGTTAGCGGTATTGGTAAAAGTGCG
>JBDSUW010000208.1:0-5248 GCA_039927535.1 Chitinophagaceae bacterium | reverse complement strand
TATTCAGTCGCTCCATTTCTTTTTCGTCCACCTTTTTGTCTACAATTACAATTGCATTGTTGATGTCGCCACCTTTTATCAGGTTGTTATCTAAAAGCATTTCCAGTTCATGTAAAAAACAAAAAGTTCGGCAGGGTGCTATTTCTTTTTTAAAATCACTCATTTGCTTTAACCCAGCATGTTGAGTGCCCAATACAGGAGAGTTAAAATCTATTAAAGTAGTAACCTGATATTCAGCTGCAGGCATCGCTACCATCTCTACTCTTTTTTCTTCATCGTAATGGTAAATATTGTCTTCGATATTATACCACACTTTTTCTGCGTCTTGTTCTTTTATTCCAGCTTCTTCAATTAATGTTACAAAAGGAGCGGAGCTTCCATCCATGATGGGCATCTCCGGACCGTTAACTTCAAGCAGGCAATTGTCAACGCCCATTCCAACTAAGGCGGCTAATACATGTTCAACTGTACTAATTTTAGCGCCATTGGCTTCTAATGTTGTTCCCCTACTTACATCAGTAACAAGATCGCAGTCAGCTTTAATAATAGGTTGATTTGGCAGATCAATTCTTTTAAACTGAAAACCAAATCCCGGTGCAGCCGGGTTGAGTGTAAGCGTTGCCATTACACCTGTATGCAAACCTGTTCCGGAAATGCTTACAGGTAATTTAAGTGTATGTTGTTTGTCAGGATTGAAGTCAGAATTCATGTAATTATAGAATTTAATTCAGTTTTGAAGACGTCCGCCCGACTTATGTCTGCATAAATGATTAATTCGGGCAGATGTTCGAACGGGGGCAAAGATAGCCATTCAGCAAAAGAGAAAAAAGATGCCTTTTGTAGATAAAATATTAAAGAGAACACTTGATAATTAAGTTAGAAGTATTTGAAATCAGGAAACTCTTTCAGCTAATAATTGCTTAACCAGTACTTCCAGTTCCTTTATTCTTTTTTCCATTTCAGGTAGGTTGCGGGCTGTGGCCTGACTGCGGATGGCTTTATTGTAATCATAAGCCGGTGAACCGGTTACTGCAGTGCCGGGAGTTTTTAACGATTTTCCTAAGCCCGCCTGTGCATTTATTTTTGAATGGTCAGCAACCTGCAAATGGCCGGCGAGGCCCGCCTGCCCGCCAATCATTACTCCATTACCAATTTTTGTACTTCCACTGATACCGGCTTGGGCAGCAATTACTGTGCTGTTACCTATTTCTACATTATGTGCAATCTGTATCAGGTTATCAAGTTTTGCTCCTTTTTTAATAAGGGTTGATCCGATAGTTGCCCTGTCAATAGTGGCATTGGCACCTATTTCCACGAAATCTTCAATTACTACGTTACCAATTTGTGGTACTTTTTTCAAACTGCCATCTGCTTGTGGTGCAAAACCAAAACCATCACTACCGATTACAGTACCTGCATGAATAATTACATTATTGCCGATTACACAATCATGATAAATTTTAACTCCAGGATGTATAATTGAATTTTCACCAACGGAAACCTTATCACCTAAGTAAGCATTGGGAAAAATCTTTGTATTGTTGCCAACTTTTACATGCTCTCCCAAATAAGCGAATGCTCCAATAAAAACATTTTCACCGTAACTGGCAGTTTTAGCAATATAAGAAGGTTCCTGAATGCCATTTAATTTTTGCTGTGCTATTTCCTGGTACTTAGCAAGCAAAGTGGCAAAAGCGGTGTAGGCATCCGTTACTCTTATCAGTGATGCTTTGATTGGCTTCTTTAATTCGTAAGCTTCGCCTATTATAACAATGGATGCATGGGTACGATACAAAAAATCTTCATACTTAGCATTAGCAAAAAAAGTAAGTTGTCCTTCAGTGGCTTCTTCTATTCTTCCAAAAGAAGCAACGGCAATATCTTCATTACCTTCTACTTTGCCACCAACTATTTGAGCTATTTGCGAAGCAGAAAATTGCATAATGAATAAATTAAATCAGATGGGTGGAATATTTCATATTTGAAAAATGCTTCAATATGACTTTTTTGACATCATTTTCTAATATGACTAAGTTGTTTTAAGATAACAAATGTAATATTTTTTAGCAGCTCCACTCAGGTTGTGCTGAATCAGCGCATTGTCTACTTGTGAAATATCTTTTATTGTTCCGTCCTTGAATAAGATATTAATTCGTTCGTCTTGTAAATCATAAGTTGTATTACTTGCTTCTCCTGTAAAAACAAAATAGCTGGTATCTTCTTCTTCAATTCCCAATGCAGCCATCGCTTCATTCTGTTTTTCTTTAATGAAATTTTCTTCAAAGGGTTCAGCTTGTAGTTTCACTTTCAGCAATTTTCGTTCCACTAATGAACGACAAAGTGTTGCTAATATTTTATCCGGATGCTTACACCAGTTTTTAATAGTTGCCATTACATCATGATCGTCAAGACGGCAAAATTTATCCAAATGCTGCTCAATGGAACCTTTGGATTGAAAATCTTTTAAAAAAAAGTTGAGTTCCTCCGTTGCTCCATTTATTTCTTTCCCTAATTTGAACAGCTCTTTTGCCCGTTGCATAATTTTCACCAGAATTCTTTCCGAAGCCAGAACTGTTTTATGCAAATACACCTGCCAGTACATTAACCTGCGAGACACAAGAAATTTTTCAATGGAATAAATGGCTTTTTCTTCTACCATCAATTCTCCATCTTTTACTGTCAGCATTTTAAGTATGCGGTCGTAGCCAATTACACCTTCTGCCACACCAGTAAAAAAACTATCCCTGTTCAGGTAATCCATTCTGTCAACATCCAGTTGGCCTGAAACTAACTGGTGTAAAAATCGTTTAGGATGTTTATTGGTGAAAATTTCAATAGCTGTCGCAAGCTGGCCTTCAAATTTTTCATTCATTTTTTGCATCAGCAAAATTGATATCTCTTCATGCTGCACATCTTTTATCAATTCATTTTCCAATGCATGAGAAAAAGGTCCATGTCCAATATCATGCAGCAGAATTGCAATCTTTGCTCCCAACTCTTCTTCGGTAGTAATGTCAATATTTTTATTTTTAAGTTCGTACAATGCAATGCACATTAAATGATATGCGCCAAGCGAATGATGCAATCTTGTATGTACAGCACCAGGATATACCAAATGGGCAAATGCCATCTGATTAATATTCCGCAATCGTTGATACCAAGGGTGAGAAATGATTTTTAATATCAATGGATGATCTATAGTAATAAACCCATAAACGGGATCATTGATTATTTTGTGGACAGATGACATGTTGCTGTTTTGTTAAAGGCCTCAAAAGGGTTGGCGGCAAAAGTACAACGGCAGCCTTTAATAAGCTATTTTTACTCAAACCGTAACTTCACGGCATTAAATAAAACTATAGAATGGCAGCTGCAAAAATTATTTGGGTAGATGATGAAATTGAAAGTCTTCAGTCGCAAAAAATGTTTTTGGAGAATAAAGGTTACGAGGTTCAAACTTTTACCAATGGTTTTGATGCCATTGACTATGTAAAAGAAAACTTAGTAGATGTTGTTTTGATAGATGAAAGTATGCCCGGTATTACTGGTTTGGAAACTTTGGCAAAGATTAAAGAGATTAATCAATCATTACCAATTGTCCTTATTACAAAAAACGAAACAGAGAATCTGATGGATGAAGCTATCGGATCTCAGATAAGCGATTACCTTATAAAACCAGTAAATCCAAACCAAGTTTGGCTGAGCCTGAAAAAAATAATTGATAATAGACGATTGGTGGCAGAAAAAACAACCACTTCTTATCAGCAACAATTTCGTCACTTATTTACAGCGCTTAACAGCAATCCCGATTACAATGAATGGATGGATATTTATAAGAAATTAATTTATTGGGAACTGGAAATGCAAAAAAGTGACAGCCCGGAAATGCAGGAGGTTTTACAAAGTCAGAAAAGTGAAGCCAACACGGAGTTTTTTAAATTTGTTTCAAGAAATTATGCAGGATGGGTTTCGCCAAAGAGTTCGGAAGGTCCGGTAATGAGTCATAATTTATTTCAGTTTAAAGTGTTGCCACATATAGAAAAAGGAACGCCGCTGTTTTTTATATTGATAGATAATCTACGTTTTGATCAATGGAAGACAATTCAACCCATTTTTGCAGAAAGCTTCAGAATAACAGAAGAGGAAAGTTTTTACAGCATCTTGCCAACTGCAACACAGTATTGTCGTAATGCAATTTTTGCTGGCTTAATGCCTATAGATATTGAAAAGCATTTTCCAACACTCTGGAAAAATGATGAAGAAGAAGGTGGTAAGAATTTGAATGAAGAAGAATTTTTTCGGGCACAATTAAAACGTTTGGGAAAAGGTGATTTGAAAGTTTCTTATACAAAAGTTGTGAATAATCATGCAGGCCTTGATTTAGTGAATAATATTCATAATCTGATGAACAATGATATCAATGTGATCGTTTACAATTTTGTGGATATGCTTAGCCATGCCCGTACCGAAATGGAAGTACTGAAAGAACTGGCAAGTGACGAAATGAGTTATCGCAGTATTACGGCAAGCTGGTTCGAACATTCCCCATTGCATCAGGCATTAAAGAAGATAGCGGATAAAAAAATAAAAATTGTTTTAGCAACAGACCATGGTAGTGTAAGAGTGAAAACGCCGTATAAAGTTGTTGGTGACAAACAAACGACAACTAATCTTCGTTACAAACATGGCCGCAATTTGAATTATGAACCAAAAGAAGTGCTTGCCTTCAGAGAGCCTAAAGAAGCAGGATTACCAACACCCACAATAAATTCATCCTTTATTTTTGCAAAGGAAGATAGCTTTCTCTGCTATCCCAACAACTATAATTACTACGTAAACTATTACAAGAATACATTTCAACATGGCGGTGTAAGCCTTGAAGAAATGATAATACCCGTGATAAAAATGCAGAGTAAGTAAGTGAATGGTGAATAGTGAATGGGTTGTGGAAAAGAATCAAATACTTAATAAGTTGGTAAGCAAATAGAGTTTTACATTTGCGAAACAATTCACTATTGACCATTTCCCATTCACAAAATGAAATACACACAAGCAACATTAGATAAATTAGAGTCGATTCCTGAAGAGGCTGGTTATATTCTGCGGTATGAAAGAGGAACGTTTCAAAGTGGCTATTGCATTCTGGAAGCAAAAAAGGTGGTGGTGCTAAATAAGTTTTTACCAACTGAAGGCCGCATCAATACGTTGATGGATCTGATTCCTCAGCTTTCTATTGGCCAGGAAGTTT
>JBDSUW010000207.1:0-36762 GCA_039927535.1 Chitinophagaceae bacterium | reverse complement strand
GAATTGATACTGTTAGACCTGGGATTACCTGACGATAGTGGTCATAATGTATTGAAGAAATTACGGCAATGGTATACTAATCCTGTAATCATACTTTCAGTTCACAAGAGTGAAGAAGACATAATTAAAGCATTGGACAACGGGGCAAATGATTACTTATCTAAACCATTTCGTACAGGTGAGTTATTAGCCCGTATCCGTTCGGTATTACGAAGTATAAACACCGAAGATGGAGATACAGTTCTAAACTTCAAAGATTTGAAAGTTGATTTATCAACAAGGTCAGTTTGGAAGCAAAGCCAATTAGTAAAACTTACTGCTACAGAATACAATTTGCTTTCACTTTTCATAAAAAACGAAGGTAAAGTACTTACACATCAATACCTGCTTAGAGCCATTTGGGGTCCAGGTTACATTAATCAATCACAATACTTACGGGTGTTTATAGCACAGATAAGAAAGAAAATTGAAGAAGACCCAAACAGACCAGAATACTTATTAACCGAATCAGGTGTAGGTTATCGTTTTATAAACAACGCAATTTGAATAGGATGGCAAATTATCGAAAGCAATTTGATCTTTCCCGAGTATTGCTCGAGATATTTATTGTACAGACAATGATATTTTCTTTCAATTTTCCGTATGTAAAAAACTCAACAATTTATTGAGCTTTTTTTATTGCAAAATAGCATGACCAAATAAAACAGAAAAATCCTCGCACCAAATAAGCACTCTGTTATTAGTAGTATAATTAATAGCCGGGCTTAGCTCATAAGAAAAATTTCCTGTAACAGCTCTGAGCAAGCCCACTTCCTGATAAGACGATGCATTGTTATTAGGAGATAACCAGATTCGTAAATCCGGGCCATTATCTGTTCTTAGATTTTCTATTACAAGGTATTTCTTGCCCGCAGCATCCGTTACAACTTTAGCCGTACCGCTGGTAGTGTGACTGTTACTCACAAAATTTCCGGAACTGATAACAGTGCCTGTTGGTAACGTCTCATTCGCAGTATCCAATGCACTTTTTTTACACGAACTTATTACTACGGCAAACGATAACAAAACGATTATAGTTTTCATCAGCATTTATTAAGTTAATTAAAAAATTAGTTCCCCGTGCAAGTACCGGGGAACTAATGCTAATTTTATTTTACAATATAACAATTTAATTAACCGCTAATCCGGTTGCGCCTACCGGCACACCTGTTATTGTTTGCAAGTGAGTAAGATTACCTGTACCTGCAACAGCGAAAACAGAAATACTATGTCCTCCTCCATTAAGAATATATAAATAGTTAGAATTATCAGCCAACACGGCATCAATTGGTCCCATCTGTGTTGTACCTGCAATCGATTGCTGAAGGTTTATATTTCCCGAAACCTGTTGCACATCAAAAGAAGATAGCGTATTACTTGCGGTATTGGTAGTGTAAACATAACTTCCATCATGCGTCAATACTGCCCAGCAAGCTGCACTTTGACCAGTAGCTACCGGCCCTTCTATAAGAGCTATACTGCCATCAGCATTAATATGATAAGAGGAGACATTACTGGCATTCGGAGCACCACCTACAGCTTCTGATACATAGATATTCCCGAATTTTCCTGTAGCAAAACCAAAAGGTGTAGGGCTGGCAGAGGAAATACTATGCATCATCTGTGGAACACCATTATGATCTACAGTATATGTAATAATTTTATTCGTTGCCTTTTCGGTAATTACAAGTACAGTTCCATTTAACATAAATGAAATCTGTGCTGCTCCCGAAGCCATCGAACTTAATGGCCTGGTTGAATTAGCGATTGGTGTAAGTTTATCATTAATTCCCAATCTGAAGCCCGAAATATTACCAGCGCCACCAGCATTCAATACATAAACAAGGTCGCCATGTTGAGTAATACTCACCGGTGTCATTCCACCACTATTTACTACAGATTTTAGATTGAGTCCGGATCCTGTTATTTTTAAAGCTGATATAGAATTACTGCCAGGATTTACTGCCAGTAACACATCATTGCCCATTGCTTTTACAACCGCACCCTGGTTGCCCAATCCACCGCCTGTACCATTGCCACCCGTAGAAGAGGAAAATGAATAAGTTAACATACCATCCGTAGCCCGACTGTACGCCACTACTTCATTACCGGAAGTTTGGTTGGATAAAGTATAAACGAAGTTTTTACCATTATCTCCTTTGGAAGCTATTGAATTTCTATCAGATTCACTTAAACCCGATACATTATCTGCTTTTAAATTTTCGTTCTGAATACTTTTTTGGCAGGATGCCAAAAGAAGAATAGCTAATGCTATTGGTGTTGATTGAATTAAATATTTCATAACTGTTGATTTTGATTAAAAAAATAATACTGATAATAAAATGTAAAACGTAATGGTTTTAAAAGCAAGCATATGAAATTTGCCGGTGCACTTCGGCTAAATAGCACACTTTGGGTATAAAACCACTTATGTTGTACTACATACAAAAAAACTTAGAGAATAGTTTTCTTAAAAAATATTTCTTTTATTTTCAACAGGGCTACTATTTATTAAGCATATTTGCAAGAGGAAAACATATTGGAAAATAGTGTAAAATATAATGAACCGGAGTTATTAACAGGGCTCAGAGAGTACGATAATAGTGCCTTTAAGTATTTGTATATGAATTACAGAGGTTCTCTGTATAATATTATTCTCCAATTGATTCCGGATACTGAAACAGCTAACGATGTACTGCAAGAAGTATTTATTACCATCTGGAAACAAATAGAGAAATATGACGAGACCAAAGGAAGGCTTTTTACCTGGTTGGTAAGACTAACCCGGAATGCTGCCATTAACAAACTCAGATCAAAGATTTATAAATCACAAGCAAAAAACGATAACCTTGATAATTACGTACTTGCAATTGAAGAAAAAAATCCAGGCAACGATACTATAAATCATATCGGACTCCGGCAGCAAGTACATAAATTAAGGGAAGATTATAAAAATGTAATTGAATTATCTTATTACAATGGCTTTACGCAGGAAGAAATTTCCAAATCATTAAATATTCCTTTGGGCACCGTAAAAACAAGATTACGAAATGCCTTGCTGGAGTTAAGAAAACAATTTGTGTAGATGGATATACAACAATACATATCATCTGGTATCATTGAGACCTATGTAATGGGACTTTGTAGTCCTGCAGAGGAAAAAGAACTTGAGCAATTACGCCAACAATATCCTGAACTGGATAAGGCAATTATTGCCTATGAAGATGAATTAGAAAAAAATCTTTTGCAGCATAGTACATTACCCGATGCTGCAACTGATAGCAGAATACTAAACACAATTGACAGCTTTAGCAAACCTGCACCTATTATTCCAATTCAATCAGCAAAGCGAAACTGGCTAAAACCATTCGCCATTGCTGCATCTGTTCTACTGTTTATCAGTGCCGGTTTAAATTATTATTTATTGGAGCAATCAAAGAAAACAGATGCTGTTGCTGTTATTAATAGTCTGCCTCTCAAAGATTATGAAGTAATGAAAAATCCCAGGATAACTCCTGTTGCAATGTATGGCGTAGGTTACCATGCCATCTGTCGTTGCACTATGTTTTGGGATAAAAGTACAGGCAAAATGTACATTATGATTCATCATTTGCCGCAATCATCGTCTACAAAAGATTATCAACTATGGGCCATGGTTGATGGTAAACCTGTCAGCGTAGGAATTATTCAAGATGAAATAAGAGGACGATTTATTGAAATGAATAATGTTCCGGCTGGTGCAAATGCATTTATTGTAACTCTCGAAAATGCCGGAGGAAGCACTAATCCAACGGAAGCAGAAACCTATCTGCAGGGAAGGATCTAACAGTTTCTGCAAGCTGAATACCAATTTACCATAATGGTAAAATCTGTTGCCGGCAAGAAAACAACTGAATTTATCTACGAATACTGAAGTGATTGCAAGCAAAGCTGGATGCAATAGCATTACCTTTAATTCTAACTTTATATAATGGTAATGAAAAATGACAAAGACAACGTTCAGCTAAGTGCTGTAGAAGATCATGACGGTATATTAACAATCCGCGGCGGCGGAGATAAAAGAAACTGGAATGGCATTCATTATAAACAAGGCATGTCCGCTAAAAATGTTGGCACTACAAGGCTATCGGCCAATATTGCCACCATTCCTCCTGGTGCTGTGGCCTTCGCACATATTCATGTGGATTTTGAATTGATACTTTACATTATTGAAGGAAATGTTAGACATGAGTTTGGTACTGGTCTTAAAAAAGTATTGGAGAATGCCACCGGCGATTTCATTTATATTAAACCGGGTGTGCCACATGAAGTATTTAACATGAGTGATACAGAACCGGTTGTTGCTTTTGTGGCAAGATCATCTGCAGAAGAATGGGATAATATCATCCCTTATGACAGTAACCAGGAATAAATAAGCTTAACAATGAGCTGGATCAAAATAATTTCACCGGAAGATGCGACAGGAAAGTTAAAAGAAATTTATAACCGTGTAAGTACTCCTGATAGCAGAGTGGATAATATTCTTCAGGTGCATAGCCTGCGGCCACATACACTGGAAGGCCATATGAAATTATACAAAAATGTTTTGCACCATAGCAGCAACACTTTACCAAAATGGTTTTTAGAAACGACAGGTATTTATGTAAGCCTATTGAATAAATGTGACTATTGTGTAGAACATCATTTTGCCGGGTTACAAAAATTGTTAAACGACGATCATAAGTCTTCAGATATCCGTACTTCACTGGAAGCAGATATGCCAGCAAATACTTTTTCAGGCAAAGAATTGTTACTGCTGCAATATGCAAAAAAGCTAACCCTTTCTCCTTCATCTATTCAAAAAAAAGATATAGCGTTAATGCAAAAAAATAATATTGAAGATGGAGAAATACTGGAGGTGAACCAGGTGACAGCTTATTTCTGTTATGCCAATCGAACAGTACTTGGGCTTGGCACTTCTATTAAAGGTGATGTACCCGGACTATCTCCCTGCAACAGTGATAATGCTGATGACTGGAGCCATACTTAAGAAAATTGAACAAAACCAGAACCGGAGTATATAAAAATGAAATGCGGTTTTAATGTTTCAGTTAAGCTTGTACTGGAGTAGTAAATTAAAATACTGAATAATTAAATTTCTGTCCGCCAATTGATGCCTCATACATCAATCCGCCTTTTTGTTGTGTAAAAATCATTACACCTTCTTTATATTGTACATTGGCAGATGCTCCTTCAGTAACGGCAACTGCGGATGCCTGTGCAGAAAATTCAATTTTGTTTTCTTTAAATCTGTCGAGGTCAGCCTGGCTTTCGAAAAAGATAACTTCCCGGTATGCCTGCCCGCCAAATTGAAAACCGATACTCAATTGAGTTAATTTGGCTTTTCCAACTATACTTCCACCTTCATAAACCACACCATTTCCAACGGCTCCGCCGATGCCAAAACCACCTTTCCCAACATTAGGAAAAATGACATAGCCATATGCATTACTGAAAAGGTTTGCCATTAATCCATCAGTAGCAATAAAATCTTCTTTAGCTTCATCGCAGTCTCTCACCAATCTTTTTTCTTTAGTTGTGGATTGACCTATGGCTGAATTAGTGCTTGCCACAACAAACATGGCAATAAAAAAACTCAAAGCCGGGATCAAAAATCTTTTAGTCATAAATTTATTTTAAGATGTGCAAAGTTAACATACAGGTATTTCCCATGATTAATACTAACCATTTTTAACAAAGACTTTGCCAGAAACCGATTTTCAGAATTCACCGGTAAATACCATCTGTGCAACTGTTAGCGGTCCAATGTCATCTTTCGGCATATATATATTACATTTGTTCACAAGTCTTTTATATGAAATACTTCAACTACTTCAAAAAAACATGTCTTCTCCTGTTCGCCATTCCTGTTATATCTTTTGCGCAGGATAAAGACGTTGTGATCAGGATTATTCAGAATGAGTCTATTAAGCTGTCTGAGTTTGAAACAGATATTTTCATGAAGAAAAAACAATTCAAAGTGCAGGTAATGCTTGATCATGCTGAAGGCGTATATGTTTTTGCAAGCATCCAGGATTCTGTATACCGGTTCACAGAAAATAGCCCTATCAGAGACTTTTCTTACCTTAATTTACTGGAACTAAAAGAAACAGATACATTCAATACAAATAAAGAACTAAATCTTAGCGAAACAGGCTGGTCATACTGGAGTTATAATGATAGTTTGAAATGGCATTCATTTAGCAGAAATACTGTTGGCATCGGAAACAAAAGAGTTGTTGGCACCAAATACATTAAGCAACTTTACGATGTTGCTACTGATAAAACTATTAAGTTTAAAGATCTGAAGTCTCCTTTATATTTACTTTTCATTGCGGTAAAAGAATATGATGAAAACGGTAAGCCGTTAAAAGAATTAATGCGTCGAAAAGTAAAGATTACATTTGCGAATAAAGAAAAAGAAATAGAATAAGTCTTCACTCAAATTTTCTCTCCAAAATTAACTGCTATTCAGCCACAGGTATTCTCTTTAGTGTTTCTAAAAGGTATTTCCAGAATTTTTGCACCGAACTGATCTGTGCTCTTTCATCAGGTGAATGAGCTCCATAAATATTCGGGCCAAAAGAAATCATTTGCATATCAGGATAATTGGTTCCTATTATTCCACATTCCAGTCCTGCATGAACAGCATTTACACAGGGCTTTTCTTTAAACAGTTCTTCATACAATTCACTCATTATTTTTATGATCGGTGCATCAGGTTTTGGTTCCCAACCCGGATATTCACCACCCATTTCGATAGCCGCACCAGTTAGTTCAAAAGCACTTGTTATGGCATTCGTCAAATCTATTTTCTCGGTATCGACAGAACTGCGGGTCAGGCACTGCACTGAGAATTTTCCATCTTTCACCAACACTTTTGCAATATTGTTAGAAGTTTGTACCAGTCCTTCTATGTCCGGACTCATCCGATAAATTCCATTCGGACAAGCATACATACTTCTTAAAAATTTATACTGAAAATCAGCATCCATCACTTTTCCTATTCCTTCTGTATTTTCAAGCTTCACTTCAAGGCTTGCGTCTGTAAAATCGTACTCGACTTTAATAGTTTTCTCAAACATTGCAACTACTTCTTTGAAGTCTATTTGCTTTTTTTCATCCACCACAATTTCAGCTACCGATTCTCTTGGTATTGCATTTCGCAAACTGCCGCCATCAATTGCCGCAATCTCTATTGAAAATTCCTTAGACAGTTCCCAAAGCAATCGGTTCATTAGTTTATTGGCATTGCCCCTGCCTTTTTGTATATCCATTCCTGAATGACCGCCGGTAAGTCCCTTAATTGAAAGCTTAAAAGATAAATTACCCTTCGGTTGCCCCAGTTCATATTTTCCTGTACAGGTAACATCAATTCCTCCGGCACAGCCAATCGTCAGTTCATCATCATCTTCTGTATCCAGGTTCAGCAGAATTTTGCCATCCAACAAACCGCTTGATAACCCTTTTGCACCTGTCATGCCTGTTTCTTCATCAATGGTAAACAAAACTTCAAGGGGCGGATGAGCAATATCAGTTGATGCAAGCAGTGCCATTATAGACGCCACACCAATGCCATTATCTGCTCCCAAAGTTGTTCCTTTTGCTTTCACCCAATCCCCCTCTATATACATTTCTATTCCCTGTTTGTCAAAATCAAATGTAGTATCTGCATTTTTCTGATGCACCATATCCAGGTGACTTTGTAACAACACAGTTTGCCTGTTCTCCATCCCTTTTGTCGCCGGTTTTTTTATAATCACATTTCCAACTGCATCAACCTGTGTTGGCAGATTTAATGACTCTCCAAAAGACTTTGCAAACTCAATCACTCTCTCTTCCTTTTTAGAAGGCCTTGGCACTGCATTCAAATCTGCAAAATAATTCCACAATGCTTTTGGCTCTAATTGACGTATAGTGTCACTCATAATTATAAAGTACTATTGATTTTTTGATGAAATGTGAATTATTTTAAAAATTTTTCGGCCAATAACTTTACTGAATCCGTTTCATTTCGAATTAATTCAGCAACTTTATTTTTAAACGCTTCAGAACAAATGTTCGCATCTTCGGTACATGTCTGATTAAAATAATCTCCCAGACTGGCTGACCATTTTTTGAAATATTTATCTTTTTCTTGAGGATTATCTATCATATACTGAAAAAACCTGGCAGGATAACTGCTGATAAAATTGAACCGATCATACATTACCGTCAATAACAATGCTCCATCTGCCATATCACCATTTATGTTATGCAAATAAAGATAAAAAGGTCTGGTATCATTATTTGCCGTGAAAATACTGTCCATTACCTCTCCTACAAATGATTCAATATTGGGGTTACCAAAGTAATATTTACCTGGATTCTTTCTGTACAACGGAATGTTTTTATAAAATTTTTTAGCGGCTTTAGACACATTTGGATGTGCTAGATAAAATGATATTGATTTTAATTGCTGAGCGGATGCAGTTGTTGCAAAAAATAAAAATAAAACAAAATATATCTTCATATTACAGATTAACCGAATTAATAATCTTAAAAATACACATTTTAATTCCTTTTGTACCCATTAGGAGTCATTTGCCAAAAAAAATAAGCTTCGGATAAAACAACCTTACTTTTGCAAAATGCCATCCAACAATAAATCCATAGAGAGCATTCTGGAGAGATTTAATATTAAGTCGCTTAATGAAATGCAAATCGCAGCAAAAGATGCGATTGAAAAACAAAAGAACATATTGCTATTATCAGCAACCGGGTCTGGCAAAACACTGGCCTTTCTTTTACCATTACTAAATCTGATAGATCCCAAAAAAGCTACTTCGCAAGCATTGATTATTGTTCCATCAAGAGAATTGGCTTTGCAAATTGATTCCGTCTTCAAAAACATGGGTACTTCTATAAAAGTAACCTGTTGCTATGGCGGCCATAAAAGAGAAACAGAAGAAAATAATCTTACAGAGGCTCCCGGATTATTGATAGGGACACCCGGTCGTTTGGCAGATCATATTCGAAGAGGAAATATTACTATTGACACAATAGAAACATTAGTGTTGGATGAATTTGACAAGTCACTGGAATTAGGTTTCAAAGACGAGATGTCATTTATCGTCAATGCGTTGAAAAATATCAAAAAAAGAATATTGACTTCTGCTACGGAAGCACTGGAAATCCCGGATTTTATTGGAATGAAAAATCCCGTAAAACTTAATTTCCTAAATGATGCGGATGAAGAAACAGGTCTTGCTATCAAAACATTAAAAAGTGATGGCAAAGACAAACTGGAAACACTTTTCAAGTTGATTTGTATGTTGGGCAATCGTTCCACTATTGTTTTTTGCAATCACCGTGAATCAGTAGAAAGAACCAGTAACTTGCTAAAAGAAAAAGACATTCTCAATGTTTTTTATCATGGAGCTATGGAACAGCAGGAAAGAGATGCCGCATTGTGTAAATTTAGAAACGGCACTTCCAATGTACTAGTCACAACAGATCTTGCTGCAAGAGGATTGGATATAGCCAACATCCGTTATATAGTCCATTATCATCTTCCACATACTGAAGATATGTTTACACATCGTAATGGAAGAACGGCCAGAATGGATGCAAGTGGAACTGCAATTATCATTCTTTCTCCGGAAGAAAAACTGCCTGATTATATTGATTCTAATGTTGAACAAATAGAATTACCCGAAGAGAGCATCATTCCTGAAAAACCAAAATGGTCAACACTGTTTGTAGCAGCAGGTAAGAAAGACAAGGTGAATAAAATTGATATTGTTGGATTTCTTTCCAACAAAGGAGATTTAAAAAAAGAAGATATTGGTCTGATTGAAGTAAAAGATTTCTTCTCTTTTGTTGCTGTAAAGAAAATAAAAGTTAGCCATACGCTTCAGCTGATCAAAGACCAGAAAATGAAAAACAAGAAAGTAAAGATTGCTGTGGCAAAATAGAATTGCTAAAAATCAATCAAGGCTTTAATCTTTCTTTTTAGCTGAATAAAATTCAGATATTTCAAATTAAGAAATTCGTAATGATCAATAAGCAGTAACGTAACTGCTGTTTCTTTCAACACAACTGCATTATTAAAACAGGCTAATGCCTTGTCTTTACTCCCAGCATTTGCATAAGCCAAGCCCATCCAAAATTCAGAAATATATTCACCTGATTTACGCAACACATTGTAATGTTCACTTACCTCTCTCACCAAAAATGTATTATCACCATCTTTATAAAACCTTAGCAATCCATTGTCTTTTGCTTTTGTTGCCAACTGAATTGCTTCCTCCTTATTATTAAGCGACCAATAAAGCCTTGAAAGTTCTGCATATCTCGAACTTCTTAAAACAGGATCGAACATTGCTTTATCAATCAAATGTTTTTGCAACTGGATGGCTTCCTCATGATTACCAGTATTCATAAACGCCTTGACTCTGCTTTGCATCAGGTATTCCCATTCAGGATTAATTTCCATGCCTTTGTTATAAATGCCTGCGGCTAATTCCTTCTCTCCCTTTCCTTCTAATAAAATTGCCAACCATAAATATACATTTGACTGATTAGCATTTAGCTGAATAGATTTTCTGTAAGATTTTTCCGCCTCCTTCCAGTTAAATGTTTGGTGATACCAATATCCCATTGCTGCATGAGTTTCGGCAGCAGATGGCTCAATCATTAAAGCCATATCTATTTGCTTCTTTGCCAAAGGCAACATTATATCCGGGTCTTCGTATCCCCGATAAGATGAAAGCAGGTAAGTGTTAGCCAGTCCAGAAATGGCCGGGGCAAAGTCTTTAGCTTTTTTTATGGCCTGCTGAAAAAGTTCCCTTGCAATCAACAAATCAGTCTTGTTTCTTTTTTCCACTAAAAATTTCCCCCGCAAATACAAATCGTAAGCCTGCACATCAACTGATGGAGCATCATCTAGGTTTTGGGTTTCTTTTTTAGAAAGCTTTTTGTTCAATACCGATGCAATAGAAATAGCAACTTCCCGCTGAATAACAAAAATATCTTTAACGGGACGATCATATGAATCTGCCCATAGGTGTTCATCAGTAGCGGCATCAATAAGCTGTGCTGTAATACGAACCTTATTACTGCTGCGCTGTACACTTCCTTCTAAAATTACAGCAACACCTAACTCATTGCCTATTTCCTTAATTGATTTCGGATTTTTCTTATACTGCATTACCGATGTACGGGAAACAACTTTTAGTGCCTTAATCTTTGACAGTTGAGTAATGATATCTTCGGTAAGGCCATCGCTGAAGTATTCCTGCTCCATATCGCTGCTCATATTTGAAAATGGCAACACAGCAATACTATTTTCTTCTACAACCTTGCCAACTGGCTTTACTGCAACCGGAACAATTACAGGTTGGCTATAAGAAGTTAGTACTTCAAAAATCCGCACCGGATCATTTACATTTTTTAATTTTTCCTGTTTAATAAAGACAGATTCCAAGCCTTTCTTATTCGCAATATTCTGAAACACCATTTCAGAAACATATATACCACCAGCTGGAGCCAAAGCTTGTATGCGGGAAGCAATATTTACAACATCTCCAAAAACATTTCCATTCTGCAATAAAACATCCCCCATATGAATGCCAATTCGCACAGGAATCTCCGGGGGTTCATTAATATCCATCTGTAAAACTTTCGCAAATTCAGCTGCATCGGTTGAACTTTGAAAAAGCAACAAAGCTCCATCACCATAGTACTGAATTATTTTCCCGTTCAGTTCTGCTGAAATTGTTTCCAGCGAATGCCGGAATCTGTTGATTTTTTCAACTGCTATTGCTTCGTCTTCCTGCATCATAGCTGTATAGCCGACTACATCTGCAAATAAGATAGCCGCCAATTGGTGAGAATGATCTGGCATTGGTTTATTCTGGTTGAAACGGTTGAAATATTGCCGCAAGTTAACAAAAATAAAACTCCCTCAATCCTTAGTTATTCAGCATCCCTGCACTAATTAAAGCTTATTATACTTCAGCCTTCTGTTGTTTTTCTTTACTAAATTGCGATGAGTTAAAATAATCTTATGCGGATAGAATCAGATATTAAACTGGGATTTAAAGATGTGATGCTGCGGCCAAAGCGATCTACCCTCAGTTCAAGAGCAACAGTATCGGTTGAAAGAAAATTTAGAATGCTTCACAGTGGCACATTATGGCAAGGCATTCCCATCATTGCTGCTAATATGGATACTGTTGGCACTTTTGAAATGGCAAAAGCATTAGCATCACTGCAATTATTCACAGCTATTCATAAGCATTATTCAACTGCGGATTGGAAATCATTTATGCAGTCGGCAGGAAATTCAATCACAGAAAATATTGCCATTAGCACAGGAACTAGCACAGCCGATGCAGAAAAATTAGATTTAATTTTAAAAGAAAATTCATCGCTTCGTATTATTTGTATAGATGTGGCCAATGGTTACTCCGAAAAATTTGTTGACTTTGTAAAATCGACCCGAAGCAACTATGCCGACAAAATAATCATAGCCGGCAATGTGGTTACCGGCGAAATGGTGGAAGAATTATTACTCGCTGGTGCAGATATTATTAAAGTTGGCATTGGACCCGGTTCTGTTTGTACTACCAGAGTAAAAACTGGGGTTGGCTATCCGCAATTGTCAGCCATTATTGAATGTGCAGATGCAGCTCATGGCTTAGGTGGTCAAATTATTTCAGACGGAGGATGTAAAGTGCCTGGAGATGTGGTAAAAGCATTTGGTGGGGGTGCTGATTTTGTAATGCTAGGCGGCATGCTTGCCGGGCATCAAGAAAGCGGTGGTGAATTAATTGAAAAAAATGGTCAGCAATATAAACAGTTTTATGGCATGAGTTCTGAAATAGCCATGAATAAATATGCTGGCGGCGTTGCTGATTACAGAGCATCCGAAGGCAAAATAACTGAAATTCCCTATCGGGGAAATGTAGCTGACACGGTTCAGGATATTCTTGGTGGCCTTCGGTCAGCCTGTACGTATGTAGGTGCAAAATCATTAAAGGAATTAAGTAAGAGAACAACTTTTATCCGTGTGGCAGAGCAACATAATGAATGGTTCGCAGAATAATTTTATTAACCAAGCTGCAGTGCTACTATGAGCTTCCGTTGCACAGTTTACCCTGAGGAACGAAGGGCACTCTTCTGCTGCATTAATTCTATTCGGCATGTTGCTGCATCCCGATATTTATCGGGAATTCAGTAACCTGCCTGCGGCCAGGCAGATTCTATTCAACAATATTATAAACTCAAACTGATTTTTAAATCTCATTATTTTGAAAAAGCGTCAAGATTATATTTCATGGGATGAATACTTTATGGGCATAGCATTACTTTCTGCCAAAAGAAGTAAAGACCCAAGCACACAGGTTGGTGCCTGCATCGTTAACAATAAAAATAAAATTGTTGGAGCCGGTTACAACGGCTTACCAATCGGCTGCGATGATGATGATTTCCCTTGGGAAAAAGAAGGCGAATTTATGCAGACAAAATATCCATATATCTGTCATGCAGAATTAAATGCGATATTGAATAATATTGGTATGGCATTAGACGACTGCAAAATTTACACCGCTCTGTTTCCTTGTAATGAATGTGCAAAAGCAATTATCCAGTCAGGAATCAAGGAAGTAATTTATTTATCGGATAAATATGAAGGCAACGATGTATTTAAAGTCTCCCGTTTACTGCTGGAAAAAGCAGGCGTTAAATACAGAAAGGTTGAAGCAAAGATTAAAAATCTTACCTTATCTTTCAAAGTAGAAGATGTTTAATCATATTAATAACATTTTAATAAACAATAAATGCTCATGAAAATTTTAATTCTTGTATTTGCTGCCTTCTCATTTTGCTTCTGTACTAACCCTAAGAAAGCAGTAAAAACCCAATCCGAAGGCACAAAAAATATAATTACAGGTGCTGAGCAAACTGAAAAATATCTTCCTTATATCAAAGGGAAAAGAGTAGCTATTCTTGCCAATCAAACTTCCATCATTGGAAAAAGCCATATGGTAGATAGTCTAAAAAAACTTGGAGTAAATATTGTAAAGGTATTTGGCCCGGAGCATGGCTTCCGTGGAAATGCAAGTGCAGGCGATCATGTTAAAAATGAAATAGATGCTGATACCGGCATACCCATCATTTCCTTGTATGGTAAAAAAAATAAACCATCTAAACAAGACCTTGCAGATGTTGACATAATGATCTATGATTTACAGGATGTTGGTTGTCGTTTTTATACAAACATTAATGCGTTATCCCGTTTAATGGAAGCATGTCAGGAAAATGGAAAAGAATTACTGATACTGGATCGTCCTAACCCAAATGCCTATTTGATTGATGGACCTGTACTTGACATGAAATACAGATCCGGCATTGGTATGTTTCCAATACCTATGTCGCATGGATTAACAGTTGGCGAATTTGCACAAATGGCCAATGGCGAAGGTTGGTTAACCAATAAAGTAAAATGTCAGCTTAAAATAATTCCAGTAGCAAACTATGAGCATGACCTGCTTTACACATTACCTGTAAAACCATCGCCTAATTTAAACACCCAGCAATCCATTATGCTCTACCCTTCTGTCTGTATGTTTGAAGGTGTTTATCTTAATCATGGCCGAGGCACTTATTTCCCTTTCACCGTTTTTGGAAGTCCTGAATTAAAAGGCATTTACGAATTTTCTTATACACCAACTGGTATAAAAGGAATGGCAGAAACCCCTTTGTTCATGGATCAGGTTTGTTATGGCATTGATCTGCGCAATTACGATGTAAACTTATTGGTTCAAAGCAAGCAGATAAATCTAAAATGGATAATGGAATTATATAAAGCACATCCGCATAAAGAAAAATTCTTCGACTCCAAATTAAGTAATCAAATGAATAATGTTGAAATCCAGACTGGCTCGGGATTATTCAGGCAACAGATTATTGACGGCAAATCCGAGCAAGAGATAAGGGCAAGCTGGGAACCGGGTTTAAGTGAATATAAAGTAATGAGGAAAAAGTATTTGCTTTACAAATAAATCTGTTGGCGGAGTTAATTTTTTAGCCACAGAGTGGCGAAATATTGGTAGAAAAAATGATTCAATAAATTCTTTTAGCCCCATCGGGGCTATATATAAAATATGTCGCCCCGATGGGGCTCATTAAATCGTACAAATTAACCTTTATACTACCATCCCGAAAGCTTTCGGGACGGCTCTACGAGCCTTGAAAACATAAAATTAAATAACTCGTCATCGGGTTAAATAAATATATAGAGGGAAGTCACTATTATTTTCGGGCATCATTTGCTTTAAATACCCGCAGAAAATTTTCTCCAAGTATTTTACGGATATCCTTTTTACTATAACCTCTATTCATTAATTCCTTAGTAAAGAGCGGCATATTCGTAACATCATCCAGTTGTTGTGGGGCAGAATTAATGCCATCAAAATCGCTGCCAATGCCAACATGATCTACACCTATAATTTTTACGATATAATCCAAATGGTCAACGAGCATAGAAAGCGGTGGCCGCAATGATTTCACTTCTGCAGGATATTTTTTGAATAAGTACTCATTTGCAAAGTATTGCTCAGGATTTATTTTAAGCAGAGAATCTCTTTCTGCTTTATGCTTTTGATTAAATATATCCGAACGTCTGTCGTAGCTGCTATCAATAAATCCAGAATAAAAATTCAGATGAATAACACCTCCATTTTTTCCAATTGCTTTTATCTGTTCATCATTCAGGTTTCTTGGCACTGGACATAGTGCATGTACACAACTATGTGAAACCAAAACAGGTTTTGTGGTTATAGCCATTACATCAAAAAAAGTTTGTTCACCTACATGGCTTAGGTCAACCATCATTCCTAATTCGTTCATTCGCTTTACAACCTGCTTTCCAAAATCAGTTAGACCTTTCTGTTTTAGTTTATCAGTATTATTCGTTTCATCCCAGGCAGAGCTTGCCCAGTCAGTCGAATTATTCCAGGTAAGCGTCATATATCGTACACCTCTTGCATAAAAACGATTTAAGTTATCAAGATTGTTCTCCATCATGTGTCCGCCTTCTACTCCAAACATGGCAGCAATCCTTTTCTGTTTAACTACTTGGTTTAATTCGTTTGGAGTTCCTGTCATACTTATTTTACCGGGATTTCTTTTTGCAACGGCATCCAGAGTATCCATTTCTCTGTTAGCCCATTGATATGGATTTTCTTTTAATCCATCACACCAAACAGAAAAAAGCTGTACATCTACTCCCCCTTTCTTAAACCGGTCGATATCAGAATGTGTTTTGCCACTTAAATCAGTATCAATGGTCAGGTTATCATCCACCGCTTTACTGAGCAGATCATTATGTGTGTCGACTACAATAGATTTAAAATGGAGTTTTTTATACGATTGCGCATATAAAAAAGAAGGTATAACAATTAATAAAAGTAAAATCAGTTTTTGATGCATGATAACTTTTTACAAGGATAAATTAAAATAGTAAAAAGTAAGATACAAGAATTTATTTTGGTTACTCATAAAACTGTCGAATTAGCGATTTCTAGAAAAACTGACATCCCAACAGGGTCCATTAAAATAGATATATATTTTCGATAGCTACTAAAATTTTTATTCCCTTAAATTCTTTCAAATATGAGTTATTTTCATTTTGCATTTTAAAGTAATAGCCATTGAAACAAACAGGAAATTCTATTTACAAATATTAGGCTGCCCCCCCCCATTGAATTCAAAGGTTTTAAAAATGAAGATGAAATGTTTGGGTAAAATTTCTGACTTTTGGCAATTTTTTTGTAATTATCAGCTGAATAATATGCTATCTTTCAGTATGCAAGCTCACTTAATTAATTTACCACAACATCTTAAACTTATTTATTTGACCAGCCTACATTAAACGGGCATTAAACAATCAACGTATGAGAAAAAATCTTGCTTTAACAATTATTACAGCAATCTGTATCTTTTTCGCTGCCTGCAGCAGTAAAGAAACAGCTTCGTCCATTGCACAAAAATGGTGTGATCTGAACGGAAAAGTTTTTAAAGCCAAAGAAGGTCCTGCTAAAGAAACTGCCAAGGCTGCCCGTGAAGATTTTGAAAAAAAGATGGAAGCAAAATACAAGGATGACAAAGAATTTATGACAGAAGTTGGCAAAGAAGTAGAAAAATGTGAAGATGCATCCGAAGGGAAATAATATTAAGGATCGTTAATAATCCTGTTTACTTGGCAGACCTATTATATTCATCTATACTAAGTTTGGCTAACCAGTAGCGGTAATCCATCAGATTCTATTGTTGCCATGATTTTCCAATTCATCGTGTCGCCTCAGTAAAAAGTACCTGGTGAGCAAAGGAATTGACGAAAGCAGATTGATAAGTGAAGGCTTTGGCGAAAGTATGCCAGTTGCTGACAATAAAACAGCAACAGGTAAACAACAAAACCGTCGGGTAGTTATGAAATTATTCTATTAAGAAAGAAATAAACTATTAGTCAACGTTCTGTTCTTTGGGCAGAACGTTTTTTTTTGCATACAAGAAAGCATTCTTAGTGCTTTCTTCAAAAGTTTGAACATTTTTACGCTGGTTTCCGAAAATTTAATCTTACCCAAAGCAACAGTAATAATGTACAAATGATTCGCTAACTTTAGTGGACTAAACAATTGGGGGGGAGTGAAAACTAATAAACTGCTATATGATAAAATAAAGGCTTTCCCCACCTTACTCTTACTAGCTTTAGTAATATCCTGCTATACGAATTATACAAATGCCCAAATGTGCCCTGCTAATATAGATTTCGAATCAGGTACATTTACTGGATGGCGATGTTATATAGGAAGCACCGCTGCTATCAACAACAAAAATGTAATATCATTAAATGAAGTAGCACCTACCCCCGGCAGACATACTATGCTCCCCCTTACCTATCCCGGCGAACTTGACCCATACGGAGGTTTTCCGATTAATTGCCCGAATGGTAGTGGGTATTCTATTAAGTTAGGAAACGATCAGGCGGAAACACAAGCGGAAGGCGTATCGTATGAATTTACTATACCTGCCAATCAAAATGAATATTCGCTGATCTATAACTATGCAGTTGTATTTGAAGATCCGAATCATGAAATATATCAGCAACCAAGAATGGAGATTGAGATACTGAATGTTACAGACAATACCGTGATAGATTGTTCTTCTTTTGCTTTTATACCTTTGGGGTCTGGGCTTCCTGGTTTCTTTGAGTCTCCGATTATAATAAGCACTGCTTCGATATGGTGCAAAGACTGGACAGCCGTTTCTGTTAATCTGGACGGACTTGCTGGCAAAACAATCCGTCTCTTTTTTAAAACAGCCGATTGCACATTCAGACGGCACTTTGGATATGCTTATATAGATGTAAACTCAGAATGTAACAGTGAATTTGTTGGAGCAACTTACTGCCCCGATGATACAGCCGTTGTGGTAAATGCACCATTCGGTTATCAAAACTACAAGTGGTTTAATAATTCATTTACACAAGTACTCGGAAACCAGCAAAACATTCGTTTTGAGCCACCTCCACCCGCAGGCACCCGAATTGCTGTGGAAATGACACCCTATAATGGATATGGATGCCTGGATACTTTATATGCTTTACTGATTGACACTTTAACTACAGTTGCAAATGCAGGGAATGATGCCCTTTCTTGTAACTACAGCCCTGTGCAAATAGGCATCAAGCCAAAAGGCGGGCTAGTGTATTCATGGACCCCCAAAGCCGGATTAAGCAATCCGGAAATTTCAAATCCATTTGCAAGCCCTGCCACTACTACAAACTATACGCTTAGCGTAAGAAGTGTTGGTGGAGGTTGCCTTAAAACGGATGATGTTCTTGTTGTACAATCTGCAATTGATAGTACGTTACTATTAAAAGGGAAGCTGATATTCTGCGAAGGGTTTGGAGATAGTTGCGTATTGACAGTGCCGCCTGAGGCAAATATTCAGTGGTTTAAAAACAATATAGCCATTCCCGGAGCAAAAGACCCCAGTTATAAGGTTTTAAAAACCGGCGACTATTATGCATTACTTATAAATAATGATGGTTGCCAGATCACATCTACCCCAAAACATGTAATTATAGATAAAGCCGTTGCAGCCATCACCTATCCATTAGCTTATGCAGTTACAGGTTTGCCCTTACAGTTAAATGCAAGAGCCATTGGTAGTACTGCTATATGGCACCCGTCAGTTCATTTAGATAATGCTAATAGTTATTCGCCGGTATTTACAAGCACTATCAATCAATCGTACATTATCGAATTAACTACGACTACCGGCTGTATCACCCTCGACAAACAGGATGTGCAAATTGTTCCGTTTGTAGAAATTCATGTGCCCACTGCATTTACTCCTAACAATGATGGGTTAAATGATTTTTTAAGGCCTGCTCTAAGAGGTATAAAAGAACTCAGGTATTTCAAAGTCTTTAATCGATGGGGCCAGATTTTGTACGAGTCAAAAAATGAAAATCCCGGATGGAATGGCAATATAAACGGAATCCAACAATCATCGCAAACATTGGTATGGACAGCCGAAGGAATTGGCGTAGATAATAAAACATATTTCAGAAAAGGTACTACTACCCTACTTCGTTAAACACGGATTTTGAAACCTATACTTTTTTTGATCAAAATAATACAGAAAATGTCATTGCTCATATTAGAAAACCCCGCTGCATATAAACATTTATTTTTGGACGAATTCGCATTACTAAATGTGCTTAACGATATTAGATATGATCAGACATCTTTCCGCAATTGCATTCGGAATAATTTCAGATTGAATTGAAATACCCTGCTCTACGGATATGTTAAAGAAAAATTATTTTGTACTTTACCGAATGCTTTCGTATAAAACAAGAAATGTATTTCGATTTTTTATGTTTGCATTCAGTTGTATGCTGTTTTTGCAGTGTGAAGCGCAGCAAACTGCTATCAAAAATTACAAATCTGCTTTCGACACTACCACCAGCGACGAAGTTTTCTTTCCGATAAAAACTGTAAACCGCATTACAGAGGATTCAGCCGTTATTACTATACAATACGGCATGAAGGATGGTATTTTCCCTGGAGCTGAAGCCAATGTAATGAGTTCTCACAACAGCGGCGGAGGAGCTACCAGAGAAACAGTGGTTTATATGGGGCCGGCAAGTTTTATAAGCCTAACGGATTCTTCAGCAACATTTTCAGTTGCTGTATACAAAAAATTTATAAATGAAAAGATACTACCGGATGATCTCCTCGGAATCAGCACATTTCCTATAAAGAATAATAAATCCAATATCTTTTATGAGCTGGCAAAGCTGGACATCCTGTTCCTTGATAATGATAAAAAGGAAATAAAAGGTAAAAGGGATATTTTACAGAATACGCAGAACGATTTTGAGGAACAGTTATTAAAAGATTATACTAATGAGATAACGGGTTTTTATGAAACTCTGCGGGAATATGCAGACACAGCAGTTACTTCTGTTTACTATACAAATGGCCCATATAAAGGTTTGCGAATGCTGGATGTTTTTAAAGCTGCCAGTAAATATGATCTCCGCTCTTTTTTCCAGTTTGTAAAACAGTTTCCTGGAAAGTACATGGGCAAAGCCTGGAAGATCAATGAAACTTTTGCCACCTGGGTGCTGAACAATGCACCCTTAGGTGACAATAACAGGAACTGGCTAGTACCTTTTTTACAACAAACAAAAAATAATTCAGAAATAGTTGATTTTACCAGAAAAAATAAATTTGTTATTCTATATGATACATTGGTACAATGGAGTGAAAAGGTTTTCAGTTTGCAAAATGCCGGGCAAATAGATGAAGCCAGTTTGCTTTGTGATAAAATGATCCTTGTTGCAAAAGAACTAAGAGATTCAAAGGCAGAGAATGAGTTCTACTATGCCCGGTCTTTTCTTACAGATGCCGCTGGTAACAAAAAAGAGGCTATTGCTGAAGCCCTGAAAGCATATAACAGTGACAAAACCAGTATCAACTATACTTATCAATTAGCCAGCCTATATGGCAAGAACGAAGAATTTGATAAATGCTTTAAACTCTATGACGAACTATTGAAAGCTTTGCCTGGCAATACAAATGTGCTGGGTAATTACGGCTGGTATAAAATAACTGCCGGACAGTTTAAAGAAGCTATCCCTTATTGCAAAGCGGCATTTGAAGGTGATAAAACTAGTGTTGCATTTACAGTTAACTATGGTCATACTTTCTTGCTAACTGGCAATATTGACAGTGCCCGGTATTATTATCTGCAAACATTAGAAAATTTCTCAACCCCTGCAGACTACTATGAAGGGCCAAAAACTGATTTTGATCTTTTCTTTAAAAAAGGATGGGAGCGTAAACATGTAGCTGCTATGGCCGATTGGATGGAACAGCAATTTAATAAAAAATATCTGGCCATAACAAAAGGCAATGATGTTTGGAATGAGGCTAAGAAAGAATATAATAATAAGAACTACCTGCGGGCTGTACCATATTGGCAAAGCTATATTTCCTTATTTGATACAGCAGAAGAACCCCCGGTAATTTCTATTCATCATGCTATAAACTGGATAGGTTTATCTTATTCTATGGCAAAATCATACGACAGTGCTAGGGTATATTACTTAAAAGCTTTGAAAATTGCCAAAGAAAATTTATCGGGTAAAAGAAATATTAAAACCACTAAGGATAACGATGATCTTGTAAGCGACTATGAAAGATTATACAATCTTTCCACCACTATAAAAAATCAGGCTGATGCAGACAAATACAAGATGCTGCTAGATGCAGAGACACAAAAGGTAACAGAATTATTTACCTCACCTGCCCTTCATATGATTTCGCTTAGTGCTGAAACCGGATTACCCTCAGTTAAAAACACTAAATCAGCAGAATTTATCTACAATAGTTTTTCCTCGATGAAAAAGGAAATAACAAAAGCAGGTTTTACCAAATTGCTGGAGGGCCGTTCATTAACAAAAGAAAAATTGATCAGCAACCTTGAAGAACTGAGGTCAAGCTCCAAACCAGAAGATATTTTTATTTTTTACTTCGCCGGCAACACCATTACTGCGAACAATCAATCCTACCTGGAATTCAATGAAAAAGATACAGCTCACGGAAGAATTTCCATCTTGGAATTCATGAATGCTATTGATCTCGTGTATGCACACAAAAAAATGATCATTTCAGACAAACCGTCGTCTGCTCTTCTTTCACTCATCACTTCCACTTATAGCAATGCAGGTAAGAATGCTTCTGAAATAATATTTCTTTCCCCGGGAATTGAAACACCGGAACAGGACAATGGCATTTCACTTTTTACCAATCAATTGGTTACAACTCTAAATGATCTACAAAAAAATGACAAGTTCTCTGCCAAGGATTTTGCAGATAAGGCATCATTTGTGTTGGGAAGAGGTCAGTATTATTTCCCCGTACTTTCATTTAGTTATGGTAAAGATTTTTTATTATACGAAAATAAAGCGGCCATAAAACCGGCTGATAATAGTATAGCTGTAACCTCATTAAGAGGTGTTGACATTGGTACTTCCGAAACTGAGGAAGCAGATAATGTAAATGGTCCACAAAAGAATTATGCCTTGTTGTTTGCAACTGATATTTATAAAGACCCCGGATTTCACAAATTGGTAAACCCTATTTATGATGCGAAGGCTCTGGCAAAAGTATTGAAGGATGAGTTTGGATTTGATACAACACTTGTAATAAACCCGACACTTGACAAAATAGAAACCATTCTAAGCAAGTTCAGGGATGACATCAACTATGGCCCCAACGACCAGCTGTTTATATTTTTTGCCGGACATGGTTTATACTATGAGAAAATAAAAATGGGATTCCTTGTTGCATCCGATTCAAAAGTGGAGGATCAGAATTTCAAGTCTTACCTCTCGTATAATGACCTAGGCAGCAAGTATTTGAAAAATATCAATTGCAACCGCATCTTTGTAACCCTTGATGCCTGCTTTGCCGGTTCTTTTTTTGATAACAGTAGTTTTCGTGGAGGACCCACAGAAGTAGATGCAAAAAACTTATCTACATTAAAAAGGTTAGCTACCAAACAACGTTTTTATAAAGGGATATCTTCCGGAGGCAAACAGTATGTGGAAGATGGCAAACCCGGACAGCATTCGCCTTTTGCCAGTAAGTTCATTGAAATGCTGACACAAAAAGCCCTCAACAAAAATTTTGTAACCGCTGATGAGATCATTGGTGAAATAAAAAGTAATCCGCCTGGTGCCACAGCGATATGCGAAGGAAAATTTCATTACAGCGACCCTCAAAGTCATTTTATTTTTGAAATGAAGACTAACCAAAAAGTATCTGATGTGAAAAAGGATAAAATTAATTAATACTAATCTAACTTATTTTTTGACAATTCATGGTTTACTGTTCTCCAGATTTCCAACGGGTTTTCATTTTTCAATTCATCTGGTAACAATTCATTCTCCCAATTCTGAAAAGATAGTGGTCGGGCAAATCTTTTAATGGCATCTGGACCAACGGATGTAAACCTTGAGTCAGTTGTTGCGGGATATGGCCCGCCATGCTGCATGGCTTCGCAAACTTCAACACCGGTTGGCACTGCATTTAAAATAAAGCGGCCACATATATTCTTTATCGCTTCTACTAATGTTCCATTTTGCTTTACATCATTAACAGTTCCCATAATGGTGGTGGTAAGCTGTCCATCTATTTGCTTCGTTACGTTTAGCATCTCCTGCAAATCTTTACACTTTATAATTAATGAATAAGGTCCAAATACCTCTTGGTGTAAAAAAGGGTTATTGATAAAAGCTTCTGCTGTTGCAGTTGCAATGGTGGGCACACCCTGATACATCATCGGTTCAATTTCTGAAACAGCCGCAGTTTCAACATCAGACTGAGCTAAACTATTGGCTCTTTGTTCAACATAGTTTTTAAAAATGCCTGGGTTTAACATTTCTGCAGGTGATGCTTTTTTAATTGCACCTGATAATTCATCAATAAATATATTCAAGTCACTATTATCAATTCCAATTATTAAACCCGGATTAGTACAGAACTGACCAACACCCAATGTTATTGAACCCGCATACATAGTTGCAATTTCAGCAGCGGCAGTTTTCATTTTCTCCGGTAATAAAAAAACTGGGTTGATGCTGCTCATTTCTGCAAAAACAGGAATAGGTTCTTTCCGTTGATTGGCTGCATCAAACAATGCCTTCCCTCCTCTTAATGATCCTGTAAATCCAACTGCTTTGGTATGTGGATGCTCCACCAGTGCTTTACCCACTTCAAATGAAGCACCATGAACATGCGAAAAAATGCCAACAGGCATATAAGAATCAGCGGCGGCTTTCAAAATTGCTTTTGCAACTAGCTCACTCGTTTTGGCATGTTCGGGATGTGCTTTTACTATAACAGGGCAACCCGCAGCAAAGGCACTGGCTGTATCACCACCGGCAGTTGAGTAAGCAAATGGAAAGTTTGCTGCACCAAAAACAACAACAGGGCCAAGTGGTACCAGCATTTTTCGGATATCAGGTTTTGGAGGCGTAGTATCAGTAACGGCCGTATTAATTCTTGCTTCTAGCCAATCTCCTTTTTCACAGGCATCCGCATAAGAAGTAAGCTGGTACATTGTTCTTGCTCTTTCATTCCTTAATCTTGCAATGGGCAGATTCGTTTCACTCATTGCCACTTCTAATAATTCATCACCACAAGCTTCCAATTCTTGAGCAATTGCTTTCATAAAATCAGCTCTTTGCTTCAAACTCATTTTCCGATATATATGAAATGCTTCCCAGGCCTTTTGCATGACTATATCAATTTCTTCTATAGTTGTGTCGTTGAACATTGTGTTTCTAATATTTGTTACTGAATGTTTGTTATTGTTAAATTCAAAGTGATGGTCTTGCCGCAATTCCATCATTAATTATTTTCAAAACCCTTTCTCTCTCCTCTCCTTCTAAAACTAATCGTGGAGCTCTTACAAATTCGCTGCCAATTCCAACCTGGGCTTCTGCTAATTTTATATACTGCACTAATTTAGGATGAATGTCTAACTCCAATAAAGGCATGAACCAACGATAGATAGATGTTGCTTCTGCTATCTTGCCTGCTTTTACTAATTTATATATAGCAACTGTTTCCGCCGGGAAGGCACAAACCAAACCTGCCACCCAGCCATCAGCACCCAGGCATAATTCTTCCATTGCAATTGTATCCACACCACAAAGAATTTTAAACCGGTCGCCAAAACGATTCTTTAATCTTGTAACATTGGAAACATCTCTTGTGCTCTCTTTTATTGCAGTAATATTTTTACAGGATTGTAATTCATCAAACATATCCAATGTTACTTCAATCTTATAATCAACAGGGTTGTTATAGATCATAACAGGAAGATCTGTACTGTCAGCAATTGTTTTAAAATATGTAACAGTTTCCCTGTGATCTGTTTTGTATCGCATCGGTGGCAATAACATCAAACCTTGTGCTCCACATTCTTTCGCCAATGCTGCCTGAAGCAGTGCTTCTTTTGTTGAACCCTCTGCAATATTGATGATGACGGGAATTTTTCCGTTTACTTTCTTAATCGAAAATTTCACCAGCTCTTCTTTCTCTGCAGTTGTCAGCACACTTGCTTCACCCAGTGTTCCTCCCAATACAACACCATGAATACCTGCTGCTAATTGTACTTCAAGGTTTTTTTCAAATAAAGGCAGATCCAATTGATCGTCTTTTGTAAACTTTGTGGTTAATGCAGGAAAAACTCCTTTCCATTCAAATGACATATTTATTTTTTTAAATGAAAATAAAGATAGGGTTTTCAATCTTTTGTTATACATACCAACAAAATTCTGTTCAAATAGCCAATAATTTCTGTTCAAAGCTTAAAATTAATCTGCAGCTGAACCCACTTTCAATAAAGGGATTTTCCAATAAGCATTTTCTTTATCTTTAGTACCTTTAAAAACGAAATCTGTAATATGAAAACATTTTTTACCCTTATATGCCGTTTATTGATTTTTCTTCTTCTCCCGGGAATGTTATTTGCTCAGCAAAAAAATGATTATTCAATATTGCTGAACTCCGGCAATATAACTCCAGTTGAAAATGTAAATACCTTATCAAAAAGTTCAGCTCTTTTTCAAAACAGTTTGTTTGGCAACAAACATTATCTAACTATTCAGTTTTACTCTTTGCCGGATGAAGCAATGAAATCCAAACTAAAAGCAGCTGGCATTACGCTGGAAGAGTATATTCCAAATATGGCATATACAGCAACAGTGCCTGCATCAATGGATGTTAATAATTTAAAAGCTTTTAGTATCCGCAGTATATTACAGTTTTCTGCTGCACAAAAAACCCGGTCTGAAATAGTAGCTGGTAATTATCCATCGCATGCCATCAAATCCTTTGGCACAGTGGATATGACTGTAGTAACGTATGAAAAAATAAATGCAGCTACAATTGAATCTTCATTAAAAGCAATTGGGGCAATCATAATAGTCGATAACCAGGTATTCAGAAGTTTTACTATCCGTGTACCACAAAGTTCAGTGAACAGTTTGATTGGACTTTCATTTGTACAATGGGTAGAACCCATTTCTCCCCCCGATAAATTAGAAAATTTACCAGGCCGCACATTGCATCGTGTAAACATATTACAAGAAGGTGTTCGCAATCTTAATGGTGATGGGATTAATATGGGAATCTGGGATGGTGGTTCAATCAACATATCTCATCTTGATTTTTCTCCACCTGGCAGAGTAACGATTGAAAGGGCCGGTGCAGTTTCAGACCATGCTACACATGTTGCTGGTATCATGACGGGTAAAGGTTTGGTAAACCCCATTGCAAAAGGAATGGCGCCCAATGCAAGATTGTACAATTGGGATTTCAATACTGATATACAGGCAGAAATGGCTGTACAGATTCCTGCCAAAAATCTTTTAGTAAGTAATCACTCATACGGTTCTACCGAAACTCCTACATGCAGTCTGTCAACCGATCCTTTACTTTCATATGATGCCCGGAGCCGTAATACAGATATCAATCTCAATAATTTCCCTTCTCATCTGCATGTACATTCATCAGGTAACGCTGGTGGTTCTTGTGCTGGTGGTTTTAATACTATAACAGGTAGTGGTAAATCTGCTAAAAATAATCTTGTTGTATCGAATGTAACTACTAACGAAGCTATTGCAGGCTCGAGCAGCCGCGGACCAGTAAGAGATGGCCGCATAAAGCCAGAGATAAGTGCAATGGGAACGAGTGTTTTTTCTACCTGGGTTCCTAACAACAGTTATGCTACTGCCAGTGGAACTTCTATGTCAACTCCTGGTGTTGCTGGTACTGCTGCCTTATTATATCAACGATACAAACAATTAAATGCAGATGCACTTCCTCCTTCTTCCTTAATAAAAAATATAATCTGTAATGGCGCCGAAGACCTTGGAAACCCTGAACCAGATTATACGTATGGCTTTGGTCGTATGAACGCATTGGCTGCTGTAAGGATACTTGAGGAGAACCGTTATGCCATTAACAGTATTACACTGGGCAATGCAAACGATGTGAACATAACAGTACCTGCTGGTACAGTTCGATTAAGCGTAATGCTTACCTGGAATGATCCAGCTGGTGCAGCAAATGCTGATGTAGCTTTAGTTAACGACTTAGATTTAACTGTTATCAACGGTGCTACCACCACCTTACCCTGGATACTTGATAAAATTAATCCTGCATTAATTGCTACAAGAGGTGTTGATACATATAGTAATATAGAACAAGTAACAATTGATAACCCTGTGGGCGGTTCATACACATTAAAAGTAAATGGTACTTCTGTGGCAATGGGTCCTACCCAACAGTATTCACTTACCTGGATCATTGAACAGCAAAACATAGAAATAATTTATCCCAATGGGGGCGAAAAATTAAGTCCGGGTAGCAATCAGGTTATTACCTGGGATAATGCTGGTATATCCGCTAATCAAACAGTTGAATATTCGCTTAATAACGGTACTAACTGGACTATTATTTCTTCTTCAGTTCCTGCTATCACTACAAGGTTTACGTGGAATGTACCAGCGGCGAATACTTCTACTGCTCTTATAAGAATAAGCAGTGGTGCCGTTACAGATATTAGTGATGCTACGTTTAATATTATAGGCACTCCGTCTAGTTTGTCAGTAGGATCTCCAGGATGTGATGCCGGCCAAGTATCTTTTTCATGGGCTGCAGTAACCAATGCCACACATTATGATATTTATATGCTGAATGCTGCAACAGGTGTTTATGTTTTAATTGCATCGGATATTGCCGGCACATCCTTTACTGTTTCTGGTCTTACACCGGGAGCAAGTCTTTGGTTTACTCATGTGGCGAAAAACAATACAACGGGAGCAGTTAGTGAAAGATCGAATGCTGTAAATGCGGTTGTTTCAATTGCCGGAGGTGGATTAGGAACTTTAGGAGCAATTAATGGAAGTAATAATATTTGCGGAGCAACAAATGATGTGCCTTATAATGTTGCTACTGTGGCTGGTGCAACCAGTTATACCTGGTCAGCTCCTCCTGGGGCAGTAGTTGCCAGCGGACAAGGAACAAGTGCTATTACAATTACTTATCCTGCTGGCAGCACCAATGGTAATGTTTCCGTGTTTGCCTCTAATGGAATTTGCCAAACGGCGACCGTTTCACTTGCAATCATTGTTAACAGTGCAGGAGTGGCTGCCCCAATGACAGGTGGCAACCAGTCTCAAACAGTTTGTGCCGGCGCTCCCACAACTACTCTTTCTGCAACTGCGACTGTGCCTGCAGGACATACTATAATATGGTATAATGCTGCAACAGGTGGAACAGTTGTTGGAAGCCCAACACTTAATTCTACGGGTACAATTACTTATCATGCTGCAAGCAGAAACACAACTACTGGTTGCGAAAGTGCAACAAGAACAGCAGTAACTTTAACTATTATCTCAGTACTTCCAGCCACTATTAATGCTAGTGGGCCAACTACTTTTTGCCAAGGTGGATCTGTAACATTAACAGCTAACTCCGGAACATCATATCTATGGAGTAATGGTGCAGTAACGCAATTCATAGTTGTAAATACTTTAGGCACAAACAACTATTCTGTAACAGTAACAAACGGAACTTGTAGCAGTATTTCATCACCCATAACAGTTACTGTAAATTCTTTACCAATAGCAACGATTAGTGCTAGCGGACCATTAGCATTCTGTGAACCAGGTAGTATTATTTTAACAGCATCTGCAGGCAGCAGTTGGTTATGGAGCAATGGTGCTACTACACAAGCTATTACTGTATCTACTTCTGCCGCTTCTGGTGCTTATACCGTAAGAGTTACCAATAGCAACGGTTGTTTTACAACTTCTTCAGCTACTACTGTAACGGTCAGTCCAAAACCAACAATAACATTAACTGCGGCTCCTTATACTAAACTGTTCCCAGGTCTAACAACAACAATTACCGCAACTGTAACACCACCCGGTTCATATACGTACACCTGGATGAGAGGATCTAACGTATTAAACAGTGCTACCGGACCTTCATTACCAATAACATTTAATGAATTGGGCAGCTATTCATTAACGGCTACCAATGCAGGAGGTTGTACCAACACTTCCAATGTAATTGTAATAGGCGACTCTGTTACAGCTAAGTTGTTCATTATGCCAAACCCTAACGATGGACAGTTCCAGGTTAGTTATTACAGTACGCCAAACTCTTCTTTCACCATGAACATTATTGATTCGAAAGGGGCAGTAGTGTACAGCAAATTTTATAACATCAGTACTACTTACCAACGGATGGATGTTGATATCCGCAAACACAGTGCAGGTATCTATACCATTGTATTAATTGATAAAAACGGTAAACGGATTGTTGCCGGCAATGTGCTTATCAATTAAATAGTTTAATTTCTAAACAAAAAAATCGGATTCTTCATAGAATCTGATTTTTTTATTTTACTACTTAAAAGATAATACCCGTAAAATATACATTGAGTTATTTTTTATACTTCAATTTTATTCAGTTGCAAAAAAGATAAGGAAACCGCAAAAAAGAGATTCGCCAATTCACTATCGCCCCATTGCTTATTCACAATTCTCTATTCTTTATTGCTTAAAATAAACCTTCTTGATCTTTCCATTTTCAATTATATAAATGGCAGCGGCATAGACCGGCTTCTCACCAAACCCAAATACTTCTTCCTGGTCTATTACCATATTACTTTGTACAATACGATTGAGTAAGTTGCAATGCAACTTAGGCACTTGAGTTATGAACTGATAATTTTTTCGCATTTCTGCTTTCCCTTTCATCTCCAATTTGTCAGGAAAGTTATATATCTCCACGTCTTCTGCATACGGTTCCAGAAAAGCTTCAAGGTCATGAGCATTATAGGCATTCAGTTGTTGCTGAGCAAGCATTGCTGGTGTATGCTGTACAAAAGAAGAAGGCTTCATCGGCACTCCTTTATTGATCACCCATTCAATCGTTTGCCAGTTAGCAATATCATCCAGTGGATTTTTTGAAAGCACCAACATATTCGCCAGTTTATCTTTTGCTATGCTGCCCCATTGCTTTTCTTCTCCTACTGCTTTTGCTCCATTGATTGTTGAAGCTTCGAGTATTTGCCAGTTGGTCATGCCTGCCTGCTTCATAGCTTTCAATTCTTCAAAGTAAGACGAGGCATGTTGCGTACCAATATTACCAGCGTCTGTTCCTGTTGCAATCGTTACGTCACCGTCAATTAATAGTTTAAGATTTACCATCATTATAGAATCTGTTCTTTGTCCTGCTTTCTTTTGTAAGGGAGAGCCTATTCCAGCAATATACTTTGCAGCTAATGCTGAATCCGGAAGCGGATAATCAAGTATGGAGCCAACCGTTACAGGATTAGCAACCGACAATTCATGAGTGCTGAAATGATACGTATCGCCCAATGCTTTATCATAATTGCCAACAACTACTATGGTAGGACAAAGCACTGTCTTACTTTTCTTCAACAGTTGTACAAATTCATTACTTAATATTTCATCGTCTACACTATGTACTAAAAAGTCTGCACCGGCTTCAACTGCCAGTTGCGCAGTAATGCGTTGTGTAGCATGCACCGCCACTCTCAATTTATTTTTATGTGCTTCATCTATTGCAGCTTTTACTAAGGGTAAATTTTTTCTGGCTCCTTTTTCCAGATCACTATCCAGTACGATGTACCATATCTTTATAAAGTCTGTTTTCAATGGGTGCTGATCTCTTACCGATTGGCGAACTCCTGCTTCAGTTTCCATTATGGCAAAAGGAGCTTCACCCTGCAAACCCTTATACGGTTCAGGAATATAGGTAGTAAGCAAAGGTCCTGTCATCCTTATCAGCGGAGCATATGTCTTTGTAGTAAAACTATCCCGCTGCGATAAAAAATTAAACGATGCACCCACATCAATTACCGATGTAATGCCGATGCTGCTATAGCGGCGCAGAAAGTCTTCCATATTATTATGCACCCAATCCAATTCGGCACTGTGTGGTTTATACTTTCGCAGGTCAATAACATCCGGCCGGGTGTAGATGCCGCCACTTTGAAAAAAATGCACATGAGCATCCACAAGACCGGGCATTAAATATTTACCACTGCCATCTATTACTTCGGTGCCATCGGGCAGTTTGTACATTTTGTCTTTATCTATAGATACTATCTTCCCTTCCAGTGCCACCACATTGTAACCTGCAAGAATCTTTTTGCTTTCTACATCTACAACGTTTACATTTTTAATTAACACCTGTGCAGTGGCAGATTGTAATAGCAGAATACCAAAAAGAAGTAATAATAATCGCATAGTTATGGTTTTTGAGGAAGGTACCATTTTTATTTAGAAACGAAGGAAGGTATAGCCGGGAAGAAATGAAGACGGGAAGGCATTTTGTTTCTCACAATGGCGCAATGAATCAAAGTGGTTAGTATTTGTCATACCAAGGTACAGCTTGTCCCGAACTTAATTCGGAAAGTTATCTCATAGAGTAAGACAGGACACGACTTGGATCAGGATGAAATTATTCAACTTTCTCCGCTCCCTTCTTCACCATTTCATAAATAGCTTCTTGTGCGGCGAGTGATGCATGATCGTTGCGGATGCGCTGGTTATCGAGTGCTGGATTTACATACACGGCTTTGCGATTATCGTTTAGTTGCAATTGCAGTATGGCGTTTAGTTCTTCGCCCATTGCTTTATCGTACACCGGAAAGATAACTTCTACTCTGCTGTGCAGGTTTCGGTTCATCCAGTCGGCGCTGCCCATGTAATATTTCGGGTCGCCATTGTTGTGAAAAACGAATACTCTTGCATGCTCGAGATAGCGGTCTACTATTCTGGTGACGGTAATGTTTTCACTCTGCCCTTCTACTCCTGCTGCGAGGCTGCAAATACTCCGAACAAGCAACTGCACTTTTACCCCGGCACGGCTGGCTTCGTAGAGTTTTTCTATCATAGGCCGCTCCTGAAGATTATTTAGCTTGATGATGATGCCAGAAGGTTTTCCCTTTTTTGCATTTTTGATTTCCCGATCTATTAGTTTTTCAAACCGTTTTATCATGTTGAACTGAGAGACGAGTAAATGCCTGAAAGGAATCTTCATGTAGTCTGCTGGTTGCTTGCGGCTTTGCAAGTAATCGAAAAGCCATTGCAACTCCAACCCCATTTCCTTATCGCTGGTAAAAAGTACATGGTCGGTATAGAAACGTCCAGTGGCTTCATTAAAATTACCAGTGGCCATGAAGGAATAATTTTTCCAGTCTTTGCCCTCCGTTCTTTTTATGAGTGCTACCTTGGCATGCACTTTTAAACTCGGTATGCTGTTGATGATCTTGATACCGGCGGCTTTCATCTGCTTACTCCATTTTATATTATTGGCTTCATCAAACCTAGCTTTGAGTTCTACAAACACGGTTACCTTTTTACCATTCTTGGCTGCGCTAATGAGTGCATTAACGATATGCGAATCGGCAGCAACTCTATATAGTGTAATGTAAATTTCTTTTACTGCGGGGTCGATAGCTGCTTCGTTGAAGAAACGCAGTATGTAATTGTAAGAATGATATGGCAGGTGCAACAATTTTTCACTTTCGCTGATGCTATGAAAGATGGAATGTTGATTGTCGAACCCTGGATGTGCTACCGAAGGCCAGAAAGGATGCGATAGTTTTCCTTTTTGCGGATTGGGCAGGCTGCCAAGGTCTTTCAAATTATGATAGCGGCCACCAGCCAACATTTCTTCACTGCGCAGGCCAAAGTAATCTTGAATAAAATCTTTTGCTCCGGCAGACATGGATTCATCGTACAACAATCTTGTGGCGTTACCGGCTTCTCTTTTCACCAATTGCTTTTCTATTTTATCTGAAATGTCGCCGATGAATTCGTCTTCGATGTTCATTTCTGCATCCCGGGTAAGTTTTATACTCCATGCACCATGTATGGTGAAAACAGGAAATACTTCCTGCAGATTTTCCCGGATTACATCATCGAGAAATAGAATATAATGATCATCACCCACCATGGCCTGCTCCGAAAAACGGGGAAGATTGGATGAAGGAATGTTCAGCAAACCGTATTCATGCTTGCCAGGTTCATCATTCGATTCCAGATCAATGATAAAATAAAGTGCATTGTTCTCCAGAAATATACTCGTTTGGTTATCATTTTTTAAAATAACGGGCTGCAAGAATGATAATACTTTGGAAAGAAAATATTCTCTTGACGATTCCATATGCTCAGGCCGGATGGGCTCGTTGTAATACAAACGAATATTGTTAAACTTTAGCTCGGGCAATATCTGGTTCTTTAATATGCTGCCAAATTCTGTAAGATGTTTTTGCACTTCTGTCTGCACCAACTGCACCAGGTTCTTTGGATATTCTTCCCGTATAGAAGTTTTTTTGGCCTGAATACTTGTTAACGCAAATATAGAAGGCATCCGCACCCTGAAGAATTCATCGAGGTTGGATGAAAAAATAGATAGAAAAGATATGCGGCTATAGAGCGGAACAGATTTATCAGCAGCTTCCATCAGCACACGTTGGTTAAAACTAAGCCAGCTAAGATCTCTGTTTAGAAAAACGTTTTTGTTATCGGCCATGTAAGAAATTTGAGGTTTGTGGTCTAAGATAATGGTTTTTTGATGGTGATTAAAAGGAGTAAGAAGAATAATGTTATTGTCTAACGGGGAAAATATTTTTCAGCCAGGGTTTTGGGGGCCACAGTGCAGTAAGCTACCGTTAATGCATCTTTGAACATAGCAAGATTTACTTTTTTTAGATTAACAGTAGTATATCCCATCCTGCCCCAGCCGCCAGCGACAGGGTAAATAACTTCTTTATCAAAGGCAGAAAAAACAGATTGGTCTTCTAAAGTTAGTTTTAGGTTTATTGATTTGTCTTTTTCTGATAGTGTGGCAAATATTTTCTTTTTTACACGAAAAGCCTTTCGTTCGAAGTGTGGATGTTCGTCCGTTTCAGGAAATGCGAGGGCAAGTTTTCGGACTGTTTGAATGCTGACCATGTGGTGTTGTTTGAGTTTTTAAGATATGGATTTTATTGAACTTTGTTGAATAAGGATTGCCTGCGGCAATGAGAATACAGGTTTGCCACGAAATGACACGAAAAAGAGGATTGCCTGCGGCAATGAATATAGGTTAGCCACAGATTAACTGCTTCGCAGGTGAATCATATTGGAACAGCATTTTTTTTACTCGCAGTAAGAAAATTATAAATAGCAGAGTATTAAAGCCCCTACTTCGGAGGGGTTTGGGGAGGTCGAATACTGATTATCTGCTTCGCAGATTTCGGTTGGCCACGAATTGCACTATTGACACGAATAAGGGAAATTGAATACGAATGATTGCTTTCGGCAATGAATACAGGTTAGCCACACCTGCCCGACTGAGTTATTCAGGCGGGGATTGCACAGATTAACACAGACCTGCTTGCCGGCAGGCAGATTATCTGCTTCGAAGATGGAATGAAAATTAAAACTATAAACGACTTAAAGCCCCTCCTTTGGAGGGGTTTGGGGAGGTCAAATACAAATTATCTGCTTCGCAGATTTGGGTTCTCCAAGAAATGACAGGAAAGAAAGGATTTTATTAATATTGTGTTATGACTAAAACAAGAGTTGAAGCATTTAGCGATGGTGTGATGGCCATTATCATTACGATTATGGTACTTGAAATGAAAGTGCCACATGAAGCCAGTTGGTCAGCATTGGAAAAACTATGGCCGGTTTTTTTGTCCTATGTATTCAGTTTTATTAACCTCGGAATTTATTGGGGCAATCACCATCATTTGCTACATACCATCAAAGAAGTGAGGGGCGGAATACTATGGGCAAACCTTCATTTATTATTCTGGCTTTCATTAATACCTTTCGCAACTGCCTGGATGGGAGAAAATCATTTTGAACAAAACACAGTAATGACATATGCAATACTTGCAAGTTTAAATGGCATTGCTTATTATATTCTTTTGACTGTAATAAAAAAATGCAATCCGGATAACGAAGGGTTACAAAAAGTTTTACAGAAGCAAACAAAGAAAGGGATGTTATCAAATGTGTTTAATATACTTGCCATTCCTGTAGCATTGATTCATCCTGCTTTATCCGGCCTGCTTATTTTAATTGTGTATATTATGTGGTTGATGCCTGACAGAAACATTGAAAGAGCAATAGATAATGGCTAAGTAACCACTTCCCCTTCCAAATCATAATCGTAAGCTTTTGTAACTTTTACATTAACGAATTCGCCAATAGGTAGTTTCTTTTTGGAATGAATAACGACTTCGTTATCAACTTCTACTGAATCAAATTCTGTACGGCCCAAGTAACGGCCTGCTTCTTTTTTATCGATTAGCGTCTTGAAGGTCTTTCCTATTTTTTCTTGGTTGAGTTCAAAAGAAATTTCCTGCTGCACTTCCATTACATCCTGTGCTCTTCTTTCTTTTTCATCTTCCGGCACATCATCCGTTAAGGCAAAGCCGCTGGTTCCTTCTTCGTGGCTGTAAGTGAAGATACCTACACGGTCAAATCTTTGCTTTATTAAAAATTCTTTCAGTTCTTCAATATCATCCACCGTTTCGCCGGGGAAGCCAGCAATCAATGTTGTACGTAAACAAATGCCGGGTACTTTCTCACGGATGGCTGCTGTTAAGTCTTCCATCTCTTCTCTTGTTATTTGTCGCTTCATAGCTGCCAGCATATTATTAGCTGCATGTTGCAAAGGCATATCCAGATAATTGCAAATATTATCCCGTTGCCGCATCACATCTAATATCTCCATCGGGAATTTTGACGGATATGCATAATGCAAACGAATCCATTCTAATCCTTTTATATCAGCTAAGCGGTTTAATAAATCGGGCAACATTCTTTTCTTATAGATATCCAAACCGTAATACGTAAGTTCTTGAGCAATGAGCATTACTTCTTTTACTCCTTTCCTTACCAGGCCTTCAGCTTCTTTTACCAATTCATCAATTGGCCTACTCACATGCTGCCCTCTCATTAATGGGATAGCACAAAAAGCACAGGTACGATTACAGCCTTCG